>JAITIK010000108.1 GCA_031279555.1 Treponema sp. | reverse complement strand
CGCGTTCAGGCGGAGGGTGTCCGGCGTAACGGCGCGTATACACGGGCTGGAGGCGGCTTTCTATGGGGCGGCGCGTATTCAAGAAGGCGTCCGCGCGTTCACGCGGAGGGTGTCCGGCGTAACGGACGGCCTTTTTACGGCTAATGGGAGGTTTGAGCGTGAAACCAAGAGCGATCGTTTCATTATGTTTTATCTCTAAAAGGGGTAATTCCCCGCCCTGTAGGGCGTAAAACTGGGGGTGTGTGAGATTTGTTTCCCCACATACGCAAAAGATTTAAGGAGAAATCTTCAATACTCCGCCATTCATGGCGGGGTTGCTTTATTCGCCGCCTCAGCGCGGCCTGATGAAGCGCAAGACCGGCGCGAAGAAGCGTTGCGTAGGCGCGGGCGCCGCGATTAATCAGGATGGCGCCGTCGCCTCGAATTGAGACTAAAGGTAAAAGAATGGACAACCGTCATTATTTTGATTGGGCCGCGACCGCGCCGCCTGATCCGCTTGGCGTCATTGAAATTGGAAAAAAATCCTTTGGGAATCCCTCTTCCCGGCATGAGGAAGGACGGGCGGCGCGGCGGATGTTGGAAGACGCCCGCGAACGGTGCGCCCGCGTACTGGGCGTTTCCGCCGAACAACTCTATTGGACATCGGGAGGAACCGAGGCGAACGCGCTGGTTCTTTATTCTTTGTTGCTGCGCCCACGGATAAACGCCATCCTCTTTTCGGCGGTTGAGCATCCGTCCGTGCGGGAAAACTGCTTCATGCTTGAACGGCTGGGCAAGCGGATCGCGCCCATACCGGTTGAACCGGACGGACGGGTGACGGCGGCTTGTCTTGAAAAAACGCTGGAGAAACACCCGGACGCTGGTTTCGCCGCTGTCATGGCGGTGAACAATGAAACCGGCGCGGTGAATAATATAGAAGAAATTGCCGAATATCTGCGACAAAGAAGGATCGCCGGGTCAAAACCCATCCACCTGCACTGCGATATGGTTCAGGCGCTTGGAAAAACCGGCGGAAAGGCGCTTCCCCTTTCATGGGTGGATTCCGCTTCCATGAGCGGACACAAGATCGGCGCCCCTCGCGGCATAGGGCTTTTGTACCTTAAAAAACCGCTTGAAACCATTTTCAAAGGCGGGGCGCAGGAACGCGGCGTCAGATCCGGCACGGAAAACACCGGAGGGGCGGTCGCGCTGGCTTCCTGTATGGAGCGCTATGCCGGTGAGGAGGAGGCATGCTCCGAATACGAGAACGCCCGCGACCGTTTCGCCCGTCTTATCAGGTTTCTGGGTGAAAATGGACGTTGCGCCCTCATACCGGAAGACAGATGCGCGGAAGACAGCCGGTTTTCCCCCTACATTCTCCAGATGCGCGTCAAGGGTCTTCCGGGCGAAGTTCTCGTACGGGCGCTTGACGATGAAGGCTTCGCCGTTTCGACAGGCTCGGCCTGCTCTTCCGCTTCGAACGACCGTCCTGTACTCGCAGCCATGGGCGCGACGAAAGACGCGCGACTGGAAGGCGTCCGCATCTCTCAGGGACGCTCAACCGCTCTGGACGACATCGACGCCCTAATAGAAACGCTTAAGCGCGTAATCCGGCGGCATTGACATTTGGATGGGAAAAAGGCGAGGGCATTGAGACACAAAAAAAGGGCTGATCGTTAGACGCCGACCAGCCCTTTTACGATTCGAGTTAAGCGAGCAAGACTTAGAAGTCTTCTTTCTTGGAAATGTACGCAGTGGCTCCGGACCACGGGATATCCGCATAAGCGCAGACAGGACACTTGTTAGGCGCCGCTTTCGCGGTGATGACGTTTCCGCAATTGACGCACTGCCAGGCGAGGAAGTCCTCTGCGGGAGCCGCTTTACCCAGCCCTTCCAACAGCTTCAGATAACGAGCTTCGTGCAGTTTCTCAATGGCGCCGATTTGCTCAAAGCGTTCCGCGATTTCGGTGAAGCCTTCTTCTTGTGCGGTCTTTGCAAATTCCGCATACATGTCTGACCATTCGTAATTTTCGCCTGCGGCCGCCGCTTTGAGGTTGTCGGTGGTGCCGCCGATTCCCTCTAGGTATTTGAGCCAAATTTTTGCATGCTCATATTCGTTGTTTCCAGTCTCTTCAAAAATCTGGGCGACCCGGGAGTAGCCTTCTTCTTTTGCTTTTGCGGCAAAATAGAAATACTTGCCTCGCGCTTGGGATTCTCCAGCAAAAGCCGTCTGTAAATTTTTCTCGGTTTTGCTGCCTTTTAGATTAGCCATATAAGCCTCCTAAGATAAAATGTATTGTAAATTTGAAAAGTCTATCTATGCAGACAAGTTTTCAATAATTACTATTATTTAGTAATATATACTAATAGTAAAAAAATGTCAAGCGAATTTTTTTTAAAAATTTCGCTTGACGGCTCGAGTTTTATGGAACATAATGTGTAAAGATTAGAAAGACACGGCGTCATCATAAGGGAAACAGTTTTTGCTGATAGATGCCTTGTTTTTAAGGCCGGGGCGTACGCCGCGGCAACTAAACAATTTATGGAGAGGAGACATACCTATGGCAAAGTATTTGGTAGCTCTTGATCAGGGTACAACAAGTTCCCGTTGTATCATTTTTGACAAGCAGGGTAGCATTGTCAGTGTGGCGCAACAGGAATTCACTCAAATTTTCCCTAAACCGGGTTGGGTCGAACATGACGCTATGGAAATTTGGGGGTCACAATCGGGCGTAATGGCTGCGGCCATTGCAAAGTCTGGCATCTCGTCAGATGATATCGCCGCAATCGGCATCACGAATCAGCGGGAAACCACAGTTGTATGGGATCGTCAGACAGGCAAGCCGGTATATAACGCCATTGTCTGGCAATGCCGCCGTACCGCAGAGTATTGCGACAGTCTCAAGGCCAAGGGGTTTGATAAAAATATCAAAGATAAAACCGGTCTTATAGTTGACGCCTACTTCTCCGGAACAAAGGTTCGCTGGATTCTCGAAAATATTCCCGGAGCGCGGGAAAAAGCCGAAAAAGGCGAATTGGCGTTCGGAAACATTGATACATGGCTGGTTTGGCAACTCACGAAGGGGAAAGTTCACGCGACGGATTATACCAACGCCTCCCGGACAATGCTCTTCAACATCCATACGCTTCAATGGGATGATGAAATCCTCAAAGAACTCAATATTCCCAAGTCTATGCTTCCAGAAGTGAAACCTTCAAGCGGAGTGTTCGGTGAAACAGAGATTGACGGCAAATCCATACCGATAGCGGGCATTGCCGGCGACCAGCAGGCCGCTTTGTTCGGACAATGTTGCTTTGAACCTGGCATGGTGAAAAACACCTATGGTACAGGTTGCTTCATCCTGATGAACACCGGCGAGAACGCCGTGGAAAGCAAAAACGGACTTCTCACAACCATTGGTTGGGGATTGGACGGCAAGGTAACCTACGCTTTGGAAGGAAGCGTGTTTGTGGCTGGGTCTGCGGTGCAGTGGCTGCGTGATGGACTCAAGATTATTGACGACGCGGCTGTCAGCGAATACTATTGCAATAAAGTTCCAGATACCGGCGGCGTATATGTGGTTCCGGCTTTTGTCGGACTCGGCGCTCCGTATTGGGATCAATATGCGCGCGGCGCTATTGTTGGAATCACCCGCGGCACTTCAAAAGCGCATTTTATTCGGGCGACCGTTGAATCTCTCGCATATCAGAGCGCGGATGTCATTACCGCAATGGGTCTTGACGCGGGAACGGCTGTCAAGGCGGTTCGTGTTGACGGCGGCGCGTGCGCGAACAACTTTCTCATGCAATTCCAGGCGGACGTCCTTGGAACCGATGTCATTCGCCCCAAGGTCATTGAAACTACGGCGCAGGGCGCCGCCTACCTTGCAGGTCTTGCGGTAGGGTATTACAAAGACCAAGCGGACATTCTTCAGAATGTAGCGGTCGATAAGACGTTTACGTCGGCGATGCAAAGCGATGCGCGCGCAAAACTTCTCGCCGGTTGGAAAGAAGCGGTCAAACGTTCCCTTGGATGGGAAAAAAATTAACTTGTAAAGTTTAGAGGAGTATAATATGAATCCATATTTAGCGGAATTTATGGGAACATGCATATTGATATTGCTGGGTGACGGCGTAGTGGCAAACGTCATCCTGAGCAAAACAAAAGGCAATAGTTCCGGATGGATAGTCATCACTGTTGGATGGGCGTTGGCGGTTTTTGTGCCCGCGACCATCTTCGGAGCGGCTTCTGGCGCCAGTTTTAACCCGGCGCTTACTCTTGCTATCGCCGTTACCGGCGGGATGGCTTGGGCGCAAGTCCCTGGCTACATACTGTGCCAGTTTGCGGGCGCTTTTGCGGGCGCTTTCCTCGTCTGGCTTATGTACAAAGATCACTTTGATCAGACGCCGGATCCGGGAACCCAACTCGGCGTGTTCTCAACAGGACCAGCTATCCGCAACATCCCAGCGAATCTCATTAGTGAAATTATAGGAACTTTCGTGCTAGTGTTTACGCTTCTCGCCTGTAAAGCTGATGTGGCCGTCAAAGCCGGCAACTTCTATGTGTGGGCGGTTATCTGCACCATCGGCATCAGCCTCGGCGGTACAACCGGTTACGCCATCAATCCAGCCCGCGACCTCGGTCCTCGCATCGCTCATGCGTTGCTTCCCATGAAAGGCAAGGGCAGTTCAGATTGGGGCTACGCATGGATTCCCGTTGTTGGGCCGATCATCGGCGCCATTCTCGGCGGTCTTGTAGCGCAAGTGGTAACGCCTTTTATTTAATAGATAAATTTTCCCGCCGCATTGCGGCGGGAAAGGTTTTGTCGTTCGGTAGGAAAGCGCGGATATTTTGTCCGCAGACATAATTATATGAGGCGATAGTCAGCTATCGACTAGGCGTTGTCGCCTTGCCCATTGGTGTAGGAACCGCCTCAAAAGGGCGGGCTGTCGCCCTCCGTGAAGAAAAAATATCACATACGACGTTAAAATTCATTCTATCTATGTCCTTGTGAGTTTTTTGTCGTTGACTTGCTGGTAGTTATGGCGTTTAAGAAAATATTCCCCGTTTAATTGCGGATGCAAACTATTAGCTTTTGAGCCTTTTTCAAACCCATGTGTTTTGGAAAAGGCTTTGGGTATTCTTCAAGTGTTGTAATACCCTCTGGAGGCGTTGCTTTAATGGAAGATGTTATTATTATAGGCGGAGGGGTGTGCGGTTGTTCCCTCTTATATGAATTAAGCCGCTATAAGATAAAAACGCTCCTTTTAGAAAAGGAGAACGATGTCGCGGACGGGACGTCAAAGTCAAACAGCGCGATTGTTCACGCTGGATACGATCCGGCGCCTGGCGCCAAAATGGCGCGCTACAATGTTGAGGGCAATACCCTGATTGAGCGGCTTTGCGCTGATTTGGATATTATGTATAAAAAACCCGGTTCCCTGGTGGTCGGGTTTGACGAGACTGACCGCAAGAGTATTGAGAAGCTATACGTTAAGGGCAATAAGAACGGCGTTCCGGGCCTGCAAATTATTGAAGGCGAAGAGCTTTTCAAAATGGAACCCGCGTTGAGCCGGGACATTATATGCGCGCTTTACGCGCCGACAGCGGGCATCATCGCTCCATGGGAGTTTGCCATCGCCCAAGCCGAATGCGCGGTCAAAGGCGGCGCAAAAATTGAGTTTAATGCGGAAGTCGCCGGTATAAAAAAAGAAAATGGATATTTTGTCGTCAATACAAAAAAAGGCGAATTTTCAGCCCGTTTTGTGGTGAATGCGGCGGGCGTCAATTCAGATATAGTGAGCGAAATGGTTGACGAAAAGTTCTTCACCATTTACCCCAAACGGGGCGAATACTATATCCTCGACACTACAGAAGCTCACTTGGTCAACATGGTGGTATTTCCCTGTCCCTCCAAACTTGGCAAGGGCGTGCTTGTGGCGCCGACTGTACACGGCAACATCATCGTAGGGCCGGACAGCGCGGACTGTCCGCGTGAAGCGACCGAAAGTACGGCGGCCGGGCTTGAATATGTGGCGAAAAACGCCCTCCGTTGCGTGCCTTCCGTGAACCTACGCGCATCCATCAGGAATTTCTCTGGCATACGCGCGGATGCCGGACTTGAAGATTTTATCGTCGGCGAATCAACGCGGACGCCGGGATTCTTCAATATGGCGGCCATCAAGTCGCCTGGGCTGACGGCTTCGCCGGCCATTGCCAAAGATGTGTCCGGCATGCTTCTTGACAAAGGGCTTGATTCCACGCCGAATCCCGACTTCGTGGCAAAACGAAAAGTTACGCGCTTCAAGTATTTGAGCGATGAGGAAAAACGGGCGGCGATAAAGAGAAATCCTTTGTACGGTACCATAGTATGCCGGTGCGAGACAGTGACTGAGGGTGAAATTGTTGACGCTTTGAACCGGGCTTTGCCGCCGCGTTCGCTTGATGGGGTTAAACGCCGGTGCGCCACCGGCATGGGACGTTGTCAGGGCGGGTTCTGCGGGCCTCGCGTTTTGGCTCTTATCGCCAAATACGCCAATATCAGCCAGATGGACATCCCGCAGGACAAGGAAGGCATGTACATCGTTACCGGAAAGACAAAAGGGAAGAGGACGAGTCTATGAAAGATATATACAATGTTATTGTAGTAGGCGGCGGACCTGCGGGACTTGCCGCCGGCATATCCGCCGCAGAACAAGGCGCAAAAAGCGTGCTGATACTTGAACGGAATGACACGCTTGGCGGAATCCTCAACCAGTGCATTCATAATGGATTCGGACTGCATTATTTTAAGGAAGAGATGACCGGCCCCGAATACGCGCAACGCTTCATAGAACAGCTTCCCAAATATCCTGCCATTGAAATTCTCACCGGAGCTATGGTTCTTAACATATCTCCTGACAGAACCGTCTACGCGATTCACGCTAAGAACGGGTATATGCAGCTTGCGGCTGACGCTATTGTGCTGGCAATGGGGTGCCGCGAACGGACGCGGGGAGCCATCGGCATACCAGGCGCGAGACCCGCCGGTATATTTACGGCTGGCGCCGCGCAGCTTTACATGAACATTGAAGGATTCACCGTGGGCAAAAGGATCGTGGTTCTGGGATCAGGCGATATAGGACTCATCATGGCGCGGCGTTTGACGCTTGAAGGCGCGAAAGTCCTCGGCGTGTACGAAGTGTTGCCATATTCATCGGGTCTCACCCGCAACATCGTCCAATGTCTTGAAGATTATGATATACCCCTCTACCTCTCCCACACGGTTACCGACATTCGAGGCGGCAAGCGGGTGGAGCAGGTGGTTATTCAGCAGGTCGATGAACAGCGCAAGCCTATTCCGGGTACCGAGCAAACGCTTGACTGTGATACATTGCTCCTTTCCGTGGGACTTATTCCAGAAAACGAGCTTTCCCGCCAGGCGGGGATTGAAATCAGCCCCCGTACGAGCGGGCCGGTGGTGTACGAGAACATGGAGACGAGTGTTCCGGGCATTTTTGCCTGTGGAAATGTGGCCCATGTACATGACCTTGTTGACTTTGTTACGGCGGAAAGCATACGAGCTGGAGCGGCCGCCGCAAAGTATGTGTACAAAAAAACTGAAAAGGTCATGCAGGTGTGGAATGGGGAGGGCATAGGATACACGGCGCCTCAAAAGATACGTCTTGAGAATGTTGACAAGAGCGTTGATATATTCTTCCGTTCCACCGCCATTTACAAAACATCAAAGATCGAGGTAAAGAGCGGGGATACAATGATCGCATCTTTTAAACGCGAACATTTGGCGCCTGGTGAAATGGAAAAAATCACGTTGCCCAAGTCATTGTTTGAAAGAGTGGGGGACGCTCCTCTTGTTGTGTCCGTGAACAGCGCCGAAAGGATGAGCGGATCCACTGTAAAATTCCGTACAAAACGCCCTGACGGGATAACCGAGCTTGTCTGCATCGTATGTCCGAAGGGATGCCGTTTGCAGGTTGACGAAAACAATGGTTTTGCCGTAACCGGAAACGACTGCGTTCGTGGGGAAGAGTACGGCAAGCAGGAAACCAGCAACCCCACACGGGTCATCACATCGACGGTATGCGCGGCGGGCGGAGCGATTTCTCGTATGCCGGTGAAGACCGACAAAAACATTCCCAAAGGCAAGATTTTTGAAGCGATGGCGTCGCTTGATGAACTTGAAGTGAAGACTCCATTCAAAGCGGGAGATGTGGTTGTTCCGAACTTGTGCGGTACCGGGGCGAACTTTATTTCGACACGCAGTTTGTGAAATGAACCTTTCCGCCCTTCAGGGCGGAGAGGCTTGTACGCATCGCATCATTTACGAGGTTCGGAGAATCTTCGGTTCGACTGTAAGGAAAGTATTTAATTGTGAGGTCTATTGCCACTTTTGTTGGCGTTGCCAATTTCAACCGTCCTAAAGGGCGGGGCATTGACCCCACCGCGAATCAAACTTTGTTCACATCATTTTTATTAGGAGGTTTTTATGAAAAAACTAATCAATGATCCATCAAAAGTGGTTGTCGAATCTCTAAAGGGCATGGAAGCCGCTCATGGAGATATCATCAAGGTTCATTATGAGCCGAATTTCATCACTCGTAAGGAACCAACGCGGAAGGGCAAGGTGGCTGTCATTTCGGGAGGCGGCAGCGGGCATGAGCCCATGCATGGCGGTTTTGTGGGGCTTGGAATGCTTGACGCGGCCTGCCCGGGTGAAGTGTTCACATCTCCCACGCCTGACCAAATGGAAGCCGCGACAAAGGCGGTTGACGCAGGCGCGGGCGTCATTCATCTTGTGAAAAACTATACCGGCGATATTATGAACTTCCAAATGGCTGCGGATATTTGCGCCGCGGACAATATCAAAGTGGAGGCTATTGTCATTGCGGACGATGTCGCTGTGGAAGACAGTCTTTACACGGCGGGACGGCGGGGCGTCGGCAGTACGGTTCTTGCCGAGAAAATCATCGGCGCATCTGCGGAAAGGGGCGATTCGCTTGAAACCGTGATAAAATACGCCAATTATTGTAAAGATAATGGACGCAGCATGGGCATTGCGCTGACTTCCTGTACATTGCCTGCCGTTGGCAAGCCGATTTTCGAGATTGGCGATGACGAGATTGAGTTTGGCGTGGGCATACATGGGGAACCGGGTCGCGAGCGGATCAAGATTAAAGCCGCGGATGAGCTTGCGGCGATGTTGTTTGGGCCAGTTGCTCAAGATTTGGCGCTGAAGCAGGGAGAAGAGATCATTCTGTTTGTCAATGGCATGGGCGGTACGCCGCTTATTGAACTGTATGTGCTTTACAATGCGGCGTTTGAACTCGCCAAAAAGAAGGGCGTTAAAGTTGTCCGCAACCTCGTGGGCAGTTATATCACCTCCCTTGAGATGCAAGGTTTCAGCATTACGGTTATGAAAGCCGATGCGGATATCGTGAAGCTGTGGGATGCCCCTGTTTTGACGCCCGGTCTCCGTTGGGGAATATGATGATAACGTTGCGGCAGATTGTTGACTGGCTGAAAAAGCTCAACGCCATATACACCGAACAGAAAGATTTCCTTTCCAAGCTCGACTCTGATATTGGAGATGGGGATCACGGGGTCAATATGGCGCGGGGTTTCAATGCCGTTGTATCCGCAATAGAAGCGGCGCCGCCTGCGAACATTGGCGCCGCCTTCAAAAGCGCTTCAATGTCTTTGATAAAAACCGTGGGCG
Organism: Treponema sp.; assembly: GCA_031279555.1. Taxonomy (GTDB): domain Bacteria; phylum Spirochaetota; class Spirochaetia; order Treponematales; family Breznakiellaceae; genus JAIRKH01. The sequence continues at coordinate 22,622 of JAITIK010000108.1, read as the reverse complement.
GCGCTTCCGGTCCTTTATACGGCACATTTTTTCTTCGCGCATCTGTCATCTTTGCCGGCAAACAGGAGATTGATCTTGGCGTGTGGACAGCAGCCCTTGAAAAAGGGGTGCAGGGTATAGAGCAACTCGGCAAAGCGCAGAAGGGCGATAAAACGATGTTTGACGCATGGCTTCCCGCCTTGGCGGCGCTGAAAGAGAAAGAGGGGAATGACATAAAAGAAGCCCTGAAAGCCGCCGCAGATGCGGCGGAAGAGGGAATGAAGGCGACCATTCCGCTCCAAGCAAAAAAAGGTCGCGCCAGCTATCTTGGAGAACGCAGCATAGGTCATCAAGATCCAGGCGCGACAAGCACCTTCCTGCTGTTGCAAGCCGCCGCCATGATATTAGGGTGATGTTTTGGTAGGACTTGTTCTTGTTTCACATTGCCGGGCTTTGTCTGAGGCTGCCGCTTATCTTGCCCGGCATGTTTCTTCCAATCTTGCGCTTCCTATAGCCGCCGCCGGTGGGGTAGGGGAGGGTCGCGCTGAACTCGGCGCCGAACTCGGCAGCGACGCGATGGACATTATGGAGTCCATAGAATCGGTGTATTCAGATGACGGCGTTCTTGTACTCATGGATATGGGAAGCGCGTTATTAAGCGCCAAGACAGCCATTGAATTCCTTGAAAGTGAAAAAGCGGGACGTATACGCCTTTGCTCCGCTCCCCTTGTTGAGGGCGCCGTCTCCGCCGCAACGCAGATTTCCATTGGCGCCAGCCTTGAAATTGTCAGGCAGGAAGCCCTCGCAGCCTTGATGCCGAAGCAGGTCGACTTGGGTGACGTCGCGGCGGAGCCGGGGGAATCCGCCGCTGGAGATGAAGGCGCTTATCTATCGTATGCGTTTGTCGCCCGCCTCAAAAACGGACTTCACGCCCGCCCCGCTTCACTGTTTGTCGGCGTAGCATCTTCGTTTAACTCAATTATAAGGGTGAAGAATGTCAGCCGGAACAAGGGTCCGGAATCGGCGCGAAGCGTCAACAAACTTGCCCTGCTCGGCATACTGCTTGGAGACGAGGTTGAAGTGCGGATATCCGGAGATGACGCGGAACAGGCGCTGGGCGCTGTTCGAAAACTTGCTGAAGACAACTTCGGCGAGCCGCCCGCCGCTCTTAAAACTGAGGCGAACGTCCGAACCAAACCATTGTCTCTCGCGCCGGGAATTGCGATGGGGCGCCTGTACCGCGAAGGCGCGGTTGCGTCTTGTCCAAAAACGGCGATAAGCGATGTCGAGGCGGAAATCCGCCGCTTTGATTCCGCTGTCGCGCAAATAAAAACGGAACTTGAGGCGCGTGAGGCGAGCCTTGTTCAAGACGGACACAGTGATGAAGCGGGCATCTTCAATGCGCAAAAACTTATTTTGATGGACGAGGACATCATTGATGAGGTAAAAAAAGCTATATATACGGAAAGACTAGATGCCGCGTCTCTTTATCAGCAAAAGATGAACAAACTGGCGCTAGAATACCGCAAACTGCCTGGAGACTACCTTCCGCAAAGAGCGGCTGATATCAATGATGTGGCTTCCCGCGTACTTGCCGTTCTCACCGGACAGGGCGAACTGGATCCTGAAGATTCCGGCGACATCATCCTTGCCGCCGCGGAAGCGCAACCTTCCATGATTGTCCGCTTTGAAAACAGGATTCGCGGCATTTTGAGCGAAACAGGCGGCGCGACATCCCATGCGGCGATTCTGGCTAAAACGCTTGGCATTCCCGGCATATCGGGCTATCGCCTTGATGAAAGCGTAGAAACCGGAACGCTTGTCATCATTGATGGAAAGAATTGTTCGGTTACGGTTGACCCCGACGCGCAGGCGCAGGCTGACTTCAAAAAAAAGATCGCCAGTTGGGAAGAGAAAAAGAAGAGGGATGTTGAGGACAGCAAGAAAAACGCCGTTACAACAGACGGGGTGAAAATATATGTTCGCGCCAATGTGGGCGAAAAGCGGGACGCAAAAATGGCCGCCGCATCCAACGCCGAGGGCATTGGGCTGTTACGTACGGAATTTCTCTTTCTTTCCCGTCCAAACGCGCCAGATGAAGAGACTCAAACCGTCATGCTCAAAGAAATACTGGCGTTTTTCCCTAATGATCCGGTTGCCATCCGTGCCCTTGACATAGGCGGGGACAAACCTCTTGCGTGGATTGAGCGGGAAAAGGAAGCGAATCCCTTCCTCGGCGTACGCGGGATACGGCTTTGCCAAAGAGAAAGAGAGCTTTTCACCGGACAACTGCGAGCCATACTACGGGCGGGTCTGGGGTTTAAAATAAAGATAATGGCGCCTATGATAAGTACGGTGGAAGAAATCCTCTTCTGCAAAGAAACGCTTGCAAACGCCCATGCTGATCTTGAGCGGAGGGGCATTGCGCATATATGGCCCGTCTCGCTTGGGATAATGGTGGAGACCCCTGCGGCAGCGGTCATGGCGGATAAACTTGCGGCGGCGTCTGATTTTTTCAGTATTGGCTCAAACGATCTATCCCAGTACATCATGGCCGCCGAGCGAGGGAACAACGCTCTATCGGAACTTGCGAACGCGCATCAAGCCGCGGTTTTGCGGGCGATCAAGATGACCGCCGACGCCGCGCTCAAGGCCGGCATTCCCATCAGCGTCTGCGGCGAGATGGCGGGAGATCCCCTGCTTAGTCAAACGCTTGTCGGCATGGGTATAACCGAACTGAGCATGAGCCCAAGCGCCATAGGCGGCGTCAAGCGGGCTATCACCAGCATCTCACGAAAAGAAGCCGAAGAAAAAGTCCGCCATTGCCTAACCTGCGCTACGCTTGATGAAGTGATGGAAATTTTGGGCGAGGGCGGCGCTTCACAATTTTGATGGATAAGAGTATACTTTCTGTATGAAACTAGCGGATAAATTTACATGGTTGCGAGGTTTTCTTGCGCCGGTCTTCTTTTTGGTATATTTTATTCCTGTTTGGACGGGGCGTTTCGGTGAAATATCGGTGTTTGTCATGATCCCTTTGCTTGCCTTTGCGGAACTCACCGATTACTTTGACGGGTACTTTGCGCGAAAGCGCAATGAAGTGAGTGATTTCGGCAAACTGTTCGACCCGTTCTGTGATGTGATACTCAATGTAACAGTTTTTTTCTGTCTCGCTTTTAGCGGTTATATGCCGCCTTTCGCCCTGTTGCTCATCGTGTATCGTGAATTTGTCATCAACTTCGTACGGCTGATGGCCGCCCAGCAGGGAGTCGCCATCGGAGCGCGCAAGGGCGGAAAAACAAAGACCGTCACGTATATCATCACCTGTTTTTATACCCTTTTGCTGGAAAGTTGCGCGCGATTTGGTTTTGATCCGCCGCTTTTTACAAAGACCATTGTCATCGTTCTTTCCGTTATTTGTGTGATACTGGCATATATCTCTTTAGCGGATTATCTATTCAGCTTCAGGAAGGTGGTGTTCGCAAAAAAAGAGGATAGCGGCGACACCAGCCAGCGGCAAAATAGCCGCGCCAAATAGCCCCATCCTTGCCGGTTATTGGAAGGCGCGCCGTCCCACCTAAAGGTAAAGGGTGGGATAGCAGTTCATTCCGCCGCCTTCACAGCCTCGTATGTTATATGTTGTTCCTCAAGCAATTCCATAATACGGTCGGCGGTCGCCTGTTTAGGGTCAATGCCGCTCGCCGTGTCGATGCTGTTAATGATCGCCTTGCGGAAGGGCTTGCACTCCATCACGGGACTTGAGGCGACGATAACTTTGTCATGGAAAACTTGATCTGCGAGCATGTCTTCCGGGCTGCCGGGGGAAAGGCGCAAGCACGAACCATTGATTGATACGAGGATCATAATGTCAAATATCCGCAGATAAGAATCTATCTCACGAACCCCGCGCTTTGTTTCCGGTTTGCCGGGTCTGTAACGGGTGCCGCTGGGAAACACGGCTATTATCTGCTTGTTCAGCCGCGCTCTATCCATGGCGCGCATGGCCGCCATATTGATTTTCTTGCCCCGGTTGCTTTCCTCCGGATCTGTCACTTTTGCAAGACTCCGGCTGGGATAAATCACAATGCGGGTAAAAGCTTCGGTATAAGCCCGTACCAAGGGATTGTCTTCGTTCAGTTTTTTGCCGGAAATAGCGACCATCCTCCGTGCGATTTCCTTGCCGAAATCACTTTCATCATGCTCCAAAAGATAAGAAATAACCGGCAAGTCCAGATTGCTGTAATGTTCCGAAAGGAGCAAGCCGCGTTTTCCCGCCTTGACCTGTTCAAAGAAGTCCGCGAAATATTCCCGCCCCTCAAGGCGGGAGCCTGGCAACAAATTTTCTTTAAGCATTGCATCCATCATTTTGCGGATGTTTGGATTTCCTTCTTGATACACATTGAATTCATTGATTTTAGCCGGAGCATGAGAAAGTTCGGAGAGTTGTCCGAAAAGATGTCCGTAACATTCTTTTAATGATAATCCGTCCATAACGCCTACCTTTTCTTTTCATTATAGTATATTATTTTGCTTTGTCAAGGAAAAGATTGTACATTTTTTACTGTTATGAATTGCCGCCCGCCGCTTCACGCGCTTTTCTTGCGTCGCCGTTTATGCTATTATTGTTTTTAAGCGAAACTGGAGGGAACGTGTCGTTAAACTGGAAAGAAATCGATCTTATTCTCTCGGAGTTGGATTTGCCCGGCTCCCAAATTCAAAAGGTTGTACAAACGACCTTTGATGTACTGTGCCTCAAGACGCATGGACGGACGGGCGTAAAAAATATACTCATCGCTCTGACACCCGGCGCATGCAGGATGCATGAGACATTCAAATCCATACCGAAAAGCGACAGACCTTTGCGTTTTGCGCAGTTTCTTAATGCGCATGTGGTGAATGGATGGATAGAGGAGGCTGTCCAACTGGGAGACAACCGGATCGTGCGTCTTGCCATTCGTTGCGGCATCTCCCGCCAGATAAAACTCTATGTCAGGCTGTGGTCAAACGCGGCTAATGTGATAGCCGTCGATGAGGCGGGCGTCGCGCTTGACGCTATGAGGCGGCTGCCAAAGCGGAATGAAGTGACGGGCGGACGCTATGCTCCCGAAGCGGCGCTTGATGGGGAGGGAAAACAGCGCGCGCCGAAAGTCTACGCAATTCGCGAACTGGAAGGTTCCGGTTCTTTTAACGAGAAAATAGACGCATTTTACGCAGAACAGGGCGGCGCGTTGTCCCTTGAGGCGCTTCGTGAGCAGGCGCGGCGGATATTTGAAATCCGCATCAATCGCCTGCTTGCTTCTCTTGAGAAACTCGCGGAGAAAGAAGCGGATTTCGCCAATTCAAACCGATTCAAGGAATACGCGGATATTATCCTTGCAAATGCGGCTTCCATTAAAACGGGAGATTCTTGGCTTGACGCGCTGAATTTTTACACTGGCGGGACCATCAGAATAGAGCTTGACCCAAAACAAAGCCCCAGCCAGCAGGCGGAAGCCTATTACGAAAAGTACCGCAAGGCGAAAAACGGACTTTCCGAAGTGCGGGGAGAGATAGCCGCTGGAAAAAAAGAGCTTGAGCGGCTTGAAACGACCCTTGCAGCCCTATTAATTGAGACCAATCCCCTCGTACTACAAAAGAAAATCAGGGTCGGCGTGGATCGTTCAGGCGGCGTTGATGGCGCCGTTTCGGCGCAGACCAGAAAGACAGACGCAAAGCGTCCAGGGCTTTCTTTCAGGCGCAATGACTGGCTTATCATCGTGGGGCGGGACGCGGCTGAAAACGACGATCTGTTGCGCCGCCATGTTAAAGGCAATGATCTGTGGCTCCATGTACGCGATTATACCGGATCGTATGTGTTTGTCAGACAAAGGGCGGGCAAATCCTATCCGCTTGACGTCCTCCTTGACGCGGGCAACCTCGCCGTGTTCTATTCCAAATGCCGCAACAATGGAGAAGCGGATCTGTTTTACACGCCCGTAAAATTTTTGCGCCGCGCGAAAAACGGTCCGAAAGGGCTGGTCATTCCAACTCAAGAGAAAAACCTCCATATAAAAGTGGACCAGAAACGCCTGAAAGAACTGGAATTATGCAGAATTGAGAAATTGTAAGAAGTGACTCGCGTCCTAAACACGTACATAGTGTATGAAACGCATGGATATAATACGCAATGCGCCGCATGTTGCGGCGCTTGCACGGGAATGCCTTTTTCCGGCTGGTTGCGCGATCTGCAAAAAGACGCTCATCACCGGAGAGGACGCTTGGTACGGGCTGTGCGCCGATTGCAGAAGAACATTTCCCGTCGAACTGGAAAACCGTTGTTTGATATGCGGGAAACCGCTTGTTTCTGAAAACGGTCTTTGTATGCAGTGCAGAGAGCCGTCCCGCGACTCGCATACGGAAATGCCGGAGGAGGCGCGGCGACGTAACTTTGACCGGTTGCTCCTCATTTTTCCCTATACCGGAACCTGCCGGACGCTCTTATCGGCTTATAAATTTGAGAAAAATAAGGCTGTCGGCAACTTTTTAGCGGAAAAACTGCTGGAGGCCTTGCGTTTTTTTCTTGAAGATTTTACAGATCCAGCGCTGACGCCCGTTCCTGCCCGGCATGGAAAGATAAAGCGCGAAGGTTGGGATCAGATGGAACATCTCGCCCGCCTGATTGAAAAGAAAAACGGCGCGACTCCTGTGTGCCGTTGCCTTAAACGACTTCCCTCCCAGACCCAGAAAACGCTGGGATACAAAGAAAGGGCGGTCAACCTCCTCCACCGTATACAGTGTTTTCGGACTCCGCCCAGTGAAATTATACTGTTTGATGATGTGCATACAACCGGCGCGACCATGAACGCCTGCGCCGGCGCGTTAAAGCAAGCGGGGGCGAAAAAGGTGTATGGGCTATGCCTTTTTCACGCCTAAACTACGGTAGAAGCGTCCGCCTGTATTTGGGGCGATCCGGACGCTCGCTTAACTCCTTGACGGTATTTTCTATTGTCTTTAGATGTTCATACACGGATAAGTCCCTGCCTATTATTTCCGCGCTCTTGCCAGCGCCTTCTTGCTGTACCACGCCGCTTGCGAGATATTCAACAGAAGTGTTGAGGGACGATGTTATTCGTATAGCGTCATTAACTCGTGGATAAATTCCTTTTGCGATCCATCCCTGAGTGGCATTTTGCTGTTTTATTTCCTTTTTTACATTTTCACAAAATAGTTTGGCATCCATGGAAACAGTATACAAGATTCTTTTTAAATTCTATCTAACTAAATACAAATATATTAATAATTCAATCTAATTAGAATAGTATTAAGATATATATCAGTCTGTATGGATTGATTATCTATCATAATTCGTCTTGTTGGACGGCAAAGGAGTTTTTATGAAAAAGAGAATGTTTTCTTTGGGAATGTTGAGTATTATGCTGGTATTCGGGTTGATCTTTATCGGATGCGATAGCGGCGGAGATAATTCCAATGGAGATGATTCGAAGGGTACAATCACCATAAAAAACAACTCTAATACTTTCAGGATTGACAAGGTTGAGATATATGATGTCGATTCCGAGGTGAACGTTAAGGAAGATGATGATGGAATTGACAAAGGCAAGAGCAAATCATATAAGATCGATCCGCTTGATAAAATGAGAGTATCGATTCAAGACAGCGAAGAAAAAATATTCTTTAGTTCAATTTGTCTTGAAGGCCGGAGCTAACAAAACATTCACCTATAATGGGTTTAGCTTAAAGTAATACCATTGCGAACCATAATTCCAACCGTGTTTCTATGGCAATCAACGAGAGTAGTTTTCAAAGCGGTTTTGAAATCTAAATTCTGAAACCGCTTTTTGACTCACATCCTGGAAACTAATGACCCGCGCAAAAATGAAATGCAACGTTTTGTTTTGCGCGGCTCCTGATCTCGTTCAGCGGTTTATCTCACAGCACCCTATTCCGATTTCATGTACAACTACGGCGTTGTTTCAACGGCTGAGTCGCCGCCGCCGGCTTCGGCTTCAGGCGCGGGGAAATCGTCATTCGCCTGTATCTGAGGCGCCGGAGTCTCCGCGCTGTTAAAATAATTATCGTCAACAGGGATCGTACTGGGCGGTTTTGCAAAATCTCTGACAAGTCCCATCAGGTGGCTGTCGTCGAAATACGCGGCAAGCGTTTCCGCCTGCGCCCGGGTGTAGTACATTCTGATACGCAACGATGTCTTTTTGGGCGCGTTGTCGGATCCCGTGTTGTCCGCTTCCGCCTTCGCTTCAAGCTGGAGGGTGGTAAAATAGGGGGTGAGTTGTCCCGATGCGTTTTTTTTGAACGAGTAGCCGATGTGTATTTTGGGATGCGCGACAGCCCTTTCGGAGAAAGAGTTGGCCAGCGTACTCCATACCGTCCTGCCCCGCGCTTCCCCATAAATCGTGCGGGATTTTGAATCTTTGGTGAGCAGTGCCTGCGCGTTATAGTCGCTCTTGTAGCGATCAACCGCCGCGATGAAAGCGTCGCGGTTGGGTTTGTCCCAGTATTGCAGATAAGTCAGCGTCTGATATTTGAACGTCAAATACACTGCGTTGATGCGGGGGTCGAAGAACACTTTAACCTCTTTCGCTTCCAGAGAGGAAGAGAAAAATTTTTCGAATTGTATCACAACCGTTCCGATTTCAACGGGATCGAGGTCAGCCACCATGTTGGGATTCTGTCTGGGCGGGGAGGATTCGCAGGACGCGAATAAAAACAACATGCCGACAAGAATGAGGACGCCTGGAGAGGCTTTGAAAAATTTATACATCATGTAATAAAGATAGCACAACGGATGAAAAAAAACAAGCGCAATCGGGTCATGCGCCGATTCCAAACAGTCCGGCGCCAACCCGCGCCGCGTTCTCAGCCGATGTTGAGATGCTTTCCCAACTGCGAGAACATGGAGTTCGGCGGTTTTTTCAATGCCTTTGACAAAAACCGTTTTTTATACTATACTATAAAGAATGTAAAACATCCGGTTTCAAAATACGACGTGGAACCGGCTCAATCTCTGAAATAAGGAAACACTGTGGCAGATATCGAAACCATATACGGCGCAGCCGGCGGCGTGTCCGGCGATGCGAATGCAACTGGAGAAAAAAAAGGAAAAATTATTCCGGTTGCGATAGAAGATGAAGTTAAAACCGCATATTTGAATTACGCTATGTCTGTTATTGTGGCGCGGGCGCTTCCGGACGTGAGGGACGGCTTGAAGCCTGTGCATCGCAGACTCCTCTATTCCATGGACGAGCTTGGGTTGCGCCCCACCGCCGCAACAAAGAAAAGCGCGCGCATCACCGGCGACGCCATGGGCAAGTACCATCCGCATGGGGACATGTCCCTGTACGACGCGCTTGCGCGTATGGCGCAGGATTTTTCCCTTCGGTATCCGCTCGTGCAAGGGCAGGGCAACTTCGGCTCAGTGGACGGGGATCCGCCGGCGGCGTCCCGCTACACCGAGGCGAAGCTCTCCCGTTTGGGCGATGAAATGCTCCTCGACTTGGGCAAGGAAACTGTGGATTTTGCGCCCAACTACGATGAATCCTTGAAAGAACCGGTGGTGTTGCCCGCCGCCGCGCCGAATCTCCTGGTGAACGGCTCCAGCGGCATCGCGGTGGGCATGGCGACGAACATGGCGCCTCACAACCTCCGCGAAGTGTGCGACGCGGTCTGCGCGTACATTGACAATAGCGATATTTCAATAGAAGAGTTGATGCGTTTCATCACCGGACCCGATTTTCCCACGGGCGGCATTATTTTCGGGCGCGGGGGCATTCGAGATGCGTACAAAACCGGCAAAGGCAAAGTGCTGGTGCGGGGCAGGTTCGCCATTGAAACGAGCAAGAACGGCAAAGAAAGCGTTATCTTTAATGAGATTCCCTATGGCGTGAACAAGGCCGCGCTTATGGAACGCATCGGCGTTTTGATGCGGGAGAAGGAAGTCGACGGCATAGCCAACGCCAATGATGAATCCGACCGCGACGGCATGCGCATCGTCATTGATCTCAAAAAAGACGCCATGGCGAAGATCGTACTGAACCAGCTTTTCTCGAAAACGGCGTTGCAATCCACCTTCGGCATCATAAATCTGGCGCTGGTGAACGGCAAGCCTCAAACCTTGACGCTTAAAGAACTTATCGCGTACTTTGTAGATCACCGCGTTGACGTGGTTACCCGCCGGACCCAGTTCGACCTCCGCAAAGCCGAAGAGCGGGCGCACATCTTGGAAGGCTTGGTCATTGCGTTGGCGAACATAGACGAGATTGTAAAGGTCATCAGGGCGTCGCGGGATATAAACGCCGCCAGAAACACCATTGAAACCTCGTTCAACTTATCCGAAGCCCAGAGTCGCGCAATTGTGGAGATGCGGCTTGGAAGGCTCACCGGTCTTGAAATTGAGAAAGTGCAAGCCGAATTGTCCGAGGTGAAGGCGCAGATCGTCTATTTCACGTCTCTGTTGGCTGACAAGAGGAAGCTGTTTTCCGTTATAAAAGATGAGACTCGCAGCATTGCCGAACGGTTCGGAGACGCCCGGCGTACAGAGATCGTTGAAGGCGAGATCGAGAGCATCGACATTGAGGACCTCATCAAGAAAGAAGACATGATGGTGCTCATCTCAAAACTTGGATACATTAAGCGGGTGCCGGTGTCCGCGTACCGCAATCAGGGGCGCGGCGGCAAGGGCATGATCAGCGCCAAGCTCGCGGAAGACGATTTTGTAAAACAGATATTTGTCGCCTCGACACACGAATACGTCATGTTCATCACCAACGACGGCAAGGCGTACTGCCTCAAGGTGCATGAGCTGCCCGAAGGCTCCCGCACCTCGAAAGGCTCCCACATCAAGAGCCTTTTGATGGTGTCTCCCAACGAAGACGTCACCGCGACCGTTTCACTCAAAGGGTTTTCCGAAGACCAGTTCCTGTTTATGGGAACCGCGCGCGGCGTTGTCAAAAAGGTGAAGACACGCGAATTTTTCAACGCCAGAACCAAAGGCATCCGCGCCATCAACCTTGACGAGGGCGACAAGCTCGTGAGCGCCCTGCTCACCGGCGGTTCCGATGAGGTGGTGCTGATTTCCCGCAAGGGGCAGGCGCTCCGCACCCACGAGCGGCAGGTGCGGGCAATAGGCAGGGCGTCGCGGGGCGTTATAGGCATGAAGCTGGATGACGATGACGAGCTTGCCGGCGTGCTCAAGGTGAAGGAGAGCGAGACCATGTTGCTCCTTTCCGAGTACGGGTACGGAAAGCGCATCAAATTTGATGAATTCTCGCCGCACGGACGGGGAACCGGCGGACAGAAAATATACACGGTCGCCGAGAAAACCGGAGATATTGTAGGCTGTGTAAACGCGCTTGAAAACGATGAGATCATGTGCATCACAACCCAAGGCAAGTCTATCAAAATCACGGTAGACTCTGTCCGGGTTATGGGCAGAACCGCGCAGGGGGTGCGTATACTCAATATTGAAAAGCCTGATTTTGTGGTGGGCGTTGACAGGATCGCGCAGGAGAATGAATAGATGTACACGAGGGTAATGCAAGAATCCGTTCCTACTCCTATTGAGCAAGGGATGCCGATTGCCGGAACCTGGAAACATTCTTTTGAATATGTCAATCTTCTCGATATTTCCAGACCATTTGCAAAACCTCTGCCCAAAGCCGTGAGAGACTCCCGCATCAAAGAATGGCAGAACTTTCTGGTGCAGGATGAACGATTCTTGCTTGAAGCGACGTTGAGCAATGTAAAGTTCTACCGGTGGGCGCAGGTGTTTCTCTACGACAAGGAGAGCGGGCAAAAACTCTGGTTCCGCAAAATTCTGCCATTTTCAGGATGGCGAATGCCTCTGACGCTTTCCAACGCTTCTGTTGACAGCCGTTCGTACGGCATATTTTTCCGTATCCACAATTGGCTTGACGCGAATATAGTAAAAGTCGATCTTGACATTGAGCCGACCTCTTCACGCCCGTCGTTTACCGCCCATCTGGAATTTGAAATCGATGAGACGAAACTTGAGCCGATGGCGGTGAGTCTGCTGTTTTCGGAAGAGCGGTCCATGTATTCTTACAAGGTGTTGTCGCCGGTGCGGGGCGACATGGTTTTCGGCGGACAGCATCTATCGCTTGGCGGCGCGAAAACCGCAGGGCTTTTTTGCGATTACAAGGGTTATTATCCCTACCGGATGAATTCAACATGGTGCAATGCCTTTGGGTTCGTCGCGGCGAAAGGGCAAAACGATCAAAAAAAAAACCGTCGCTACGGGTTCAGCATAGCGGAGAATCAGGCGAGGGAAACCTTCAAAAACAACGAGAACGCGCTGTGGATCGAAGGCAAACTGACGCCCTTGCCGCCCGTACGCATCACGCAGCCAAATGGGATTCAATCGGACTGGATCATTCAGGACATGGAGGGTATGATAGACCTTGTGTTTACTCCCAAAGAATCGGTTTGCAATGAGATGAATTTATTTATAACAAATGTGGAGTATAATATACCGTTAGGGTATTATAATGGCATGATGGTTACTTCAGAGGAAGAGCGCATACACGTTCATAACCTCTGTGGGTTGGGGCAGAAATTATATATGAGAGTGTAAGCAATATGGGAAAAGAAAAAGCAATCTATGCGCCCGGTGAACTGGAGAAAGTGCGCAAACGCTTAGGCGGTGTTGACCATGACGAAGCGCAGCGTATGGCTAAGGTTTTGGGCGGAGAGGTCGGTGTGGAGCGAGAGTCCGGGAACCATGCGCCCAACGTTTCATCCGCAAGAACGAGAGGAGCGAAGCCCGAAGACGGCGCCGGGTCACGCTCCGCGTCCGCTTCGAAAACGACAAAAACACCGAGACGCCGAATTGAACTTGTATCCGATGAACAATCCATTTTGAAACAGTCTTCGGACATACAGAGAGAAAATCCTGGTGACGATCCTTCAATACCATTGGTACAGAGTTACTCTGAGCGCCTCAAGATGGACAGACTGGCGTTCCAACCTGCGTTTGATATAAAAACACTGCCGCAGGCTATGAAGTCAATGGTCTCTTTTATTATAAGGCCAGCGGATTTAGTCGCGCCGATTTTTGTCAATAAAAGGTTGAATGAATATTACAAAGTGATAGAGACTCTCGTTGTTTCCACAAGAACCTTGTTTCCCAGAAACAACACCAGACGCAATGCAGAAGTAAGAAAAACATCGCTTTTCGCCTACTCGGTGCTTGACACCATCAGATATTGGAACATTGAACGGATAGCGGACGACATAGCAAAGATGCAGTCGCATCCTAGAAATGTAAAAGTGGAAGACTTTGCCGACATCTTGCAGGCGATCTACAAGCCGCTTTTCGTTCTGGAAGATTTAACCTCTGACATTCACATAAAAGGTTGTTATAAACTCCTCTACAGGCAACTTTTTGCAGAAAATCCTCTTGAGGCAAGCAAGTATCAGGAAGTGGTGAAAAGTATGCTGGCCGCGTTTATCCTCATTCGTAAAGAAATTCACTTCCGGATGTATCCGCTCTTAATGAAGCTCGTTTCTAATAAATGTTTGCCTTACAATGATTTTTTTGTGCAACGGAGACGCCGTATCATGGCGTTGATCAATTTCAATGAAGCCGAAAAGATCGCGCCGGTGGACATGATGGCTTCGCTCAAGAAAACTTTCAAGGGCGGGAACGAAGAGCGGCCTGCCGCAAGCGTAGAAAACAATCCGGTTGAAGATGCGAAAAGACAGGCTGCCGCAACGGAAAAGAAAGCCATTGAAAAGGGGTTGAATCATCTTGAAATTATGTTTCCTGAAGCGGGTTGGAACAAACTGCCGGATTATCCGGATCTCTATCCGTATTTTCGGGGCATTCTACAGATGACAAAGGGGTGCGAACTTATCGCGCCGACAGACCCGATGCATCAATTGATCATCTTTGCGCGTATTATTGAGGAACTGCTCATTGGACTGCGTTCCGTAACGTTTGTCCCCTTAGTTGACAGGGAAGATGACGGAGAGCGCATGGACGAAGAAATGACCGCCGTCATAAACAACTGGCATGATTATATTGTCGCAAGCCTTGACAAAGAGTACATCTCCCGTTTAAGCGAATACTGCCAGATGCTCGCGGAATCTCCGGAAGCCCGGACATCGCCCTATGCGCGACGTATGATTGATGAAATGTGCTTTGCAAAACGCCTCTATTTTTTCCCGCATCTACACTATACAGCCCAGAATTCAGCGACTACGGCTCTGTTCCAGAAAAAAGATGTCCATGCATTGCACCATGAGGTGCGAAAATTGCGAAAAAATCTCACCTTTATATATGAGGAAATAGAGAAGGGCATGAAAGCGGGCGGAGTGGAAGCTAACGCCACCTGTGAAGGAATTGCCAATCCATGGAAGCCATACGTGTTTCATGTGGCGGGACCCATCTCAAGGCGTCTTGACGTGCTTTTGGGAGCAAAGAAGCGGCACAACGCTTCGTTGATCCTTTTTACGCTTTCCGTTACCATCGTGTTGGATTATTTCCTGAATAACGCGAGCAGTTGGGCGTACAATCCGCCTAATGAGACGCTTTTCCGCAGCATTGAAGGGAAAGGCTCCGTGCCGCAATTTGGTGTAGACGGAAAAATAGACGCGGACGCTATTTTTAAGTTGAAGCTTAAAGAGCGGGCCGTTCAAAAATCCTAATTTACATGTATACACAGCATGAAAAATATTCTTATTGTAGATGACGAAGCGGGCATACGGAAAATGTTGGGACTCATTCTGGAAGACGAGGGATATCGCGCGCTCAGCGCGGAAGACGCTCTCGTTGCGCTTGATATGCTGATGAAGGAAGAAGTCAATGTCGTCTTCCTTGATGTGCTGCTTCCCAACATGGGCGGACTTGAGGCGCTTGAAAAAATCCACAAAAAGCATCCCGATATTGAGATAGTAATGATTTCCGGTCATGCCACTGTGGATATGGCGGTGCGCGCCGTGAAATTAGGCGCGTTCGATTTTCTGGAAAAACCGCTCTCTCTGGACAAGGCGCTTGTCACTTGCCGGAACGCCCTTTCTTTGCAGGCGTTGAGAAGAGAAAACCTTTCGCTCAAACGAAATTCCGGCGTTCAGCAGGAAATCATCATAGGAACAAGCAAACGGATCGAACAGGTGAGGAAACTGGTGAAGCAGGTTGCCGCAAGCGATTCCCGCATCCTCATAACCGGTGAAAGCGGAGCGGGAAAAGATGTTGTCGCGCAGGCGATTCATCACTATTCCGCCAGGAAAGACGCGCCTTTCGTAGAAGTCAACTGCGCGTCCATTCCGGACGCGCTTATTGAGAGCGAATTGTTCGGACACGAGAAGGGCGCTTTTACCGGCGCCATCTCAAACCGTATAGGACGTTTTGAGATGGCGGATCACGGGACGCTTTTCCTTGATGAAATCGGCGACATGTCTCAACCAGCGCAGGCGAAAGTGTTGCGCGTCATACAGGAACAGAAAGTAGAGCCTTTGGGCGGGGAGCGTTCGATACCGGTGGATGTTCGCATCATAGCGGCGACCAATAAAGATTTGGAAAAGGAGTGTGAGGCTGGACGCTTCAGGCAGGACCTTTTTTTCAGACTCAACGTCATTCCGGTCTACATGCCTCCGCTTCGGGAACACGCCGATGATGTGCCGGGGCTTTTATCCTATTTTCTGGGCAAGATGGGCAGCGAAAAAGCCGCGTCCATAACTTTTGACGAGTCCGCCCTCCAGATGCTCTTTTCCTACAAGTGGCCTGGCAACGTACGGGAACTGAGAAACCTCGCCGAACGCATCGTGGCGCTGTCTGAAAGCAGCCGCATCACCAGCGGAGCCATCGCCGGTTTATTGCGAAAACCTGACGGAACTCCAAACGGAAGCCGCGAAGACGAGCCGCTTTCGGCGGACATACGGGCGCTTCCGTATAACAAGGCGAAAGCGGCGTTTGAAAAAGAGTATTTGACATGGCATTACCGCAAAAACGGCTATACTATAGCCAAAACTGCGGAAGCCATCGACGTATACCCAGGCAATCTCCACGCGAAATTAAAAAAGTACGGCATTACGAAAGAATAATCATGGGTGTTTTCGCCATGCCTTTTACATAAGGGAACCTCTGGAAACTCCGGTTGAGTTTCCAGAGGTTCCCTTAAAATCCTTTCCCAAAACTTTCGCTCTGCGTATTTTGAGAAAGCTTATAAATTTCCTCAAATAATATTGACAAAACGTGGATAATCTACTATACATATAATAATGAAACTTTCCCAGACGCATCTCGCGCTGGTTTTGAAAATGGAGCCAGTTTCAAAACGCGAACTTCGTGGGTTAGGTTTGAAACTAGCCAAATCTAAGGATGATGTTTCAAAACGTGAGGTTTTGAAACATCATCAAGGTTTTTGTGAAAAACGTATGAAAAAGCGGTCTGAAGGCGGCTTTCCCAACGGTGAACGGCGATTGTCGGCAACTGAAGTTTTGAGGAAGCATCGAGCGTACAAATAATGTACAAAAATCTTGGGAGGGCTTATGAAAGAACTTACCATCCGTCAACGTGAAGTGTTAGACTTCATCACCGGTTATATTAAGACTCATACGTATTCTCCGGCAATTCGGGATATTGCCGTTCATTTTGGCATGACGCCAAAAGGCGCGCATGATCATGTAACCGCGCTGAAAAGAAAAGGGTGTCTTAAAAACGATTCAAGTTATCCAAGAACCATTGAAATTTCCGATGACAGCCATCCGCTCGCCTTTACAGACGTGCCGATTTTGGGAAGTATCGCCGCCGGTACGCCCATTTTCGCGGAAGAGAACTATGACGGCGTGATCACCATGCATCGTTCCATGCTGAGGAAGGGGCGCGATTACTTCGCCCTGCGAATACGAGGCGATTCTATGGAGGGCGCCGGTATTTTTGAGGATGATATTGCGGTGATTGAGCAGTGTGACGCGGTAACCAACGGCGAAATTGCGGCGGTACAGGTGGATGAAGCCGGTTGCGCGACCGCGACCATAAAACGGTTTTTTAAAGAATCGAACCGCGTTTGCCTTTTGAGCGAAAATCCCAAATACCCGCCCCTTTATTTTTATCAGGAGGGAAATCTGGATGTTCATATCCTCGGCAGGCTGTCAACAGTCATCCGTTCCTACTAATGAGACGTAATGGAAGCGAATTTTCTCTTTCTTGGCCCCGAATTAGGCGAGAAACAGGACGCGGTTGACGAAATCCGCGCTAAATTGAAAGGTTCAGGCGCTTCAGCCGCCGCTACGGAAGGCGCCCTGGAAGAGACGGCTTTCTATGCGGGAGAGACGCCCATGCAGGACATTGTTTCCGTACTGAGGAATGGCTCCCTTTTTTCAGACGCCCGTCTTGTTTTTATCAGAAACGCGGAAAACATCAAAAAAAAAGAAGAGATAGACGCGCTCGCCGCTTATATTGTTGATCCCGCCGATAATACGACTCTTATCCTTTTGTCCAATGAAAACAGTATTGCCAAGCCCATCGAAAACGTGATCTCCTCGAATGGGAAGCGGATCTTTTGGGAAATGTTTGAAAACCGCAAACACGAATGGCTTGCGAATTTTTTCAGAAGAGAGGGGTTTTCCATAACCAGAGAAGGCGTTGACACGGTACTTGAACTGGTGGAGAACAACACCGAATCCCTGCGCCGTGAATGTTCGCGGCTGTGCCAGTTTATAGACTCTTCAAGCAAGGGAAAAAACATTGCCGCTGAAGACGTGGAAAAATGGCTTTCCCGTACGCGGGAGGAGTCCGCGTTCACCTTGTTTTCACGCATCGCCCAAGCCGATCTCGCCAAAAGTCTTGAGTCCCTCCACACCCTGCTCCTTGCCAAAGAAGCGCCGCCCGCGATTTTCGCCGGTTTGACATGGTGTTTTCAGAAACTGCGCGATTACCTTTTCTTTATGGAGGAACATGCCGTCAATGACGCTGAACTCAGAAAAATCGGACTCGCGTCTCCCAAAGCGCGTAAGGACTACGAGCAAGCCGCCCGCTTCTACGACACCTGGTCTGTGGACGCCTGCCTCTCCCTTACCGCTGAATACAATGTGCTGTTGCGTTCTGCGGGTCAGGGGCTTGAAAATCTGCTCATGGACAGGTACGTGTACAAGTTATGGGATGCCGGGCGGCGCTCATAGCCCCGCGCTATGAGCCGCTAACGCAACCCTTCCGCTTTCTTCAATCCAGACACCGCCAGATATGTCGCCGGTGTCATAACGACCTCTATGGCGCATTTGAAGAAATAATTTGTCAGTACAAGAGACCAAAACAATTCCCAGCCGAAAACGCCGGTCAGACTCGCGATGATCACAAAGACAAGGCTGTCCAGCAATTCCCCGGCAAGGGTGCTGCTTATGGTTCTGATCCATAAAAATCGTCCATTCATGGCTTTCTTTATGATCACCATGATGATAGAGTTGGAAAACTCACCCGCCAAATAGCCTGCGAGACTCGCAAGCGCGATGCCGCCCGTACTCATGCCGCCTAAAATGGCGTCAAACGCGGCGGCGCCCGCGTATTGCTCCCATTCGGCGTCTGCGGGCAGCATACGGAGCAGGAAGAACAACAGGGAAGAAAACGCGAGGGCTATGAAGCCTGTCCAGATGACCTTTCGGGATGCGCGGAATCCATAAACTTCGGTGAGTATGTCGCCAAACACATAAGACAATGGGAAAAGGAGGGTGCCGCCGTCAAAAGCCATGCGGGTATTGAACACGGAAAAGCCCAAATCCACGATTTTTGCGGAAGACGCCACATTGCTGACCACAAGAATTGCGGTGAAGAATGTCATCACCTTGTCAAGGCAACGGAAACGGTCGCCAGGTTGAGCGTTGAAAGAGACCATAAAAACTCCTTGTTTTGTTTGGGGAACAGAACGTCGCTTGCCGGCGATCCGTTCTCTCTGGCGGGTTTTACGAGGAAGACCGCCTTCTATCAAGGAATAGTATACCAACAACGTTGCGCGCGTCAAGCGTCCGTATAGTATTCATGCGGATGAGAAAACAGAAATGTCAGAATTTGTACAAATCAAGCGAATTTCTGCATTTGATTCAAGCGTTTGGTAGAGATGAAAGGCTCGATACGTCTGCGCGAACCATATAATTTTTACTTGACAGTCATTGACATATTATATATACTAAAAATAAAGAAGCGCTATATGACAATCATACGTAGTGGTACTACTAATGTCGTTGCTATAGAATCGATTTCTGATAAACCCTGCGGCAATTGTAGCAGGCGGTAGTAGCGTATCAAAAAAAAGAGAAGTGATAAAAATCGCTTCTCCCCTTTATAAAAAGGGAAAAGGTGAATATATTAACTAATTTTCATGATATATTTGATATAGACGAAAGTAGTTAAGAAATCTAATAGCTTAAATGTTTTTTCACAATCTGAATATGAAATATTACAAAAGGAACTGTTTATTGTGAACGAGAGCTACGAACGTTCACGCTATTTGGTCATTAAAAACAATTGTCATACTTCTAAATATAAGAATAGCAGTGTCATTAAAATTGATATAGCCATGACGAATAAATGTAACTTTATATGTCCTTATTGTTATGAGAAAAAAATCGTGAATAAGAATTTAACGATAGGTAACGATTGCAATGAATATATACAAAAATTAAAAAAGTATACATTAAATTCCATTTCTTCAGCCACAAAAACGCTGGAAGTTGTTTTTTACGGAGGCGAGCCATTGCTTGAAAAAGAAATTATGACAAATATTAATAATGCCTTTATAGATATAAATAATTCTACTGGTGTGGAATATAAGAGTGTTATATAGTAAATCCACTTTACAACACCTGACGCCAATAATTATAAACCGCGGTCTGAAGCAAATCACAAAAAGGCGCGGTATCGCGTAAAACACGCTTCATATTTGCCCAGCCTTTCTCTATCGGATTAAAATCAGGGGAATGCGCGGGAAGAAACGGCAAACGCGCCTGAGCCTTTCCGCATTACAGCCGCTTTACGAATTTTTACGAGGAAATTCGCGCCGCGCCGGACCCGCGTCACGGGGCTTTTGCGCGGCGCCAAAGCCCGCGTCAGTTAACGTGGATTATAGTTTCTCCGCCTTCTTTCTTGTGCGGCGGGGTGCCGTCGCCGAATTTGACCGGGATGTAGCTCCCCAAGCTTCCAACCTCGTCATCCGGGGTATTATACAGCCCGTTCTTGATAGTCCAGACCCATCCTCCAGAAGCGTCGGTACCAAAGGCCCGGTATTTCAATTCACACTGGATTAACGCGTCCACATCCCTTTGCGGGAGGCCCGTAAACTCAAACTGAAAGGCGAAATCCCCCGATATCCCCCCCCCCCTGACCGGAAACAGGAGGAAAATAATCTTCGATATAACGGGGCCGCAAGGTGGTCACGGCGTCCGCAAAGGTTAGCGTCCACTTCCAGTGCAGAAAATATAGTTCATCCACAACATGGATGAGCTTGGGAGTCGTCCCGACATCCGCATCCAGTAGCGGCGAAAGCATCTCAGTTTTAGAGGTCGCAGTCACTATTGCCATGGTAAAGGCTGACACGGAGGTCCCTATTGGAACATACCTGACCTTTTCACTGATCGTCCCAGGGATATAATCCTGCTTTTCGCCCTCATAAAACACGAAGTTATCATAGTCAGGGTCGCTGCCAGCTATGCTATGCATGTACCACTGAGGCGCTATTTTCTTAACCTCTATCGCAACCTCATTCACTATACCGGGCAAAATATCCACATCATCGCCCGCATCCAGTCCGCCGGACCTCACTCCCCTATAACCGGCGCCCACAAGAGTCCGGCCAATCCCCGCAAGGAGCAGCACATCATAATCCTCTCCTACGGGAACCGCCACGCTTATATACCCCTGCGCGCCGTCGCCCGCGCCCCGGTAGTACACATCTTTAGCCAGGTCGTCGTTAGCCGGATCATAGTCCCGATTCACAGGGTCAAATTTCCTGAACACCACCTCGTACGAATCCACGAAGAACTCCAGGGCGTCAAGATTTAAGGATCTGGCGCTATCGCCGCTCCCGCTTTGCCGGGCAACCCTCACCTTCACCGCCACCATATCCCCGGTGTTATACCCAATCTCAGCTCCGGGGGGGGGGGGGGCTCGTCCTGGCCAATCCATCCGCCGCCGCAGGAGCCCAAGACCGCCAGCGCCGCCGCAGCGATCCCGGCGTGAAAACGCAGCGCCTTCACTTCAGTTTGTTTCATAACTTGCTCCTTAAAAAACATGCTCTCTTTAGAAGAGAGTTTCCGCCCGCAACTCCATGCATAGGCGCGGACGTGTTATATATCATAGTATACCACATAACGGACGAACGCAAATCCATTTCGACCGGAATTTTCGAATTTTCACGAATTTTTACGAGGGAATTCGCGCCGCGCCGCCCGGCTCGTCAGGGGATAATCGCGTTAAAAATATCGCTCTCAGGCCCTTTCTTCACCGTACCTGTCTCCCACCGCGCCGCAAAGTACACTCTCTTCCCCCTCTGATCTTCCTCAAACGCCAATTCCAAAGGGTTCCTCGTGCTGAACGCGGAGTGTGGAAAGCCGTCGAGCTTCACGGGCGGCGCGTCCGCAATAATCCACAGAAGCTCAAGCCCGTGGACGCCTTCAGGTTTTCCCCAGCGTTTCGACCCTATCCTGCGGAACCTGAACCGCAACGTCCTCGGCAGCGGCGTTGAAACCTCCACTTCCGGCACGTCCTCCGGCTTCGGCGTCGGCGTGGGGACAAAGTCGCGGTTTGGAATCCCCATGTTGTCCCTGTCCTCGTCCGTAACCGGCGGAAATCGCAGATACCGGTTCACAAAACCCCGCGTCGTGTGTTCCACGCTCGCGCGGACGCGGTTTTTCTCCCGCGTCTCCTGCGGCGTGTGCGGGCCGAGGGCGGCGGCGGACGCCGCCGCCCATACTGCGTAGGCGTCCGCCAGTCCTGTCCGAGCCGCCGCCGGAATGTGATCCCACGCCGGCGGACTGCCGGAGCATTTCCGCTCCGTGTAATCAATAAGAAATTTGATCCAGCGATCAAATTCCGCGTCGTTGGATGGAATATAATTCTTAGCCATCGTATTTTCCTCCTCTTTGTATATCAACACCATATAGGCGAGTGATAGAACGCGCTTTTAGATCGGCGACAAGATTTTTTTGGATGATTGGAAGAAGTCTTGGAGCGGTCGGAAGAAGTCTTGCAACGGTCGGAAGAACTCTTGCAACGGTCGGAAGAACTCTTGCAACGGTCGGAAGAAGTCTTGTAACGGTCGGAAGAAGTCTTGGAGCGGTCGGAAGAACTCTTGTAACGGTCGGAAGAACTCTTGAAACAGTCGGAAGAAGTCTTGGAGCGGTCGGAAGAACTCTTGGAGCGGTTACAAGAAGTCTTGTAACGGTTGGAAGAAGTCTTGGAGCGGTCGGAAGAAGTCTTGTAACGGTTGGAAGACTTCTTGCAACGGTCGGAAGAACTCTTGCAACGGTCGGAAGAACTCTTGCAACGGTCGGAAGAGGTCTTGAAACGGTCGGAAGAACTCTTGTAACGGTTGGAAGAAGTCTTGGAGCGGTCGGAAGAAGTCTTGGAGCGGTCGGAAGAACTCTTGCAACGGTCGGAAGAAGTCTTGCAACGGTTAAAA
>JAITIK010000074.1 GCA_031279555.1 Treponema sp. | reverse complement strand
TGTATAAAACTACGGCAATATGTTAAAGTCATACCAATGGCATTATGGACGCTTGGGGAAGCCACGCAGGATATTGGGAGCATCGCCTTGAAGCGCTCGCAAACTCCCAACAGAACCTTGCTGTTTTGACAAGACTTTTTCCACAGCCTGCCCGCAAACCAGCAACCCCCCACATGCTCCTGCGAACCTTTGGTTCGATGGCAGTTTGCGCGGAAAGAAACCGCCTAACCGGCGATTTTTTGGGATTTTATGCGCGAAGCGCAACAAACTGCTCGTTGCTGGCGGAGCGGGTGAAGCCATTAACTACGCTTTTCCTGTTTTCCCAGCAACTCCACTTTTGCGTTTACATAATCAAGCCGGTCGCTGTTCAGTACGGAACGCCGGTACTGCGTGTCCTCAAACGCCTCAACCTTATGCCAGCCGCGGCTTATGAATTTCATCTGTTTTCCTTCAATGAACCAATACACCAGCGTGATATTTTCGCTGTCCAGTTCTATGGCGTAGATTCCATGTTTCCCTATCACGCAGCCTGAATTAAACACGCAGGGTACCGGCACTTCATCGCCGTAGAGGCTGCCCCGCAGGATATGGCGCTTTTCCGTCCGCTTCAGCTTGCTCAGTTCAACCAGCAAATTTGCGACTTCAGACGCGATGCGCTCCCGCCCTGCTCCGGTTACGGAAGGATAATCCCTGCACAACCTTTCAATCTCATATTTGATGTACTCAAATCGACCCAATGATTCAAAAAGTACGCGGTGCGTATGTCCTATAATTGAAATGCAGTTGCACTTCAGGGAAAAATTGTAAGCCTCCCGTTCCACATAAAACCTCCGGCGCGGGCTTCTCCCGGATACGTTGCGGATGCCCAGCGGTTTGAGCAGGTAGCGTATGCTCAACTCCAGAAGGTTGTTGTAATTGGTGTACATTCTTGAAGACTGATGTCCGTGAAATATGTATATAGGTATGAAACCCGCATCGATTTTTATCGCATTATAAAGAGGGTATGGATAATTTTTTTCAAAGAGGAGGCTTTCATCGTGGTTTCCAAGCGTTTTATAAAGGCGGTTCTCACCATGAAAAAGATTGAACACGTGATACAGATTCGGCCATTGCTCACGAATGTCGGCGAGAGAGTACCGTTGCAATTCTTCAATATCTCCGTTCAGCGCCAGTGTCCAGCCCTTCTTGAAGTAATATCTCTCAAGAATATCAGCGAGGAATTTTCCATTGTAGATGAGATCGTCCCGCGCGCCCGCGCCCATATGAAAATCACTTATGATGAGTATTTTCCCATTTTGCCGTATATCCAAGTTTGCGGTGAGATCATAATGAGGGTTAAGCATGTCTGTAAAAAAAGATGAAGCCATAATGAGGAAGAGTGTACCATGAATGTAAAAGAAAAACCACCGGGCGTCGGCGCCCGCCGTCAAGAGAAAACTTGGCAAGCGTTCGGCTCCCCCTCAATTTCAGGGGTTTGAAAAAACCTCTTTCTTATTATTTTTCAAGTCTATAAACGCCCTCATCTGCCGATTATATAATGAGACTTTTTCAAATTCAACTGGGCGTTGAGAAAGCCCCTGATGTGAACATCTGCATAGAGTTTTACATTTTTAAAGGAGGTTCTTATGGATCAAGAATTTATTGAACGAATGCGGGAAAAATTGTTGGATATTAAGAAGGAGCTTCTATCGAATCTTGCCGCTGGCAACGCGGATTTCAAACAAATTATGGAAGGACTTGACCCAAAAGACCTTGTAGACAGCGCTTCCGATGATATTGATCGCAAGATGCTTGAAGCGCTCGGCGCTCAGGATATGAAGCGGCTTAAACTAATCGATTCGGCGCTGACCCGCATCCAGCAGGGCAAATACGGGTTGTGCATACGGTGCGGCAAACGCATCCCGCGGGACAGGCTTGAGGCGATCCCCTATGCGCTGATGTGCATTGACTGCAAATCGTTGGAAGAAAGAAGAACCCGGTGACTATACACGTATGAGAGCGACAAGAGCCATTATCCACATAGACAGCCTCAAACGGAACATACAGTTGATACGGAAGAGGGTAGGGGAGGGGCGGCTTATCTGTGCGCCGATAAAAGCGGACGCATACGGCCACGGCGCGGCGCCGGTCGCAAAGGCGTGTCTTGAAGCGGGCGTACAGCGCCTTGCGGTGGCGACGGTAGACGAAGGCGCGGAATTACGCGCCGCCGGCATTAACGCGCCCATTCTCCTCCTTTCATTTCCCATGCCCGATGAATATGAGTCCGTGGTCTCTCTTGGGCTTACGCCGTTTGTTGGAGATAAAGCGTTAGCCGCCGGCCTGGAGCGCGCCGCGGCGTCGTTGAACGCCAGAGACGGCGCCGCAGTTCACCTCAAAGTGGACACGGGTATGGGGCGGATCGGCTGCGCGCCGGAGGAAGCGGCGGAACTCGCCCGCTTTATCGCATCGCTTTCGCATGTGCGGCTTGAAGGCGTCGCCACGCATTTAGCTGTCTCGGATTCGCTGAAACCCGAAGACATCCGGTACACACAGGAGCAGATCCGCCGATTTGTCCGTGTCATTGAGGCCATAAGAAAGGCGGGCGTTGATCCCGGCGTCGTACATGCCGCCGCTTCGGGCGGCGTTCTGCTTCATGAGGAGGCATGGTTCGACATGGCGCGACCCGGCATCGTGTTGTACGGCTACACGCCGGATCCCGCGCTTGCGGGACTGGCGCCGTTTGAGCCTGTCATGGAACTGGTTTCCCACATCGTGTACATCAAACAGGTGAAGAAGGGTGAGAGCGTTTCTTACGGCAGGACGTGGACAGCCCCCTGCGATACGACCATAGCCACCATTCCGGTCGGCTATGGGGACGGCTTGAACCGTCTCCTTTCAAATAATTATTCCGTACTTATTAAAAACAAACGGTATCCAATTGTAGGAAGGATATGTATGGATCAATGCTTGGTTGATCTGGGGAAAGACGGCGCCGCGTGTAAGAAATTTGAAAAAGTCACTATTTTCGGAGCGAAACCCGCCTGCACCGCCGCGGACATGGCGGAAATCCTGCATACCATCCCCTATGAAATCACCTGCAACATCAACAAGCGGGTTCCAAGGGTCTTTGAAGAAGCGGTGTGTGAAGGTTGCGGGAGGGCGCGGCGGACATAGGCAAGCGGATCGTTGATGTGCGGCGCCACCCCAATTCCACTCAAAGCGGCGATAGTCCGTGTATTTCAATAGGTTATGAACAAAGCGAACAAATTGGTTATGGGTCTAACGCGACGTTTGGCCGCCGCTCGCATGTGAAGCGACGTAAAACGCGACAGAAAGAACGCCCCGCCTGGCCGCATGGCGGAGCGCCGTTATCCTGAAAAATGGAAATGAACGTTATGCTTCTCACCAATAGTATGAGATGCCGCTTAAATCAATGGTGAGAGGGCTATCGCCGGTATTAAATTGAATGCCGCTGGTAGAGCCTCTTTGCATAAGAGATTTTTCATAATATACTATCGTTGCATACAACGTTATATTTGCGGGCATCGGAACCGACCATGCGCCGCCCGTCGCGTCCGCAAGCCATGAGGTTTCTCCGCTCCAGCCGTTTCCGCCTTCCTCGTAGTTTCCGAAGTCTATTAGATACTTGTAGGGCGTATCGCCATTCACCGTAACCGGCGTGTCGCCGCTTACCACTACAAAAGGAATAGTACCGAGATCAATGCCGATTACATTCTCATTGCGTATGGTTGTCGGCGCAAGATTGGTCTTCTGCCCCCCCTCCCAAAAACCAAGATAATTCCAATATGGAGACGGCCCGCCTGCTACATGCCGTACCTTGAACGTCACCTCCGTGTCCTCTTCTGATGACGGCGCGGATATTTTCCATTGCCCATCGTTGACATACGTTTCTGCGGCTAACCACCCCGCCGGCATCGGCTCGTTTGTACCGATTTCCGTTGATATGTCTCTATTTATCACCAACACCGACACCTGTTTGTTTTCCCTGTTCCATGTACCGGTTAATGGGGCGTCCACACTGCCGCTTATGGTAATAAGGTTTGGAATATCTACATGCGGAATCTTCACGCCGCTTATACCTTGATCTCTAACTGTCATCTTTATGGGAGTCTGATAATCTATTGAGCGATCGATAGGATCAGAGCCTCCCTCTCCGTTAACAGCTATATACAACTCAATCCATAGCGTTCTATCCTTATCGAAAGGAGCATGTTTCACATACCATCGCCCTTGCTCGTCCGGGCGGACATCTACGTTTTCCCAATCAAAATTTAGTCGTACCATTGTTATCGGACGTTCCTCCCCCGCTAGGGTTGCCCCGCCTGCCGTTCCGCTTATTTTAATCGCTTTTGCTCCGCCTTTCGCAATTGGTCCAAGCAGGATGTCTCCGGTTGCGGCAACTTTCACTTCTATCACCGCGTCCGACTTGTCATCGGGACCTACCACCGTGATGGACGCGAGTCCTTCGCCCGCCGGCGTGATCTGTATCGCGCCGTCTTTTATTTCCACACCCGCTACATCGGGATCGCTTGACTTCGCCTCTTTCCCGATAATGCCAAGCGCATACGCGGCGTTGTCGATGACAAGCGTTTTTTGTCCTTTCAAGAACGCGATGTTGCTAATGCTGCCATCTGCGGCTACCGTTACGGTCATAATAGGCTCGCTGAATACGCCGCCTTCGGAGCCGCTTGTCGCGTTGATGGTCGCGGTACCCGCGCCTTTGGACGTAAGCGTGATGTTGTCGCCGGTAATTTCCACGGTTGCTACCGCTTCATTGCTGGATGTTACGGCGCTGCCGTATATGCCTAGCGACAAGACCGCGTTTTCTATAAGGCTCGTTCTTGAAGAAAACGTCTCTTCGCCATCGGGCGTATCATCAAGCGAATCCCCGCATCTGGTCAATGCCAACGCGAATGCCAACATCAAAACGGGAATACTTGCGGGTGTCCCCGCTAACAACAGTTTACGATGTTTCATAACTGTCCTCCAAAACGCAAAAGAGGCTAAACACATTGAGGCGTACGACGGATGCGCGTCTCCGTCCGTAAAAACGGTATGATGCAAGAATTTAGCGCAAACCCAAGCCGGCGCGGTTCGGCCAAGCGTGAGACCGGCTTGGATTTCTCTTTCGCTATAATATAACCGCCCGTACGGGCGGATTTTTCCTGTGAGCGCGCGCGTCCGGTTAATGCTGTGCGGTATTAATGCTTCATCGGGGGGGGGGGGGGGAGAGATGCCGATGGATATGACGGCAGTGAAGAATAACTAAAGCGTACAAACCTAGTGTACACTTTAGTGTACATATATGCGGAGCGCTTCTATTTTGTACGGGCTGCGACATCTTCATGACTGCTATTTTACCCCTCGCATTACGCTTTGTCAATGGCTTTTTATCGCCGTATTGACAAGCTGACGGCGCGGTACGTCCGCGCATTCCACCAAATTCGTTATAAGATCACTTTATCTAACAACTTGTTAAGGATCGCTCAATAATGTTCAATTTGGCAAGCTCTCTCCGTTTGCGGAACAAGTTCAAAGAGCGGATCATTGGAATTATTCTAATGGTTCAAACAACATTCTTAAGACGCCCCGCCCTTCAGCGCGGGCTGATTCATTCAAAAACGTCGCCATATATTTCCCAGGCAAGGGAAAAGTCTGTCAAACTCTTTGTCCAATCAAACCTGAAAACTTACAATGAGGATTGGAAACATACTGGACTTAAACATAACCGCTTCAAAAGTCAAAAGTCAATTATGCAACGGCTTTGATTTTAACGGTTATACCGGCGGGTTATAAAGAGGATCCTCTTTTTTAAGCGCCGCAACGAGGCCGCGCCTTCAAAGACGGGGCGCCGCGCATAATAAGATTACTGGGAGTCAAGTTGTTTCAGCCCCGCGCGGGCGGTGAGGTAATTGGGATTCAGCGCGATAGCCTTTTCAAGGGCGTTTTTGCTTTCCTCCCTGCGTCCCAGAAGATAGAGGCACCGGCTTATCCTGTATTGGATGCGGGCGGCGATTTCTGGACTGTCAATTCTCCGTAAGACAGCCTCCTCGTAGTAAGCGAGCGCCTCTTCCGTATTGTTATGCCGCGCTTCCATGATGCGGGCGAGGTTCGCCGGCACGGCGTAGTAGCGATTGTCATGAAGAATAAGTTTTAGCTGTTCATACGCTCCATCAAGATCGCCTGCGGAAATAAGGGAAATGCCTTTGTACAGATCAAGCCATGTACCCGTTATGTTGTTATAGGCGGCGTTCTGGATAAGCCAGTCCATTTCATTGGGACGGCGCAAAAAATTGAACAGCCAGCCGGACCATTCGTAAAACCGTGCGTCGGAAGGGCGCTTGTTCAGCGATATCCACGCTTGGGCTATAACTTTTTCAGGAGTCCTGATTTCCCGTTCGCGGCGGAGCATTTCCAACTCTATAAGCGGGTTGACCGTCTGGTGAGGTTCAAGATAGGAGATCGCGACTTCCGGCGGCAATAAGCGGGAATACCTGATGACGCCGTACGTAGCGTACGACGCGGAAGGATCGTCATGCGATAGCAAAGCGGTTGCAAGCAATTCAAGAAAAGCGGCGGTTTTTTGAGGGTTGGTTTCCGTCGCGGCCAAATTGTAAAGACTCTTTAATTTATAAGCGTTATTTTGGGACGTAGAAAGCATTGTCCAGAACGAACGGGCGCTCGCCGTATTATGGGAGAGGTACAGCGCGTCCGCCTGGCGGATAATGCTCTCTTCATCGGAGAATTGAGCGAGAATTTGCGCCGCTTGCAAGGGCTTGTCGTAATCGTAGAAAAATTGAGCGGCAAAATTCCACACTTTTGAGGACTTGCTGGTTTTGAGCAGTTCGTTTATCCGCGCCGTGGCCGAGGCGATGTCGCCGCCGAGTATCCGCAAAATAGCGTCGTCAAGCGCGAAATCTTCCTGCGCTATTGTTTCAGGAAAGAGCGATTCTTTTTCAGGAATTTGGGAAGCCTTTACCGGATTGTTCATGTCGCCTAAAAGCACGTAGATGCTCAAAGCCGCCGGTTTATACCGCGTTCCGAACATACGCGATGCGTAAGAACGCGCCATCCCGGCTTCGGCGTCTCCCACTTCAACGCCGGCTGAAGCCGCGGCTTCAAGCGCATTGGAGCCGGATGCGTTCGGCAAAACAACAAGGGATTCCGCGGCGATTACCGCAAGCGGCTCCGAAGCCGGATAATGGGACGCCGCTTTTTGCGCGGACTTTTGATACGCAGTGAGAAACTGTACGTCTTGTAGGGCTAAAACCCTTCTCCGCTTCAGTACGGAAAGCAAAGATTCTATAGAAAGAGCCTTCTTCTCAATGTCGTCGAACGCGCTGTTTATCTGGCGGGCGCTTGCGATTCCATGCGCGTTTTCCAAAAAAACATCGAATTGTTGCAAGGCTTGAAAGAAACGCTCGTCGTCCTGTTCGGATCGGGCAAGGTTCCGTTCGATAATGTAAACGAGGCCCAATCCACTCGCAAGAATAAATCCTATAATGACACCCGCCACTATAGCTGCGTTGAGAGAATGTTTTTTTAGACTCGCTTTTTTTTTCATGCTACTCTACATGTTCTACTGTTTTTCGTATTCCGTCAAGCATTCCATTGACAAAACCGTAGGATTTCTCTTCTCCAAAAATCTTTGCTATGGCTATCGCCTCACTTATTATTATGGAAGCGGGCATATCTCTTTGAAATAGAATTTGGTAAACGCTTATTCGCAACACGGCAAGATCCACCCTTCTGAGCCTGGAGAAATTCCAGTTTTGCAAGTGTGATTTTATTATTTCATCTATCTTTTCGAGATTTTCAATTGTGCCTGTAATAAGGAGACGTGAAAACAACCGCGTTTCCTCTTTGATCAGTTCGCCGCCTTTCTTGTCCATCCATGGGAAATCCAGCAACTCTTCAAGAATTTTCTGCTTTTCAGACGGCGGCTTGAATCGCCCCTTTACCGCTTCCCAAGAGTAGAGCGCCTGAAAGGCAAGAATCCGTCCGCGTCTTCGAGATGACATGATCCCTATTACCAATTGATGTATTGGGGAAAGGTCTTGATAACCGCCGCCTTGCGCAGTTCGTTGCCCAAGTTTTTACTTAATTCCGCAGTGCCGGCATTCATACGCTCCTGCAATAAAGCCGACGCGATATAGTCTTTGACGGTTATTGAACCCATTCCCAAATATTCGGGAACGATGTCATTTAGACCCAAGTCTTTTCCCTTCTCTCTCTTGAGAATGTATAAGATTATATATTCCTGCGGAGTCTCAATCAGCTTGGACACTTTCCGTATACCCTGATTGTCCGGACCAGTGGAAGGGAACGCCACGTCAAAGAATTCCTTGCCCATCCGTTGCAACGTAATGCTCTGCACAAAATAGTCGGCGCCAGCGAAACAGTTTTGATAGTTTTGGGGATCGCTGTTGTTCTTTATCTGGGTGAAATGAAAAAGGAATTCTTCTCCGCTGCTCCCAATCTGGCGTATGAGTTTGTCCGCAGAGTCTTTCGACCTGGTTTTAGTCGCCGCGGTGAATGGAATGCGGATGTAATTGCCTTGTACATAGCCATCCTGCCGGTACAGAGCCGGATGCGCGCGAAGCTCGGTGCTTATGTCGTCATCAGTAGGCTCTCCTCCGCCCAGCTTCAAAATGTATTTCTGTTGCGCTATCTGCGTCCTCAACTGCGTTTTGAACACGGCGAGTTCCAAACCGGTTTGCCGCTTGACGGCCGCGGAAAATTCAGCGTCAGTCGGCTGGCGTCCGCCTAAACTTGCGGTCATTTGATTTTTCATATCCTGAATTTGTTTGTTGAGTTCGCTGTCGCTGACCGTAACATTGGCTTTTGAGACAACTTGAGGGAGGTACCGCTGGGTGATGTATTTGTTTATCAGCATCTGCTGCCTCATCTGTTCGCGGTACACGCTCATATCCATGCCGGTTTGTTGTTTGATTGCCTCGGCAAACTCCGCGTCTGTAGGCATCCTGCCCGCGGACTGCGCCATCTGCTGCTTGATAACCTGCATCTGTTGATTGATCTCCGTCTCGGAAATAGTCACCTTTTCTTTTACCGAAGCCTGAACCACCAGTTTTTGATCGATAATACCGTCGAGCACTTGCTGTCGCTCTTGAGATGTCGCAACTCTGCTCGCCTGTTTTTCCAGTATCTCAACCTGAAGCCGCAGTTGTTCGGCGGTAACCGGCTCCGTTGTGTTATACTGAATCGTTGCGACCACCGCCTTGCCATTGTACTGGGCGAATCCCGCAATCGGGGCGGCCATGCAGAAAATCGAAAAAATTAAAAATCGTTTGTTTTTCATATTACTTCCTTGTCTTGTACTGTTTCTGTCGCATCTATTGCTTGAGCCAGCTTCAAAATCAATCGCGTTTTGGGGATGGCTCCACTTATAAAAAAAGAATTCTCTCCAAAGGATACAGTTTTTGCGCCGCTATTGCGCCGCTATTCCAACACCGCCCTGATTCGCCTGACTCCCGCCGAAGAGGACTGCTCCTTCTGTATCGTGAACACGCCCAGGACGCCGGTGCGTTCCACATGAGGGCCCCCGCACACCTCCCTGGAGAAATCGCCCATGGAGTACACCTTCACCTGTGAATCGTACTTTTCGCCGAACAGGGCGATTGCGCCCGACGCTTTGGCGTCATCAAGGCTCATAATCTCCATAGTCACCGGCAGATCGCGCTTTATCTGCTCATTGACGATTGCCTCTATGCGGGCGATTTCCTCCGCCCTCATGGGCTTGTCGTGGGAGAAGTCGAAGCGCATACGCTCCGCGGTGATATTTGACCCCTTTTGCGTGACATGATCGCCCAGTACGATGCGGAGCGCCTGCTGGAGCAGATGGGTTGCGCTGTGGTATTTGACGGCTGTCTCCCCGTGATCGACGAGTCCCCCCTTAAACACCTGCTCGCCGCCGGCGCGGGAAAGCGCTTGGTGTTTCTTGAACGCCTCGTCGAATTCAGCGCGATTCACGACAAGCCCCGCTTCCGCCGCAAGCTCCAAAGTAAGCTCAATGGGAAAGCCATAGGTGTCGTACAATTTGAAGGCAAGCCGTCCGCTCATAATCTTCTGCGGATTCTTCAGCAAATTGGGGATAAGTTTCTCGAATTCCTTCTCGCCCTTGTGCAATGTTTCGCGGAATTTTCCCTCTTCCTTGTTCAATTCTTCAACAATACGCGCCTTGTTCTCAATGAGTTCAGGATAGGGTCCGGCCATTTGCGCTATGATGACCTCCGCTATGGGCGATAGCGTCATGCCCTCAACGCCGAGCTTGCGCCCATGCCGCGCCGCGCGCCGGATAAGGCGGCGAAGCACATAGCCCGCGCCCACATTGGAGGGACTCACCGACTTGGGATCGCCTAAGATAAAAGCCGCCGCCCGCGTATGATCCGCGATAATGCGTACTGATCGGTCTTTTTCCACGTCAGTTCCATAACCATACCCGGCCGCTTTCCCTATGGCTTCTATGATGTCAGCAAAAATTTCCGTATCGTATACGGATTTTTTGCCGTTCAACACCGTTACGGTGCGCTCAATCCCCATACCCGTATCCACGCAAGTTCTTGCGAGCGGCTCATAAGAGCCGTCCGCCATTTTATTGTACTGCATGAACACATCATTCCATATTTCCAGCCACTTGCCGCAGGAACAGCCCGGAGCGCAATTGGGACCGCACGGCTCCTTGCCAAAATCATAGAACATTTCCGAATCCGGCCCGCACGGTCCGGTCGCGCCTGCGGGGCCCCACCAGTTGTCGGCTCGCGGCCTGTAACTGATGCGTTCTTCCGGTATGCCGAGCGAACGCCAGACGGCTGCGGATTCCTCGTCACGGGGCGCCGTCTTGTCGCCTTCAAACACCGTGACGCCAATTTTTTCAACCGGTATGCCAAGCCATTCCGGGGATGTGAGGAACTCATAACTCATGCGTATGGCGCCTTCTTTAAAGTAATCGCCTAAAGACCAGTTGCCGAGCATCTCGAAAAACGTCAGGTGGCTCGAATCGCCCACCCAGTCGATGTCGCCGGTGCGGATGCATTTTTGATAGTCAACGAGCCGCTTGCCCGCCGGATGTTCCTGGCCAAGCAGATAGGGGACAAGCGGATGCATTCCGGCGGTGGTAAAAAGCACCGTCGGATCGTTGTCGGGCAACAGAGACTTGCCTTGAATCTGGGCGTGCTGTTTTGATTTGAAAAACTCAATATATTTTGAGCGAAGTTCGTTTGCATTCATTAATACAATAATAAGAAAAAACCGTTGGTTTGTCAATGAGAATGAAAAGAGCGCAAAGACGCGCGATGAGGGATGCAAATACTAAAACAAGAAACTTTGAAACAATCGCAGCCCGCAAAATAAAGAGCCCCGCCGTCGGGGTCGGCGGGGCTCTCGCCGGCGCCCCCGGCAAAGCCGGGG
>JAITIK010000069.1 GCA_031279555.1 Treponema sp. | reverse complement strand
ACATCCGCCCTTGACGCTAAGAGTACAGTCCGTTTGACACAACGAAACAGCCGCCGTATAATAGGTTGCAAGGAGAAATCATGAAAAAAATCATCACAACCGACAAGGCGCCGGGCGCTATCGGACCCTATTCGCAAGGCGCGGCCGCAGGCGCCGTCATTTGCACCAGCGGACAGCTTCCGATAGACATGGCCACTGGCAATCTGGAAACCGCGGACATCAAAAAAGCCGCGAAGGCGTCGCTGGAAAATTGCAAAGCCGTCCTTGAGGCCGCGGGCGCGTCCCTCAAGGACGTGGTCAAGACAACGGTGTTTATGACAGACCTCGCGGATTTCGCTGCGATGAACGAAGTCTACGCCGCGTATTTCGCCGAAGACCCGCCCGCCCGAAGCTGCGTACAGGTAGCCGCGCTTCCAAAAGGCGCGAAAATCGAAATCGAAACGCTCGCCGTGAAGTAGGCGCGGCGCGTTGTACGCCCCGGGGCGTCGCGCGGAATTCACAGGACGCGCTCCGCAGGCGGCAAGAAAGCCGGCGGACGCCGGTTATCCCATCCGCACTCGTCCGCGGAAACTGCGCGAGAGGGTGAGCTTGTCCGTGTATTCAAGGTCTCCGCCCACAGGCAGGCCGGATGCAAGGCGGCTCACCTCCACGCCTTCGTCTTTAAGCAGCTTTTGCAGGTACAAGGCGGTGGTGTCCCCCTCAACGGTCGGATTCATAGCCAAGATCACTTCGCGCGCATCGTTCCGCTTCACACGCGCCAAAAGCTGCCCGATGGTGAGATCACCCGGACTTACGCCTTCAAGCGGCGCAATGAGTCCGCCAAGCACATGAAAACGCCCGTTAAATTCGCGGGATTCTTCTATAATGCGCACATCCTGGGCGCGTTCAACCACGCAAATCGTCCGAGAATCGCGGGTTATATCGGCGCATATTGGACAGGGGTCTGTTTCCGTAAAGCTGCCGCACACGGAACAGCGTTTTATCGCCTCGTGCAGGGACGAGAGTTGCTCGGCGAGAGTGCGGGCGTAGCTTGAATCCGCGTCAAGGATGTGGTAGGCGAGACGGGACGCGCTCTTTTTGCCGATGCCGGGCAGCTTTGAAAGCAAGGCGACGAGCCGGTCAATGGCGTTGAGTTCCCGGGCGATCACATCATGCCCGCAAATAAGGAAGAAATATTCGGCATACTGGCAAGACCGCCCATCTCCCGCCCGATCATTTGCTTCACTCTCTCCCGCGCATCCGTAAAAGCCGCGACAATGAGGGCTTCAAGCATGTCTTTGTCACGCTCGCTCATCAGTTCCGGCGCTATTCTGATCGCTTGCAACTCAATGAGTCCGTTCAGATCGATTTCCACCATGCCGCCGCCTGACGCGCCGGTCGCGATGACCGCTTCAAGTTTTTGCTGCATGTCGCCCATCTGCTCTTGCAGTTTCTGAATATTTTTTAAAAGTTCAAATGGATTTATTTGCATATCTACTCCTTAATTTATTATGGTTCCTTCAAATATCCTCAAGACGCGCTCCGCTTGGGGCGAAATTTTCCGAGCCGGCTCGCCTTTCCCGGCGCCCGTCTCGCGCTTTGCGAGATACCGCTCGAAGCCTTCGCTCAAGGTTTCTGAGCGCGGCGGCGGCGCCGGCGCCGCCGTCAAGCCGCCGCGCTCAGGAATGGCGCCCGCCGGCGATGTTGGCGGCGTCTCCAACGCCGTTGAAAAACGATTTTTTTTTTGCTCCCCGGAAGGCGCGAGCGCTTCCCGCGCATTGGCGATGGCGATGCGCAATTCCAGAGGCGACACCCATTTGTCAAGCAGGCAGAGTTTTGAGACAACGGCTTCAAGCTCGAAACGCGGGGAAATGGAATAGCGTATATCCCGGTACAAACCAAGTAGCAAATCCAACGCCCGCTCGATCTGCTCCTCGTTGAGCGTTTGCAGCGCTTTTTCCGAAAAACGTTCCGGGCTGTCCGACAAGAGGGACTCTTTCCTGACGCCGGCTTTCAAAAGGAGGAGGCTATGGTAAAAGCCCGCCATGTCAATGACAAACTGCTCAATGGCGACGCCGGCGCCCAGCAGATCGTCAATGAGGAGCAGGGCTTTTCGCCGGTCGTTTTCAACGCAGGCTGTGGCGAGCGCGTTGAGGTTGTCTATGCCCACAAGCCCCAGCTTCTCCCTGATGACGGCGGACTGAATGTTTCCGTCTGAAAAAGAAACCACCTGATCAAAGAGGGTGTAGGCGTCGCGGAGACTGCCGGTCGATTCGCGGGCGATCCAGAACAGGGCTTCGTCTTCGGCTTGCATCCCCATCTCCTCGCATGTTTTTTTGAGGATTCCGGCGATGGTTTCTATGGGAATGAGGCGGAACGCAAACTGCTGGCACCGGCTTTTAATGGTGGCTGGCACCTTGTGAAGCTCGGTTGTGGCGAAAATAAAGACCACATAGGGCGGCGGCTCTTCAATGGTTTTGAGAAGGGCGTTGAACGCGCTGTTTGAGAGCATGTGAACTTCGTCAATGATGTATATCTTGTAACGGCTCGAATTGGGCGGGAAAAGCACTTCCTCTATAATTTGCCTCGCGTCGTTGACGCCGGTGTTGGACGCGCCGTCTATTTCGATGACGTCAAGACTCCTGCCTTCGGCTATCTCCCTGCAACTGGCGCACTCGCCGCAGGGGGACGAGATGGGTCCCTCCACGCAGTTGAGAGAGCGGGCGAGAATGCGCGCGCTGCTGGTCTTGCCGCATCCGCGAGGTCCGGTAAATAGGTAGGCGTGGGCGATTCGCCCTGTTTCCAGAGAGCTTTTCAGCGTGGCGGCGACAAATTCCTGGCCAGCTAACTCGTCAAACGTTTTCGGCCTTTTCCGTGTGGCGGTTACTTCATAAGCCATAGGTTAGATTATAGCAAAAGAAAGCCCTGCAATCAAGATGGACACGGCGCTGCACGCTTC
This sequence comes from Treponema sp., assembly GCA_031279555.1. Classification (GTDB taxonomy): domain Bacteria; phylum Spirochaetota; class Spirochaetia; order Treponematales; family Breznakiellaceae; genus JAIRKH01. The sequence continues at coordinate 279 of JAITIK010000069.1, read as the reverse complement.
CGCTGACCGTTGCTTCCTTCCGAACCTGGCGGGGTTGGGCGGCGCTTGCTCGCATGTTTCCTGATTGCAGGGTGTGTATAGCGTAGCCGAAATGCGATGGAATGTCAAGGGGCGCGGCGTCTCATCGAAAATGTTCCCGAAAAAGGCTCGCGCCTCATTTTGAAAAAACGACTCAAATCAAGGCGGACTATCCGGCGGCGACAGCTATCGGAGGTCAAAATGGGATTAACCATGAAAGAGAAAAAAGCGGTCGCCAGGCAGGTCAGTACCCGCTGCTTA
>JAITIK010000022.1 GCA_031279555.1 Treponema sp. | reverse complement strand
ACCGAAGCTGTTGAACAACGAGCCGTGCATCGAGCCGTTCAAAACCGCGTCCGAACCCAGGGTGGAGGAAGAAGAGCCGCTTCCTTCCGAGGATACGTTTATGGGGGAATTTTTGCTGGAATAGGGTGGCGGTGTTGGACGTCCGCTCTGCGCCGCTCCTCACTGGGCGCCGCGCGCCGCGCGCTCGATAATGCGAGAGGCTATGCCTTCCGGCGACAGAGACGTAACGTCAATAACGAGATCGGCAAACGCATAATCGTCATTGTCTATGCCATAAAGCCGCAAATACCGTTCTTTATCTTGTCTGTCTCGTTCCGCCGTGAATGCGGCGGCCTCTTCAAAGACGCCGCCTTCCCGTTTGACAATGCGTTGCGCCCTCGTCTCAAGTCCGGCGTAGAGGTACACCTTCAAATCCGCTTCCGGCAACATCCAGATGGCGAGACGCGAACCGACTACGCAACCGCTATCCTCTCGGGCAAGACTCACTTGGCGGCGATCCACTTCCCTGTCCCACCAGTCGTCTTTCGAGGCAAGGGCAAGCGCCTCATTTAACTCTAGATTTTCTTCCTGCGCAAGGGAACGGAAAGTGAAGTTAATAAACCTCAGTCCCAGTTTCTCCGCCACCATGCGGCTCACCGTGGTATTCCCGCACCCGCTTTTTCCTGAAACCGCTATGCGGAGGGCTTTCTGCATCATACGTCTTCCTTTTAAAGGCACATCCCGAAACCAGCCAACTTTCGGGATTGGCTCTATTGGACTTATTCGACAACCCGGCTGGCAGTCTGCCGCTAACCTGCGGTTAGCTTGCAAGTCTTGCAATTTCTCGCCAATGAACCTGCGGGTTGCGAAATTGCGTCTTTCATAATAGAATTTGTTCGGAAACCTCAGTTTCCGAACAAATTCTATTATAATGCCGATCTGTTTTGTTTTCAACATTTTTTTGTATTATTTTTTGAGGCTTTTTCGAACGCGCCTATTAAACCAGACTTTGCGAATAATTCGCGCCGCTATTTAACGCCGAATTTCTTTTTTATAGTATATAGTATGCTGTCCACCGTTCCTTTGGGAATGCAAAGCGTCTCCGCCACCTGACGGTTGCTTGCGTCAACCCGCAGTCCGGCCAGACGTTTTTTCATATTTGCGAGGCGTTTTCTCCCACGTTCCAGAACGTCTTTCGTTTTTTCATAATTGGGAGAATCGTCGTCCATCACTTGCAGTCGTTTTTCAAAAGCGATGCACCGGTAGTACTGGCTGTGTATCCGTATTTTCAATGTGCGTATGCCCTCATCGTGTTGCTCCCGTTTTTTCTTGAGTTCCTCGATCATCGTCATCAGTTTCTCCGCCTTTATACCCACAACAGGCGCTATGCGTTCCAAAAAATCTTCCGATACAAAAAAATATGATTTCAGCAATAAAACCATAATTTCATTCGCCTTGAGTTTCTTTCCGGTTTTATTTCTGAATGGATGCGTTTTTTCCGCCAGATACTCCTGCTCCTCCTCACAGACAATTTCTCCAGCCCGCGCCTCCCAGCATGCCTTTTCGGTAATGACATGTTCCATTTCACTGGAAAAAAATTCATGTGTGGACCAGAATAGCAGCGACGCAAGGTACGCTTCAAAAGAAGATCCCGTGTCTTTGTAAGCGTCAATCGCCGCGCTCAACTTGGGATACAGCCAGCACAAATAATCGATGCAACGCTCTTTCCCCAATCTCCTCATGTAAAACCGGTGGGGATTTTTAAGAATAAATTGAAAAACGATTTCTTCCAGTTCTCTTTTTGTCAGCATTCCCTGTTTGTAAAGACTCATGTAAAGGCTCAACTCTTCCATGAAACACCCCTTTGTAATCATCTATAAGGGAGCCTCTGGAAACCCCGGTTGGGTTTTTAGAGGCTCCTATATAAAAAAAGAAATTAAATTCACTTTTGCTTCACTTTTTCTCCATTTGAGATAATTTTATGTTATATCTGTCATGTTTTTCGCTCCGCCATAGCGGCCGCATATACGGGAGTGGAGAAAAATATGGTTTGCATGACGTATTGGAATGCGCGGGCATAATACCCGCCACAGGCGGAGCGATTCATTTGACGTTCCAGTTGTCTCATAAACGGTCAATCTTTTTATTGACAAAAAGATGGCGGAAGGCTATACTCTAAAATACGGGTATTCATAAAATATGGCGGCAATGACTAACAAGTGTTTTTTTACAATTTACTATTTTACAATCAGCCTGGCTGGTTCAAAACATCAGATGGGAAACCGCTCTAAAGCCATTTTCCCTCAGTCCGTTTCACATTAAAAAGGGGCGTTCCGTGAATAAAAGTATTGTTTTTATCGTTTTTTCTCTTGTCATGGTCATATCCGTAGAGGCGGGAGGCAAGACGGAAAAGCATTCCATTTCCGATCCATCCGGCTTTAAAGAAACGATTGACATTGATGGCAAGAAGCCAGGCAGGTACAATTTTTATGTGGAAGCCGATGACAAAGGCGCAAACACACAGATAGCCGGACCCAACAATATTTTTATAGACCCTGAATCTGATCTTCCGGTTGTCATGATCACCAACCCCAGCGCGAATATGCGGCTGCCGGGCAATCTTAATGTCGTGGGAACCTGTGTTGACGATGATGCGGTCGATTATGTGGAATTGACGTTCAGCAACGATCCCTCAACCGTTGTCAGAGCCGAAGGAAAAGAATTCTGGTCGTATTATCTGGATACAAAAGAGATGGAGGACGGTCTTTATACCATCACGGTGACAGGCGTCGACATAAACGGACTGCGCGGACGCTCCAAGAAGGTTTCATGGAATCTTGACCGCAGACAGCCGGTTATAACGGTGGATAATATCGCGCCGGGCGGACTGATTCATGGAAAAGTGACGCTCAAAGGCGCGATATGGGATGGAAACGGCGCCGCGTCCCTTTCATTCAGCGCAAAAGACGACGCGCCATTCACCAATATACCTATAAAAACGGACAAAAAAACAAAAACGACGGCTTATAGCGCCACACTGGACACTAAAGCGTTTGCCGACGGGCCGCTTAAGATCAGATTCAAAGCGGTTGACAAGCAAGGAACGGCGGGAATATACACACACCTCGTCTTTGTGGATAATACGCCGCCTGTTGTTGCGGTTGTGTATCCCGATAAACCGGTAAACGGCGTTTTTACAGCTGCGGGGTATGTACAGGATGTCATCGGTTTGGAATCGCTCTCGTGGAAGATCGGGAAGGGCGCAAGCGATCTTGCAGGCGCCGTTTCTGGGAACTTTGAGCTTACGCTCGGCAATATATGGTGGACAAAAGAATTCAAAATTCTGGATAATAAAGCGAAATTTGTTGAACTTGAAATAACCGCGAAAGACCTTTCCGGCAACATCGTTTCGAAAAAACAACGGATTGCGGTAAACGCGAGCGACGATCTGCCGGTTGTAAGCCTCTCTTCTCCAACCGCAAACCAGATCATTGATGGAACCGGGTTTGTAATAAGAGGGACGGCCGATGACGACGATGGAGTCGACAGCATTTTCTATGCGATAGACGGAAACATTCCAGTTGAAATACAGACAACGGGCATAAAAACAACTTCAGGCGAATTCCATATTGCGGCGCCCAATCTTGCGTCTGGAAGCCACACGTTGGAAGTGTGGGCGAAAGACATCTCCGGCGTTGAAGGAATCAAACAGCGAGTGACCGGCATTGTCATCGCGGGCGAGAAGCCTTCCATTAGAATCGTTCAGACGCAAATCGGCGGCGTTAAAAACGCCGTAACCAAACCCTTTTATTCCGGCATTGAGCTTCAGAGCGAAACGGAAACCTATTTTATCGCGGAAGTCTCTGGCGATTCGCCGATTCAATCGGTCGCCTACCAGTTCGGCGGACTCGCGCCAAAACAGGCGAAGCTGACCCCGCCGAAAAGCGCCGGAAATCCCACCATAGCGGAAATCCCCCTGCCCGCCGATGTTGACTTTGGGCTGGTTCCTCTTGTAATAAAGGCCGCAGATATAGCGCGAAGCGCGGATAAGAACGCGGCGAAAAATGGCGTTTCGCCGGTTCAGCGTGAAACGACGTCGCTTGATTACATCATCGTAACGGACTTGTCGTCCGCCCATCTCCAGTCCCTAAAAGACGCGTCCCACTTTGTCATCAACGACGCGCATGTCCAGAAAGAGGCGTCGGCCCCAAGCGTGCGGACTGTTGAGACGCCGGTAGAAGGGCAAACAGATGGCGAGGAAACCGGCGCCGACGAACCGGTTGAATCAGAGGCGTCCGCAATAACAAACCGTTTCATTTTTGTGGGAGATTACCCGCTCGCCGGTTATTTCACCGGCTCTGACGTCAAAGACATCGCGACGGAGCGGTCGTACCGTTTCGACACTAAGATACTGAAAGACGGCACCCATGTCGTGTTCATCAAGGTGTGGGATAAGTACGATATCATTGGCTTATATTCAAATCTCATCAACATTGACAACACG
>JAITIK010000175.1 GCA_031279555.1 Treponema sp. | reverse complement strand
AGACGGCGGGAGATGGAAGGCGACGGCTGTATCGGCGATAAGACAATGGGGGCGGATATCCATAGCTGCCTGGCGGCGCCCCACCGGCGGATTGGCGTCCGGCGCGCTGGACCAGATGGATTGCCTGTGTTCACGGCGTTGGCGGAGGATGAGAAAAAACTCGAACGCATCATAGATGGCGCCGGTTGATGTTTGTCTATCCGCAAAAGATAGGACGAGCGGCTTCAGCCTGCAACGCCGCATCGTCATTCGGAAATGATTCGGTCTCTCCTCCCGGCAATTCACGCGAATTTAAAAATTTTCAATCGCCAAGCGCCGTCCAACAGATGGCGCTTGACATGCGGCAAACGGCATTTTATACTTTTGCCGTGACGTATGGTTTGCATTGAATGAAAATGCGCGCTTGATGAAAAAAACAATTTTATTGAAGAAAGTTATGAGATTGCTTTTTCATGTGGCATCTTGCCGAAAAAGAGCGTCGCTTTTGCGTAAGAAAAAAGGGCGAAAGTATGAAAAGTTTAAGAAAGGAATTTTTGCTGTTGTTCATCGGGGTTGGCTTCTTGATTTCCTGCGGTGTGGGACTGCTTATGTATTATGAGTACCACACCCATATTCAAAGAGCGTACCGGAAAACCATCACACAGGTGACGGATATGCTCGTACGCGTCTATCCTCAACTGTGCGATTTTGAGTATCTGGCGAGGGAAGGTTCTGCGGGAACATCTGAATATTGGCGTCTGGCGCAGGCCTTGCAGGAAATTGTGGACTCTTTTGGTCTCGCCTATATTTCCGTGCTGGAAAAGCGGGATGAGGGCTATATCTTTGTTATAGACAACGACTTGGAGAACGCGACCGGTACGAAGAACCCTGTTCCGGGGACGCCTTATAATTTTTCCGTGTATGCTACGTATTCGGACACTATGGCTCTCGCCGAGCGTAGCGGTGTTATGCAGCTTACTCCCAAGCCCACCACCGACGAGTACGGCGTCTTTATTTCTTCCGTGTATCCCATTATGAAAAACGGCGCCGCGGCTGGGATTATAACCGTAGACATGGACGTATCCGTCAGCAAAAACTTGGAACAACCCGCCCTGATCGCCCTGTTCATATCCCTTGCCGTAGCGTTAGGCGCATCGTTGATCGCGGGCTTTACGGTGTCGGACTCCCTTGTAAAGCCCATACGCCGCGTCACCACCACGCTTCAAGCCATCGCGGAAGGAAATCTCACCGTACAGATCAGCGACGCGATCCGCAAGGATGAATTCGGCGCAATGATGCGCCTTCTTAACCGCACCCAGTCGAATATCAAGACTCTTGTCAAGACCATCGCGGACAAGGCGGAAAGCCTTTCCCACGTGGGAAGCGAACTGTCCTCTATGGTGTCCCAGTCTGCGGCGGCGGTGCGCCAGATAGACGCCCAGACCCGCAATCTCAAGGCGAAGGCGGGCAATCAGGCGGCAGGCCTTACGCGGACAAACAATGCAATGAAGGGGATTGTCAACATTATTGAACATCTGAACCGGAGCGTTGAAGAAGAGGTGGAAAGCGTGTCCCGCTCTTCATCGGCCATTGAGGAAATGGCGGCGAACGTCACTATGGCAAGTGAAAGTCTTTCTAGGAATGAGCGAAATATTGAGAAGCTTATAGTGTCTTCTGAAAAGGGGTATAAGGCGTTGCGCCGTGTATCGGATGACATTCAGGAAGTCGCAAAGGAATCCGGGCGGCTTCTGGAAATCAACACGGTGATAGAAAATATAGCGAGTCAGACCAACCTGCTTTCGATGAACGCGGCTATTGAAGCGGCTCACGCCGGTGAGTCGGGGAAAGGGTTTGCGGTGGTGGCGAGTGAAATACGGAAGTTGGCGGAATCCTCTTCAAAACAGGCGGGTACGGTTGCGGAGGCGCTGAAAAAGATAAAGGGCGCGCTTGATGGGATACGTGATTCTACGGAGCGGACGTTGATTCATTTTAAGGATATTGACAGCGGCGTGCATATTGTGGCGGATCAGGAAGAACTCATACGACGGTCCATGGAAGAGCAAAATATGGGCAACCAGCAGATTCTCATGGCCATAGCAAAGTCTCAAGAGACAACCCAAAATGTACGGGACAATTCGGACGCGATGCTCGCCGGCAGCGGTGAAGTTGTCAGCGAAAGCAGGCGGCTTGAGGCGCTCACGGTGGATTTAGATTACGGAATGGATGAGATCGCCGCAGGCATGAATCAGATCAACGCGGCGGTTGCGCGGATACAGGATGTCAGCATTGAAAATAAAGACAGTATTGCCGCGCTGACGTTGGAAATCGGCAAGTTTACGCTCTGAATCGGCGAATGAACTGTAACGAAGCGCCAATGTCTGGGGCGGAGGGACGCCCTTTTCGCCACGCGGCGTTTTGAGCGGGTGTTGCGCTTTGACTGCGCTATTGAAAAAAAAAAATGTATCCTGTATCATACCCATTATGGAAATACTATTGCTGGGAAACGAGACGCTTAAACGCAAAGCGCTTCCGGTAAAACGCTTTACGGCGGAAACAACGAAAGTTGCGGAAGAAATGATATATCTTATGCACGCGGGCAAGGGAGTCGGACTTGCGGGGCCCCAGATTGGGCTTATAGAACGGATTTTTGTAACGCATGTTGGTGGGGATGAGCCGAGGGTGTTTATCAACCCGTCGATTCTGGAGACGTCCGAGAAAACCGTTGCGTATGAGGAAGGCTGCCTCTCCATACCTGGCGTATACGCCGACGTGATGCGACCGGAAAAAGTCAAGGTGCAGGCGTGGAACGAGAGGGGCAAGGCGTTCACCATAGAAACGGAGGGCATCCTTGCGCGGGTGATACTGCATGAGTACGATCATCTGGAGGGAACCCTGTTCATCGACCGGCTTCCCGAAGTGAAACGCAACCGCGTCCTCGCCAAATACGAGAAACGGAAGACGAACGCTTGAAAATGCGTATTTTGTTTGCCGGAAGCCCCCAGATAGCCGTCCCTTCCCTGTACGCGCTTGCCGGTCTCGCCCGCAGCCAGGCGGGATACGGGATCGCCGGCGTCTTGACCAATCCAGATGCGCCTAAAGGTCGCGGCGGACGGGAGGAGCCGACCGAAGTGGGAAGCGCGGCGGCGGCGTTAGGGCTTTTTGTCCTGAAACCGGAAAAGCTCAATGCCGAAGCGCGCGAAGCGGTTGCGGCTCTCGCGCCGGATATGCTTGTGTCGTTTGCGTACGGCAAAATATTTGGACCGAAATTTTTGGCTCTTTTCCCCCTCGGCGGCGTTAACGCGCATCCAAGCCTCCTCCCCAAATACCGGGGGCCCAGCCCCATACAGTCGGCTATCCTCAACCGGGACGCGGAAACGGGAATCAGCATCCAGCGGCTGGCGCGGGAGATGGACAGCGGGGATATTCTTTTGCAAGAGGCGTTCCCGCTTATGGGGCGGGAGACTGCGGCGCGTTTGAGCGAATACGTGGCGTCCAGAACAGCCGAATTGCTTGTAGCGGCGGCGCGCGGCGTTGTGGAAAAGACGCTCGTAGAAAAGCCCCAAACAGGAGCGGTTTCTTATTGCGCCGCCATAAAAAAAGAGGACGGGCTTATCAACTGGTCGTTAAGCGCCGAAGTCATTGAAGCCCGCATTCGGGCTTTTACCCCGTGGCCCCAATCGTGGACGATGCATAACGGGGAAAAACTCTTTATTCTTGACGCGCATTTAATTCCTCGCGGTTTTGAAACGCCAACCGCGTCAGTCGCGCCAACCGGTACAGTTCTGGGCGCGGACGCGCTGCACGGCGTTCTGATTCAGAGCGGAAGCGGCGCGCTCGCCGCAACGAGATTACGGTATCAGTCAAGAAAACCGCTTGAATGGAAGGCGTTTTTGAATGGAGCGCGGAATTTTATAGGGAGCCGGTTAGGCTGAATACAGGAGTTGCTATGAAAGACACCGAAAAAATCGAACGGGAAAGAGAATCCGGCGGGGAAACGGAAACCCAAAAGAAAAGCGGATTCAACGGCGGCGGCATAAACGGCGGTATAGTTGTTTTTATGTCGCTCGGCGCGCTTGTTTTTGCGTTTCTTGTGGGACTGGCGGTCTTCTTCGCCGCGGTGCGGGGCGAAGAGCAGATTATGACGCCTGATGTGCGCGGAAAGGATATCGTCGACGCTTTGCTTGAGCTTCAGGAAAAGGAACTGTATCCGCGCATTCAACTCCGGTATCCAGATGCGGTTGTAGACAGGGGCATAGTGTTGGAGCAGGATCCGCCTGCGGGCGCCATCGTCAAGGCGGGGCGGCGCATCAGGCTCGTGATAAGCCAAGGTGTAATGATAAACAGGATAGAAGACTACCGCGGGCGCTCCATTGAGACGGTCCGCGCCGAGATGCAGGCCCTTTTATCTTCCAATCTGCCGTCTGTTTCCATAAAAGAGCCGTTTTTGTATGAGTATTCCCAAGAGCCGGCTGGCGTCATACTTGAGCAGCATCCTGAACCCGGTTTTTCCATCAGCAGTTCAACGGTTCTGGAATTTGTGGTGAGCCGAGGCAGCGGGCCAGCGCCGATCAAGACGCCGAAGTTCACCGGACTTTCTGTGAAAGAAGCCCTTGATCTTATAGGCGAAACAAACGTCAATTTTGTCTTTAAGACGCGCCCCGTTCTGGAAAACGAGAAAGCCGAAACCATCGTGGGGCAGTCGCCCTTGCCCGATATAGAAATTGAAGCCGACGCCCGCATAACGCTCACTGTTGCAAGTCCGGAAAAGATAGCGGAGGGTGAGGTTTTTTCCTTGTTCACGTACACCCTGGCGAAGACCCCGTATCCGTTGAAAACCCTCCTCAATGTCCAACTCCCCTCCGGCGAGCGGCAAGTCCTTTTGGAAACCGCTTTTTCGGGCGGGGAACTCGTCGTTCCTTATAAACTCCCATCAGGATCCGTCATTGTCCTTTCCCTGCTGGGACGCGAGTTGCACCGCGAAACCGTTTTATTTTAATTTGTAATTAATCGCCTCGTATATCCAATCAGGTTGTCCCCGAAGTAGACCGTCCCTGAACGACGGGACTATCAGCGGCAATACCACCGCCTCGGCCCGCCTCCCCGCGCTGAAACCCCACCCAGCGGAAACGCTGGCCAAAGACAAAGCCCGCGCCAATGCGGATGCGGTTATCCTGCCCGGGCCAGCGGCTCATGTGGAAGCAGGTGAGCGGCCAGCAGGGGCCGGGCATCCGCAACCCGGCATCCGCCGCGCCGCGCGAAGCCGATACTCATCATCAGAAGAATATAATTGCGCAATGTTTTAATGCCGCGGCATCCATATCCATGCGTTTGAAGAAACGCGCAGTACGCCTTCTTTTGAAATGTACGTATCAATGGAGTCGCTTGCCAACAGTACGAGCGTTTTTTCCGTTTCCCCGGTTGCGACGACTGGAGGCGCAAAGGGCGATGTTCCTATCCACAATTCGCCTGTTGGAACCAGCGCGACGATTTCCCGCCGTTTTATTGTGACAATCCGGCGCCTGTCAAAACCCGATGAGGCGGTTTTCTCCGCTATTGTTTTCCAATCCGCAAGCCACGGGTCTGATCGGACGTCTTCGGGGATTGCGGCGCTTTCAAGCGACTCTCTAAATCTCCGCCAGTCAAAATACTGCGGCTGACGGGTTGAACCGCGATCCGCGCGCTTTGCAAGCTCAACATACAAAAACGCCTCTACGCCGCCTGTCCATGACAGGGAGATCGTACCTGAAGAAATGTCCGCGTCGGACGGGAATATCGCGCCTGCGGGACGCATGACATCCGGCGCGATGTCCTTTTCGTTCCAGTAGGGATAGGCGATGATCGGACTCGCCCATTCCTGTAGGATATGAATCTCAAGCCTGTATCCGGTTTCAGCGGTTTCGCGCCCGTCTATATCGCGGCTTTCTCTGGCGCCATTGGAATCTATCCATTCGATATGCCAGTGGTTGTCTCCTAAAACTACGCTCCATGCGTCGGGTATGGCGGGCAGCGCGACACGGTACGGCATATCGTACCCGCCGCCGCACGCCGCAAGCAGAGCGGATAAACAAAAAAACGCGGACGGACCGTATATAAAATGGAGAGAAAAATATTTCATACCTTTATAAAAGGAGTCGCTGTATGTATTGCTTTAATTAACCGCTTATATTATACTAAAGTAATGAGTGAATTGGCCAGTTATATCAAAACTTTGGCGGATGCCATCGACGATAGGCGTCAATGGCTTGAAGCATCCGAAGTGCCGAAACTAAAAGAAGATTTGCGTGTTTTTCAAACTTCCTATTCCGTGTTGTACAACGCCTTCCTTAAAAAAGGACTTGTCAATGAAGATCCCTACAAACAGGAAGCGAAGGTGAGAGAGATTCAAGCGCCTGATAGCAGCAACTTCGCCGAAGGGGAGAAAATGGATAAACTGAGCGTGCGGTTTGCGAATTTTGACAACCAATTGGATTTTTTGGTCAATTTTTATCAATATGACATCGAATTTTTTACAATGGATCGCATTAAACGCATTTTGAGTTTGATAAAATTTATTGACTGGATTCATTTTTCTCCAAATTCCGCTTCCATAAACACCTATTACGCAGTGGAGTTCACCAATAAGATAAAAATGTACTTTGATCAACTGACGTTACGTCTTATCAACGAATCATTGTGCAATTTGGAGAGGACTAGCGGCGCTGTGATAGATTCATTAAAGTTGTTCGCCAATTTTAACAAAGAATCGTACAAGCTGAAGGCGCGCGTTGCGATAGCCGCCGCTTTTCCGGAAGGCGAAACGCCGACGCCGGCTCAAATAAAGAAAAAATTTCCTTCTTTGATGCCCGGCGTTCCATACTACCCGGAGCTTATTGAGGAAATTTTCAAGGAAGACCATTCAAACAACGGCGGGGAATTACGGAAGGCGGTGCTCAAATCTCTCACCGTTGCTGAAAAAGATGAAGTTGTTTCCGCCACGCCGTTCAAACAACATTTAATAGAAGGCATCCAGGTAATTGGAGGAGTTTCCTACGTATTGGCTGATGTGGCGCTTAAACTTGATGAGAACAACGCTTTGCTTGCGCATAAAAAGATTACTTTAGGGCAGAGAATCAGGCGTTTTATCAGGGAACTGTTCCATAAGGAGTTTGATTCTGTCGTATACGATCTGCAATATGTGGATCATGCGCGCAATTCGTCCGTGAAACGGGTGAATTTCAACGCATTACGCGCCGATATTGACAAACAGATTAAAAACTTTAGTCAAATTGCCGCAAACAAAGATACATCTGTTGCGAAATTGCAAGAGTTGCAGGAAAATCAACTTCTCGTTTTCCTCGAAAAGAACATCCGCTATCTGCAAACCCTGCATAAGACCCTCGCCGCTATGGACGAGTACTTCAAAACCAATGTTGATAAAGACGACCGTTCCAGGGTAAAAGGTATTAAACCAGAATTGTCAACCATTAAAACGACATTCATCAAAGCGAATCAAAAACGCTGTGATTATACCGCTCAAAAAGAAGAAGAAGCGCAATTCAAGAAACTTGGCATCGCCGTTCCGAAACAGTGATGAAGGAAAGGATTATTATGATACATAAACCCGTAAAAAGATCGCATGCAACTCCCGGTGTTGGGGGAATTGTATGCCTTGTGTTGTTGTTGGCGTCCCAGACGCCGGCGCAAGCTCAACCGAACTTCGATCCATCGCGTATAGGATCGCCGCCCGCCGCGCAAAGCGCGCAAAGCGGGCAATTTCCAGAATCGCCGGAACAAGAAGCCGTCCCTGAAGCGGCAAGCGGCGAGACTGAACCGCAAGAGTCAGGCGAGGCGGCGGAAAGTCCGGCGGATGTTCCGGCGGATGTTCCGCTTGAGGATGAATCGCCTGCTGAAGGTTCTCCCAACGACTATGAGGAGCCGCCTTTTTCTTCCAACGTTCCCGATACGCTTACTATGACCATGTCGGTAGGATCCGGCGTGGAATTTGATTTCAGGAAGGCGTGGTACGCAAGCGAGGCGCAGATTTTTACCGGCGTTTACGAAGGGCTTTTTACGTACAATCCGGTGAACATGAGACCCGTGATGGGGGTCATATCGAAGTACGAGATTTCCTCCGATAAAAAACAGTGGACGTTTACTATACGGGAAAACGCGCGGTATTCAAACGGCGATCCGGTTGCGGCGGAAGACTTCCGTTCCTCGTGGCTTTCCCTGTTGGCAATTCCCGATGCGCCGTATTCATCCCTTTATGACATTATAGAAGGGGCGAAGGATTTCCGCGCCGGCAAGCTCACGGATCCCGATCAGGTGGGCATACAGGTGAAAGAAGGAAAGTTGATCGTAACGCTTACGTCGCCCGCGGCGTTTCTACCCAGTATGCTTTGCCATCACTCCTTTAGCGTCGCGCATCCAGACACCCGCGCCATGCTGGATTCCGGCGGCTTTGATCCCCAAAAATTCATAAGCAACGGACCGTTCATCATTACTGAAGCCAATGAACAACATGTTGTGTTTGAGAAAAACCCCCTGTACTGGGACGCCCTGAATGTCAAGTTGAAAAAGATCATCATTAAATTTATTGATGATGATGATGAAGCCTCCGCGTTGTGGAATTCGGGCGAAGCCCGCTGGATTGCGGGAAGCATGAACCTTGACACTCTTACGGATCGCGCCGGCATACAGCTTAACCCCATGTTCGCTACGCATTACTACTTTATCAGATCGGACGCGGCCCCGTGGAACGATTACCGGGTGCGCAGGGCGCTCTCTCTTGCGTTGCCCTGGAGTGAAATCCGTGCGAATTACATACTGCCCGCTGAGACGCTTGTTCTTCCGCTTCAAGGCTACCCTGATATTGAAGGCATAGCAAAAACGGATATAGACGAGGCTTTGCGGCTCCTTGCCGAAGCCGGCTACCCAAAAGGCGCCGGGTTGCCTGAATTGGTTGTCAAAATCGGCGACTATTCGGAGGCGAAACGGATTGCGGAAATTATGGCTGCGGCATGGTTGGAAAACTTAGGCGTACCGGTAAAAATAAAAATGGTTTCGCCTTACAATTATTCGGATTCCCTTAAAGATCACGATTACCAGGTGGCGTCTATGTCGTGGATAGGGGACTTTGCCGATCCCTATACATTCCTCCTGCTGTTCAGACAGGATTCCAATCTCAATGAAGCGGGGTACAGCGATCAGGATTATGAAGATCTGATGCAGAAGTCTATGACTGAGGAAGGAGCGCCCCGCATGAACACCCTTGCCCAAGCGGAAAAACTGCTCCTTGACCGCGGCGTTGTGCTTCCCATATACCATACGCCCGCGCTAAACATCGTCGACACCAATGAAATTACCGGCTGGTATCCCAATATGCTGGATATTCATCCGTTTAAGTACCTTGGATTCGCCCTGTTGAAACCGTTGCCCGGCGTTGCGCTTGCGCCGAAAAACTAGCGTATGAAGGCGGTTTTGCCGGGTTCTTTCGACCCGCCGACACTGGGGCATGGCAACCTTATTGAGAGGGCGGCGGGTATGTTTGACGAACTCTTCGTAGTCATCGCCGAGAATAGGCGAAAGAAGTATTTTTTTTCTACGGAAGAGCGGGTGTACATGCTGGAAGAGCTTGTGCGCCCGTTTCGCAAGGTGAAAATTTTCGTATGGGATTCGCTCATCGCCGATTTTATGAAACAGCATAACGCGCGCCTTCTAATACGGGGCGCGCGCGATTCCATAGACTTTGCCTACGAGTTTGAACTTTCCCTGATGTACAAAGCCATAGATCCGAATATAGAGACGATCATCATTCCGGCTGATCCAAAATATTTTACAATCCGCTCTTCCTCAATTAAGGAACTCGCCTCATTTCACGGTGATGTTTCTTCTATGGTGTCCCCTTTTGTCGCCCGCGCTTTGAAAGCGAGGTATGAAGAAGAATGACGCGCCGCGCCGCGCCCGCTCCGCGGCGTTGAATCATATAGCATGAATTTGCAATGGAGGAAAATAATAAATAACGTCACTTTTGTGTTGCGGTCATTATTGTTAATGATCGTTGTGGGATTGTCGTCGCCCACCTGCTCCAGATCAAACAACTGGGCAGATTCCGGCGATGATTCCGGCAAAGATTCCGGTCCTTCCGGTTGCTGGACAAGCGCCGCGTATACTGACGCGCCGCTTGGCGTACAGAAAACCTATACGAATGGAAGCGGATCAATGATCGTCGGCTATAGCGACATCCGCCAGACGATTGACGGTTTCGGCGGCTCGGACGCATGGAAGAACAACCCTAAAGAGCGGCAGTCATTCGCCACATTGGTGGAAAAGCTCTATTCTCAAAACAAAGGCATAGGGTTTACGATTTTGCGCAACCGCATTCCTTTCCGCGAGCGGTACCAAAACCTTGGCGATGACGACTATTCATTGAACGACAACTTCATACAAACTAAAACCACAAGCGACCGAAGCTATAAATATACTGAAAGCGCGTCCGGCGGCGAGAAGGTGAAAACCTTCGCTCTTAAGTGGGACAGTTGGGATTTAAACGCGACGAAAAGCCTTATCGCCAAAATAAAGAGCGTAGACGGCGGCCCGGGCGATGATTTTAAGGTGATGAGTACTCCGTGGACTCCGCCGAATAACAGCGTGACTCGATGGAAGGAGGGCGGCAAGCATAAAGGCGGCGGCGGCAAGTTGAGCTACATCGGCGGGCGGAACAACGCTTCCGATGACTATACCAAGCCCGATGTGGGAGGGTCGCTCAAACCGGCGTACTACAATGACTATGCGGATCTTTTGGCTGATTACGCCAAGGGATTCCAGAGCAACATGGGATATCCGCTCGCGCTCCTTTCAATCCAGAATGAGCCGGACGCTATGACTGATTACGAAAGCTGCATCTGGGACGGCGCAAGCATAAAGGACTTCCTCAAGGTGATTGGAGATCGTTTCGAGTTGAAAGATGTCCCTGCGAGCATCGGCATTATGGCTGCGGAACAGGAAAATTTTAAGGAAGATATGGTCAAAAGCGCGTTATCCGACTCCAAAGCGAAAACGATTGTCACCCATGCGGCGGCTCATCAGTACGAAGCGCCGTGGGACAGCGTAACTTATGGCGCCGAGCAGTTTTTCAATGCGCATCTGCTGGGAAAACGCGTTTGGCAGACTGAGATGGGGCAGACAACGGCGGGCAATGGCGTTTTAACCAAAGGCAAAGACATTGCAAACGGACTCGCCTACGCTCGTATGATCCATCATACGTTTACCATTGCCGAGGCGAACGCATGGCTCTACTGGTGGATGTGGCAAGAAAACGATGATGATTCCGACGCCCTTATCTACATAAATGACGGCGAGTTTTCCTATGCCAAGCGCTACTATGTTATCGGACAGTTCAGCAAGTTTATCCGTCCGGGTTGGACGCGGGCCGGCTCGACAACGAGTCCGCAAACCGGCGTGTATACAAGCGCGTACAAACATGAGAATGACACCGCGATCGTACTTATCAATCACGGTTCCTCCACGCAAACCGTAACGCTCAATCTATCGGGTGAAAACGTTGCGTGGAGCGCGGCGTACCGCACTTCGGCATCCGAAGACATGAAACTGGTTGCGAATGTCATTTCTGGTTCTACGGTCACTCTAAGCGCGAACTCGGTGACAACGATCATTGGAACTCTCCAGTAGACAGGCGAACAAAGCGCGCCGCGCCATGATGTCGCGGCGCGGTATAGCCGGCGGATTCTTGCCTGAGGAACTTCCGTTTATAACGCATCTTTTCAAAACCACTGTGTTTTGAGAGGAACCGCGCTTTACAGCATAGCTTGGCGTACGCCAACTGGCGCGCGCCAAGCGCCCGTTTGCCCTCTTGACACTTCCTTTGTAAATCGTCAGCATTATCCGAGGGATATTCTTGGAAGAGCTGCAATCAACCGAAGTTTTGGATCGGGAAATTCTTGAAGATGCGCGGAAAAAGTTGAATCGTATAGCATGAATTTGCACCGGCGCATTCCCTGTTGAATCTTGCCCCCACGCGATTCTGCGGGTTATGTCCAACTCCTTGTCCGCAGGTTCGCCGCAAACGCGGCCAAAGCCCCTCGTAAAAATTCATGCAAAAAATTCCGCCGCTCTGTGGTATACTATCCTATACAACAAATCACCCTGCGCAAGATTTTTATACGCGCGTGTAAAGGCGCGATACGCGCGTGCGGAGGCGCGATACGCGCGCGCAGAGGCGTGATACGCGCGCGCAGAGGCGCGATACGCGCGTGCAGAGGCGCGATACGCGCGTGTAAAGGCGTGATACGCGCGTGTAAAGGCGCGATACGCGCGTGTAAAGGCGCGATACGCGCGCGCAGAGGCCAACCCCCGCGGCATCCCGCTCCGCCAGAATGCTTTCGCCCTATTCGGCCCTTCGCCGCATCGCCGCTTCCCCGCGCGACCGGGCGGCCTCTCCCCGGTCAAAACCTTCATCCCCCCGCCATCCGGCTGATTGCCGCGCGCTTCAGCCAGAGCTTTCGGCACGGCTTTCGCTCGCCTTCCAATTTGATGCGCCGCGCCGCCGCGTCAGGGCCTCCATAGTCTTGACAAACCCTTCCGCCAGCGAATGAATGTCCAGCCCGGCGCGTTCCCTGTTGAATCTTGCCTCCACGCGAA
>JAITIK010000174.1 GCA_031279555.1 Treponema sp. | reverse complement strand
CATGGAGAAGTTTGGGTTCCCCTATGATTTACCGGTTTCATAAAAAATTTACAAGGTCCGTATTCCAACCGTTACTATCTAATCGCCCATACGGGCAAGTTCTCCCTTGTTAGATTGGCGACAATTCCTTGCTAGAATTGCCTCCAATTCCA
Source organism: Treponema sp. (assembly GCA_031279555.1). GTDB lineage: Bacteria > Spirochaetota > Spirochaetia > Treponematales > Breznakiellaceae > JAIRKH01. The sequence continues at coordinate 31,603 of JAITIK010000174.1, read as the reverse complement.
GACTAGTCGCGCACCCACATTCGACCTAGGTCTGAGCGCCCGCCAATCTTACGCCTCTACGGTCAGCATCCCCTTATACTCCACGCTTCGCGGCTCTTTGAGCAGGTTGTTTCCTCCGCTGAACTGCGTCTTGATCTCCACCTTCCCCTCTCCCGCACTCAATGCGGGCGTCACGCCTGTCAGCTTGGCGGCCGTATTCTCCGCCAGGCGCCCGCTTGCCTTCACCCTCTGCGCGGCCGGTGCCGGCTGCCGATACAAAATACACCCCCACTTCGGGGATTGTCCCGGCCACCTTTATCTTGTGTCCGCTTATGCTGAATTGTCCGCCCGGTGTGAGCGTCTCGTCCACCGCTTCCGCGCTTCCGTCCGCTACTTTGTCAATATAGCCCGTACGCTCCGCAAGCGCGCGCAGGTGCGGAACGTCGCGGCGTGCGCATCCTCAACGGAAATGGCCGTCTCGTTGATCGCACACGCGAGACACGCGCCTTCCGCTTTGGGAAGGAAGTTTGGAAGAGTTTTAGTTTTACCCTAAAAAAACCGGTTGATCTCATGCGGAGGCTCCGACGTTTTCTGGTGTTTTTCAAAAAAAAAGATGAGGTTGTTCCGAAACCAACCGGATATTGGAGCAACCTCAGATGTTTTTCGGGCGCAAATACGGACTTTGCACAGCAATATCTGCCCGGCAGCCTTGCCGCAGCATTAGGCGAAGCGGCGCATTCTGTCATCATTTCTTTCAGGAACGATTTATACTTCTAAATGCGGAGCTTTTCCCAAAACGCGAGCTATGTTCAGCGGCCGTGTGTTCGGGTTGGTTTTAGGAAAAGCTCTCAATATTTGAACATAGACAAATAGACAAGCGTGAAACAATTTTTCATCATACCGCCGCGTCTCGGCTCCGCATGTCCGGTACAAGCCGAATGAGCGAATGCGTTGGTCAAGGATATGTTCTATGTGGCGCCGGGTGCGCCGGACTCGCTGTTCTAACATGGCGGAAACACGGGACGCGCCGTGAAAGGAACGCCGCCGACTTTGCGTGGCGGGGCTTGACGCCGCCCGGCGGACGCTCCGCGGCGGATTTACTCCACCGCAGGAAACGTCATCTCTTTTCCTTAAATTTTTCTTTTTCCTTACTTATTTTCCCATCAAGAACATCAAGCATTTTATCAATGGCGGCATGGAGATCAAAATCTGTTTCTTTTACATGAATCGATAAACCCCAACGAAAATTAACCGTAGTTTCGGCTGTAAATTCTTTCTCGTGCGTCATGGTGATGAGCAAATCAATGATCATGTTCTCCGCATTGTGAATACGGGAGAGTTTTTTTTCAACATACTCTCTGGTGTCGTCCCTCAATGTGAAGTGAACGGCTTTAATTTCTATATTCATAGATACCTCCAAGAAAATATATCAAGCCCTTACGGGCCGAATTCCAATAGCCTTGAAACGGCGCCGCGTATGGGGGCGCGGACTATCTGGTAAATGACGACCCCATATCCAGTTCCTGCCGGTATTTCGCCACCGTACGACGCGCCACAGTGACGCCCTGTTCGTTGAGCTTGTCCGCTATGCGTTGATCCGAAAGGCGCCCCTTGTCGTTGATGATGATTTCCCTGATCTTCGCCTTCACGCTTTCCTTGGAAAACGGCGAAGCTTCCGCGCCATAGCGGTTTATGGCGTTGGTGAAGAAGTACTTTATGCTGAAAACGCCCCACTCGGTCTGCATGTACTTCCCATTCGCTATGCGGGACACGGTGGATTCGTGGATGTCAAGCTCACTGGCTATGGCTTGCTGGGTCAGGGGAGCGAGGTTACCCGGCCCTTTCTCGAAAAATTGCGTCTGATAGTTGACGATTGCCCTGGAAACGTTAAGCAGGGTCTGATTCCTTTCGTTAATGGCGTTGATAAACCACATGGCCTCCCTGACGCTTTCCCTTGCAAAACGCCGCGCCGTTTTGTCTGATTTTTCTTCAGCGATTTTCTTAAAAAAATGATTGACGCCAAGCGCCGGAATTTCTTCATCATTAAGGATGATGATAAATTCCCCTTCTTTTTTGACGACTTTTACATCGGGTACGACAAAACGGACGCTCTTTGATGAAAAAAGGCGTCCGGGAAAGGGGTTTAATTCTTTGATGCATACAAAAAACGAGCGAACTTCATCTTCCGTGCGGTTTATTTTCTTCGCTACAGCGGCGAATTTCCCTTTTTGCAACAATTCAAGGCAGCCAAGAGCTTCTTCCGCGCCTTCCGGCGCATCAGGCAGAAGCCGTATTTGCGTACGCAACGATTCTTCATAATTCGCGGTGCAGACGCCTGCGGGATCAAACGATTGGACAATATGCATGGCGTTTTGAATACAGTCATTTTTTTCACCTTTGAGCAATTCATCTACGCTCACCACATGGAAGCCGTTTTCATCAAGATTCTGGATAAGCGTTTCGCACAGAGAACGGGTCTTTTCGTCCAGCGGCTCAACTTGCAACTGCCACAGCAGATGCTCTTGCAGGCTCTCCGGTCTGGTAAGCGCGCTTTCAATAAATTTGAACTGGCGGTCGGACGCTTCTTCGCCACCTTCGTAGATAAAACCCGGATCCGAGGTCGTCTCAAAGTACGCGTCTTCTTCCCGCGCCGACGGCGCATCTTCAAAGGAAATGCCGGACGGCTCTTCTTGAACCTCAAGAGCCGGATTCCGTTCAAGCTCTTCCGCTATCCTTTCCCTCAGATCAAGCGCTGGAACTTCCATAAGGCTAATCGCCGTAACAAGTTGTGTAGTAAGCCGTAAATCTTGCCTCTGGCTCATGGTCTGGGCTAACACGGAAAAACCTCCTTTATTATTATAGTACAATCCTTTTATGATGTTTTGTCAAGGAAAAAGTACCGGTTGTTTTGGAAAAGTCTCTACACATAACCGGGATGCGCAATCACCCGATAAGATGACCCAATGCCGGCAGTTTTGAAGGATCAAAGAAACCATGAGATTTTGCAAAAACCGCATGACTTTTATCATGGACGCAGAAGAAGACTTCCCTATCCCCGGTTTTTCCGCTATACTTGGAGCATGGAGGCATGTATGGGCGAAGTACATACGGAAATCACTGTGGTACATAACGGAGATCAGGCGCGGCAGTTAATGGAGAGCGCGCCGGTTGACACGGGCGCGTATCCCCTTGAAGGCGCGGAAACTGAAGTTTTCGAATTCTCATGTAAATCTAAGGCGGTTTTTTCAAGATGCGCCGCCCCTACAGGGCGTGTTTTGAAAAAGCCCCTCCTTTTGCCTTTAATCGCGGCGCTCGCCTTTTCCGCGTGTTCAAAGGAAAGCGAGCTTTCCCTGGAAGACCTGGCGTCCCTTGAGATGCGGGGGATAAATGAGATTATCGAGAAAACCGTTTCCAAGCCTTGGAACGGGGAAGACTTTGTACCAGGAAAAACCGGCGGAACTTGGACCGGCGTGATAAGCCAGGATCCCAAGAGCTTTAACCTTTTGATCGCCGAACAGGACAACGTAACGAGCGCCGTAACCAGCTATATGATTGACTATCTGGTGGATTACGATAGCCTGATCCGGGAATGGAAACCCCGCGCCGCGTCTTTTGATATCAGCGTAAACGAAGCGGAGGACACTCTTGACGTGATCTACACGTTGCGGGACGATCTCTACTGGACGTGGTACGAATCCGACAGGAGAATCAAGGTTACAAGCGACGATATTATCTTCTGGTACAACGAGATTCGCGGCGATCCGCAGTTTCAGAGTTCGGGGTACTACCAGCAATTTTTGGAAATGGCGGACGGAAACGAAGCCCATGTGGACATTGAGAAGATAGACGATCTGCGCTTTGTGTTCCACTTTCCCCGGATCGTGGCGGAACCCCTCCTCGCTACCAACATGAACGTCATGCCCCGGTATGGATACGAAGAAGCGAAAAAACAAAACGGCGTACAGGGGGTCATGGATATCTACGGCGTCAACACGGACCCGAAACTCATCCCGTCCTGCGGGAAGTACCACTTAATCGAATACACGACCGGGCAACGCCTAGTATACAAACGGAATCCCAACTACTGGGAAAAAGACGCCGCCAGCGTTTCTCTCCCATACCCGGAGGAAGAAGTTCTGCGGATTATTCCGGATGAAAATACGGAGTATCTGCTTTTCAAGGAAGGAGAGATCGAGTCCTACGTTTCCCGCCCCGAGGACCTGGACGAATTGGCAAGCAACCAGCAGGGGAACGGACGCGGCGCGGAGTATACCGTATACAATAACGAAGGCTCCCAGAACGCCAATTTCTGGACATTTAACCAGAATCCCAAAAACAAAGACAAGCCTTTCTACGATTGGTTTACCAAAACGGAGTTCCGCCAAGCCATGAGCCGCCTCTTAAACCGAGATCGGATCATTAACCAGGTGTTCCGGGGGCTTGCCATGCCCAAGCTGCATTTCTTTCCGGAAACTAACCGCTACTACGACGAGAATATCCGGTTGCGATACGAATACGATCCGGACCAAGCGGTACAACTGCTGTCCTCCATCGGCATGACAAGGGACGCTTCCGGCGTCATGCGGGACAGCCAGGGCAGAGCCGTTGAATTCAACCTGGCCATACAGTCCGACAATACGGTTTACAACGATATCGCTTCTATAATTGCCGACGAATTGAGCAGGGTGGGGATCAAGGCCAACATCAGGGTTGTAGATTTCCAGAAACTCGTGGAGCAGCTTTTTGAAACATGGGACTGGGAGTCCCTGCTCATGCTGCTTTCCGGATCCAACACTTTCCCTTCACAAGGGAGCAATGTCTGGGCATCCAGCGGGAACTTCCATATGTGGCACCCCCAGCAAAAAAGTCCGGCCACGGAGTGGGAGGCGCGCATCGACTACCTCTACAACGAAGGCGCCTATACGGTCGACCCGGTAAAGGCGAAGGTGTTTTGGGATGAATACCAGCGCATCATTCTGGAGCAATGCCCGCTGATTTATCTGGCGCGCGTCCGGGGATTCTTCGCGCTGAACAACCGTTGGGATCAACGCAATGTGTACTACGACAACAAGAGCGGGCTTCAGTTGACCCATGTCTTCCTCAAGGAGCCGATGTAACGCATGTGGCGGCGGGGCGGCTTTTTATTTTGATCGTTTTTCCATAATTCGATGGTACCGGTTGAATGAACCTCCCCGTCCTGAAGCGCGAGGTATTAACCCCACTGCGAATAAAACCTTCACAAATTCAAGTAGGGAGAGAATAGCGATGAAAAGTTTTTTGCGTTTTGCGATACCATATGCAATAGGAAATATTATTTTGGCAAGTATTTTTGTCCCTTAATTGAGAGTGTTCTTCCTCAAAAAGAGATTCCAATGCCTATATTCCTTCCTCTTATTTTCGGGTTTGCTTTAAGTCTAGCAAGCGTTATGCTTTATCTATATAGGCGACAAAAACAAAATCAATGTCAATCATAGAGGCAAATACTGGTTATAGAGTGGCGGCGAATGTTTTTTTCTTGAGCCGGCGGCAATATTCGCTCAAAAACTTAACCATTGCATTGTTAAAGCGACTTTCGGCACGGCCAATGAATGGTTTTTCTATGATGGAACATTCAACGGATCGAATTCTTTAGAGCAAAATATGAACAACACATGGCTTCCCAGAAATCTGAGTATAATCAGTGGGACATCTATTCCGGCGCCCCATACACCGTCATAGCGTCCTCGCCCAAGTCCGCGAGGACGCAGCAAGCGGGGCGTCGCGTAGGCGCCGCCCCATGTTCCATGAGGCGGTTTCAAAGCTGTCCCCTTTGAGCGGACATCCTGCCCTTAGAGGACAATGAAATATCCGCGAAAATCAGCGGACGCTCCGCGCCCGTAATGCCCCATATTGAAAAAAGTAACTTTAGGCCGCCGCTTCCCTTCCGGAGGAAGTAGGTTGCCGGCGATGGCCTCCTGCAACGCGAGAATGGCCTTGTTGACATTGTGTTGTAACTGAACCGGGTTGTAAAATCAGAGAGCCGCGTGAGTCCCGCTTTTACCGCAGGCGAAATGAGGATATTGGCCTGAAGTTGCCTGACCGCAGTGGTGGACGGCATCAATTTGGATAAAAACAGAGAGTTTCCGCTCTTCCGGGGTGTAAAAGATGCGGATAGGGAGTCGGTGTTTGAGGAGTTGGCTGGGTTTGGCCAAGTTTTTTCCCTTTGGGGATTATGATTGGATACATTCATCAATGAAATGCTATAAAAAGGCGTACTGCGCCTAACAGAGTTGGCAAAACGTCGCCGACCCGCAGGGCCGCAAACAGCCGGAACATTATGCGCAATGGCTAGGTTGTTGACAAACAGGATATAAAGATACATTTTTGCAGCTTTTTCATTCAAATAAATTTTTTGGGTATATTTTCAAGGATTTTGCGATTTTAATGAAGACATCAATAGAAGGGATAACCCGCTTACTTTCTATATAATATAAATGACTATGCGAAATTCCTATTTCAGTTGCTAAATTTAAGAGAGATGCCTTTTTTCTAGCTTTTTTGAACGAATTTTTTCTAAAATTTTTGCAGTTTCCGCTTCCATTGTATTTGACTCTAAAAATAGAGTGCAGATATAATGGAAGAAACTCTAAATATAAGGAAGCATATACAGTTGATACCGAAAGTATATTGTAAGTATTTGGGATGATTATTTTTATGAGACTTCATTCTACACAGTTCCAAATAAAAGCGGGAGGAAGTAAGACATTAACTTTTACAGAATTAGAATTATAATGAACCGCCCCGCGCTGAAAGGCGGAGCGTCTTAAGATTGTTGTTTGAAACATTAGAATAATTCCAATCGCCTTTTATCCATCTGTTTGCGCTCTTTCTCCATTCCCTGCGATTTTACGCGATTTGCCGCCGCCCCTTCGCTCCCATACGCGCCCGCCCGCGCTTCGCGGGACATGCTATATGACTAATAATACTGAGGCGTTACGCGATGTATGTATGAATTCGCTCATCCCTCTAGCCCGTCACATTTCGCTTATAAACCGGGCCGCCCTAAAGGGCGGGGAGTTAAACCCCAAGAAAATAAAAAATCCCCGCCGCAAAGCGGCGGGGTATTGAAGATTTCTCTTTGAAAAATTTGCGTATGCGAGGGAACAAATCCCCCGCGCCCCCAGGGTTTAACCGCCCCAAGGGGCGGGGAGTTAAACCCCAAGAAATTAAAACAAAAGGAACATACACGTTTTGAATTTTAGCGCCGCGCCTCTACTACACAGAAAAATGCGGCCCGGCGCGCGGGGAAACATTCCCACGGATACCCCGCCCGCAATTTGGGCGGCGGCATAAAACGTATGCCGCCGCCCGCAGAACGGTAGACGTTATAGCCCCCGGCAACCCAAGCGGCCTCCCAGTAAAAGCTGTATGGAAGTGTCTGATAGGGCTTCCGGATAGACGCCGCTCAAGGTACTGTGATGGTCACCGCCGCCTCTTTTGTCCCGTAAAGGTTGGATATATCTGTCGTGTAGTTGGCAGAGGAGGTCGTTCCATCCCCCGCCTTCTCAAGGGTAACTCTGAGGACAATATTTTTCGTGTAGCTGGTGGTGTAAACGTAGCTATCCGCGGCTATGGTCCACGGGTATTTACCGGCCGCATCGCCAAAGGTTTCCGTCGTCCCTATTTGCTTCCCGGTAACGGCGCTCTCAAACGCTTCAATTTTTATGGGTTTATACTGGGCGGCATTGGCGCCGGAGAGAACGACGGTTCCCTTGGGCTGGAAGAAGACATTGGCAGCGAAGGATGGGTCGCCGTTTTGTATAGTAATGTCGTATTGGATGCCGTTTGCGTCGTCAACGGGCTGCGCGCCATACGGAAGTCCTGTCGCGTCAAAGCCATAGCCTGAGTCGGGCTTTATGGTCAGCCGCGTCGACCCGCCGTTTACCACTTCGGAATTATCAGCCTCTATCGAGCCGCCGGCATACGCGGGAACGGTTACCTTGTAGATGGCGGCGGACAATTGTATGCCTGTCTTGCCTGTTACGTTGGATAAGGAGGCGGTCTGCCAGGGGCTGTAAAGAGATTTGCCGCCTAATTCAGCTTTGAAACGGAAGCTCGCGTTGGTGAGATTGCCCGTGTTTATGGCGTTTGACAACGCGCTTAATTCCCACTCGTAGTTATAATTATCTTCGTTCAGGGTGATTGGCGCGCTCTGAACCGAGCCGTCCTCAAGCTCAAGTTCGACATCAACCGGCGTGTACGTAGGCGCGTAGGTCGGGTAGGAGAGAGCCGCTGTTCCGCTAAAGTAAACTTCAGCGCTGAAATCCGCGGCCGTAAATGCAAAAGAGGCGTTTGTCGTCAGACGCGGATAGATGTACACAATCTCTTTGCGAGCCGCTTTGAGCGAAGCGTTGTAGATTTTCCGGGTGCTGGTCGCGGTAACGTCAAGGGTGTATTTCCCTGCGGGGAGTTCCAAACTGCCGTTGGAGACGGTCCCAGCTTCATTGAATTCGGAGAAATCGTTGAGATTTATCGAAATCGCACTATCGGACGCAAGCGTCGCCGTCGCCGATGTCGAACTGGTTTCGTCGCCGGCGGGCAGGGTTATTCCCCACGAGAAAGTTCCCGCGGACTCTTCGGTTGTAAGAGGTTGAACCACCAGGGACACGTTTTTCGTTTCGCCCTCAGCAAGCGTAACGGTTTCGTCCGCCCAGCCCACGCCCAAACTTTCGCCGGTGTACGCCCACACGCCAACCTGCCACTCTCCGGCTTTCAGTTCCCGCGTGACGGTGGCGCCGGCGATGTCCGACTCGTATTTTTCAGTCTCATCATAGCTATTTGTCACAACCAGCCGATAACTCACGTTGGCGGCGTCCGGACCCACAGTGCGGGCGGCTCCGCCCGCGCCGTCTACGCTCACCACGATTTTGGCGGACGCGCCTTTTTGCGGGGCGAACGCGGCATCCGAGCCGTCCTGGCATCCGGCAAAGAAAAAAACAAGCGCCAGCAAGAAAGCGCTTAAAGTCATTTTAATAGAAATTTTCATTATTCCTCCTTACTTCACCACCGTGAAACCGATGGTCTTTGAATACTCAACTCCGCCTTTCGTTCCAACAAACGTAATGGCGTGGGGCTGGGACAAGGTGTAATCGCTCTCAGCTTTTATTATGATGATGTTGACGTTGCTCGTGAAGAGAGTTCCATCAATGTACCATTTTACCGATTTCCACAGATCGCTTCCGTCTACGCTTATGAGCGCCATAGCAGGCGCATTAGCGGTTTTGCCATATCTTGAGAGGATGACGCCGCCCTCCGGCGCTCCGTAAACGGCCGGCTCCTCCGCGTTGTTGGGCAGCGCGACAGTTACGGCGACGAATTGCTCAGTCTCTTCCGGCAGAACCGTCACTTCCACGAAGTAGGTTTGCGTGGAGTCGTCCTCCGCCTTCACCACATAGTTTTTCCCGTATGTGAAGTCCGCGGCCGGCAACTGCTTCTGGTTCGCGGCCTCTCCCGCTTCGCCGATAGCCGCGCCCGTGCCCGGATCGATGATTTGCGCGGCTTTTGAGACCACCACGACCGGCGACAGCGCGGTCACCTCGCTATTGGCCGGCAGGGTGACGGCGATGCGTTTCGCGTCCTCGTCAATGGCGCCTTCCACATCGTTGACGCTAAACGCGATGATGCTTTTCGCGTCGCTTTTCGGCGGCTCGTCCGCGCACCCCATAAATCCGAATGAGGCCGTTATCAATACGGCTGCCATTCCCCAAAAAAGACTCTTTTTCAGCATAGAGTCTCCTCCCCATTTTCAGGCTCGCGCAAGCGCGAGCCTTTAAAATATCTCTCCGCATACGCGGAGACAAAAAAGAGGAGAAAATACGCCGTACAACAAGAATCGAAAAATATGGTATACTAAATGGCGTTTTTCGCGACCCGGTTCCGGCGCTATCCTGCAAGAATCTCCGGTTCCGGGTTCCTCTTATTTTGAACAAAAAAAACTCCTCTCACTTTTTATGCAAGGAGTCAATACACGCGCGGCAGAGTCGCGCCCAATTCATTATATGCGACTTTGCGGCGTCCAAACCGCGTCCATTTATTCGCGCTGGTTTTGTGAGAAAAAATTCGAAGAACGCCTTCAGTATGAATTTGTATAGGTATATTAAAACAACACGGGGGGGGGGGGGGGGATGATGAATCTGAGAGGTTTTTGATGGAATTTACCGCCCCCCACCACAAAGCGTGTATAGAGGGCGGCTTCCGAGACCCGCGTCTTATAGGGATGATTTATACTATTTTTATAAGCGACTTTCATATGACAACGATTATAGCACATGTTAAAAAAAAATCAAGGCGATTCAAAGGAATTTTAACATTTTTGTACAAAAGAGGCTGAGAGACTCCGAACATCATAGTGATATGGGCGCCTTTTGGTACATCGCTTGACCTGCGCTCCGTATTTTGCTAAAATGGACATGAAAAAAGAGCCTTTCCCAAAACCAACCCGAACATAGTTCGCCGAACTATGTTCGCGGAACGCAGTTCGCGTTTTGGGATCCGCTATACTGGAGTCCGGTTCAATGACCATGGTCTTGGAACCAGTTGCTGTCAAGGAGAGAAAAAATGGCGTTTGGATTGCATAGTTATCCGGTGGCGTACCGGTCAAAATTCGACAACGGGGTTTGGACGGGCGGTTATGAAGAAAAACCGCATAAAACGCCGGAGGAAGAAGCGAAGTTAAACGAAACTGAATTGGAAAAACTGGAGGATTCCCGTAATCTTTACGACGATATGCCTCTGGTCGGGTATACCACCCAATACGGGATGAGTTGTTTTGAAGGACTCAAGGCCTTGCCTCAAAAAGACGGCGGACTCGCCATCTTTCGTCCCGATCAGAACGCAAAACGGTTTTACAAATCAATGAAAGGACTGTATATGCCGCCTTTCCCGGAGGATGAGTTTGTCAAAGCCTGTATGGGAATCGTAAAACGCAACGCGGAATTCGGATTTCGCCCTTTTTATAAGAAAGAATGGGAAAGAGATTCGTTTATGACGGCTGATTCCATCTATATACGTCCGTTCTCGTACTCGGAAGGCGGCGTTGGCGTCGCCTTATCCAAGAAACCCTGGGTCGTGATCGTAACAACGCCGGTCAGCGCCTATTTCTCCGGCGGCTCGCCCGACGCGGTTGTCACCGAACGCATCAGGGCCACGCCTAAAGGCACGGGCTGGATAAAAGCGGCTTCCAATTACGTGATTTCCGCGCTTGCCAAGCACGAAGCCGCCGAAGCGGGCTACATGGAATGCATCTATCTTGACGCGACTCGCCGGAAATACGTTGAGGAAGGCTCTTCCTGCAATATTTTCTTTTACCTGAAATCAGGCGAACTCGTAACGCCGGAACTCGGCGATACGATCCTGCCCGGCATCACACGGGCGAGCGTCATAGAGCTTGCCCGCGACAAAAATGTCGTGGTATCCGAGCGGAAAATTTCCATTGACGAGGCGCTCAGCGAGACAAAAGAATGCTTTGTCAGCGGCACTGCGGCAGGCGCCACCCCCATTGAGTCCCTCACCTACCAGGGCAAAACCGTTGTTTTCAACGAGAGAAAAACCGGCGGCCTCACGGCGGATATACGCGACACTATCAAAGGCATACAATATGGTACGTTGCCTGACACGAAAGGCTGGATGGCGAAGGTGGTGTAGATGCGGCGACGTTTTTGGGAGGGAATCCCTCGCATATCGACTTTACAATGCCGGACGGAATGCGGCGTTAACCGCTTTTGGCTTTTTTGAAAATATAATGAGTCTTCTGCGGCAAGCGCGAATTTTCGCTTTGCAAATCGAAGATTCGGCGGGGTATTAAACCTGACTTTGCGAATAAACTAAAATTAATTGGAGGATATTATGAGCGATGATTTTGGCGATACTACAATTTGTCCAAATTGCGGGCAAGAAGGCGCTTATTTTAACGGCATTAACTATGAATGTCCGGATTGTGATTATGAATGGAGCGATGAAGATGAATCTGAATATGAAGATGAATGGGATGAATGGAATGATGAAGATGAAAATTCTGAAGATGGGCGCTTATTTTAACGGCATTAACTATGAATGTCCGGATTATGATTATGAATGGTGAATGCCAGCCCTGCGCTTAACGCAGGGCTGGGACAAGCCAGTTGAAAACCATGCGCGAGAAGGGGTTTTGCCGCGCCGCGCGTGCGCGGGCGCATCGCGGCAATTTCACGCGCGCGCAAAAGCGGCTAGAATGCTGAACTGAAATATTTAAAATATACGGTAAAAAAATCGTCTTTCAGCATGTCGCTCGTAATAAAATGATTGTTTACCTTTTGTTCCATAACATAGCTTAACCAGTAGGAAGAATAGGCGCTCTCAATGTAACCGGCGTTTGTTTCATCAGCCGGATTTTCTTCAACCGGATGCAACACCAGTACGTTGGCGCCAACTGCAATGGGTTTTGACACGGCGTTCAGAGGCGTAGAAAAAGCGGTTTGCCAAAAATTTTCGTTTGAAGCCGCGCCTGAAAGCTCCGGTATGGAAGAATCAAGCGGCGGAAGGAGTTGGTTGCTCCCATAATTCAAGGGAACAGGACCAAACTGCTTCTTTTCAAGCTCTCTCTCGCTGACAACCGTATCAAAATCCTGTGTTTGACTGTCAGCGGCAAAAGCGTCGGCTTGTTTGATGAACCAGTCTTCCACGCGCCCACGCTCAAAGTCCATGATGTAGGCTTTGATTTTTTGCACAACCGCGGCGTCAGCGACATCCGCCGGATGCGGCTCTTCTTCGGCTCTAAAAAAAGTCCAGCCCGCGTCCGTTTTTATAATGGAACTGATCCCTCCCTTGGCAAGCGCAATCACCGCTTCGCGTTCAGCCGCGCCGGGTATTTCCGAAGTAAGCTCAAACGCCATCTTGACGCCCATATCCCCGCCTTTTTCGGATGTTGATGAATCAACGGAATGGGTTCTTGCCGCTTCCTCAAAGGTTGCGACGCCATTTTGAATATTTTCCAAGACTTGTTTGGCTTCGGATTCACTCGCCTTTACGGTTATTTTTGAAAGATGAACCGTTTGAAAAAGCGCGGCGTTTGAAGAGGCGAACGCTCTTATTTCAGACTCAGGATACGCTTCCAGCGGAAAAGCCACCATGTCAAACGTCCGTTCAGGCGAAGCCATCGCCTTAATAAAAAGCGCCTCTTTGGAAGAAACCCGCAAACCTGTCATATCGCTGAGGTAGCGCGCCTTGATGAGTTCTTCCTGCGCTTGCCTCCACAGCGCGGCGCGGGAAGCGTTGTCCAACTGCCGGTACTTGATCGCTGAGAACTTGCCGTTGTCCTGAAATTGGGGGAGGCTCGCAACCTCACGATCCACCACCTCATCAGGAATGGAATACCCTATACGCTTCATTTCCTGCAAAATCGCGGTGTGAACCACGGTTTGTTCAAAAGCGGCGCGCCAAATCTGGTAATTCAGATAGGGATTGCTGATATCCTGCCCCGCATTCTGTTGATTTCTCGTGATATTTTCCCGTATTTGCGCAAAATACCCGCCAGGCGTATAGGTTATGGGCGTTTTATCGTACGTTCCAAATATCAAATCAATCGAACTGCCCAACCCCGCGCCTGGAACAAACGCCGGTACAAACACAAAAGCGATAACGACGATAACCAAAACCACGATGGTTCCTATAAAAATGGCAGGATGCGCCTTAAACCGGCGTTTAAGCTCCTCTTTTGATGAGTCTTCGACTTCGGGGAGCGATTTCTTTTCTTTAGATGCCATGATTTCCTCTCATATCAAATTCAAGTCAGTCATTTTATCATAAGTAATGCGTACGTGTCAATGAACGCCACGGCCGCAAGGACGGAAGAAAACACGAACCACGCGAAAGGGGCGTGTCACAGTTTGTCATCTACGATTGCGGCTGGGAATACGCGCCTTCATACGAACCTCACGGACTTGCGCTTTGCTATTCTGAAAATGGAGGCCGAATTTCAAGATACCCCGCCGCACGTAGCGCTTCCACAGCCTGCGGGTAGCAGCCGTCGAGATGATCCGCGCAGTGCGCGTCCGATGTGATGACAACCGGCACGTTCCTTTGCCGTAAAAGCGTTAGAAAGAACGGAGACGGGTAGAGTTCCGTGGTTTTCTTGCGGTTCAAGCCGCCGGTGTTCACCTCAACCGTGATTCCCGCGGCGGCTATGCGGTCGGCAAGCTGGACGAGACGTTTGACAAACCATTCGCTTCGGGAAGAGAAATACTTTTCATTGGCGTTGTTTTTTTTGATGAGATCTACATGCCCCAAAATTTCAAAGCCTCCCTCCTCGACAAGCGCTTCTTCCGCGTCCCAATAGGCGTTCACCGCGTCCTCAACGCAGCCGTCGTATCCCTCACGGACGCCGTTCTCAAATTCCTCGTCCGATCCATCCACCGTGAAAGGCTCTCCCCGCGGCGGGACGAGGTAATGTACGGACGCGATGATGTAGTGCAAGGCGTTTTCAGGTAGGGTTCGATACCCGGCGAAGTCTGCGGGACCCGCAATGTCTCTCATATAGTCAACCTCAAGCCCCGCGTAGACGGTTAGTTTGCCAGCCCACCGCCGTCTCGCGTCGTGGACTTCAGTCAAATACGCGCCAAGATCCTGCGGGCGCATGTGCCACTGGGTTTGGGGCGGAGGCGTCTTCGTCCGTTTTGCGAGAAAGGGCGCGTGCGAGCTAAAGCCGACGGCGCCCAGCCCTTTTTGAAAAGCCGCGGCGCACAGGGTCTCTATGTCATCGCTGCCGTCACAGTAGACGGAATGGGTGTGTAAAGAAGAGGGCGCGTTATAGGTGAATGTCATCGGTCAGTATTTCCGTGTGATCATGGAAGATGGCGACTGTGTGTTCCCAATGGGCGGACAGCGTGTCATCCGCAGTTAGCACGGTCCACCCGTCGTCAAGCAGTTCCACATCCCCGGCGCCGGCGTTTATCATGGGTTCAATGGCTATCACCATGCCGGCCATCATGCGGGGGTTTGAGCCGTAGGGGGTGTTTGGCACCGAGGGGTCTTCGTGCAGGGACAAGCCGACGCCATGCCCGCAGTACTGGTACACCACGCCGTAGCCGAACGACTTCGCGTGTCCACTTACAGCCCGCGCTATCTGCAACAGCCTGTCCCCGGATTTGACCGCTTCGATCCCCTTGTAGAGACATTCCCGCGTCACCTTGTTGAGGTTGCGCGCCGCTTGAGAGACTTTCCCGGCCTCTATCGTAATCGCCTGATCGCTTATGAAACCGTCAAGGTCTATGCCGCAATCAAGGGAAACGAGATCGCCGTCCGCAATCTTCCGCCCGGACGGAATGCCGTGGATCACCGTATTGTTTATGGAAATGCAGAGCGCCGCCGGAAAAGGATTTTTTTTAGGACCGTAGCCCAAAAACGCGGGTTTGCCTCCGGCGCGCCGTATCCAGTTTTGCGCCCATTTGTCAAGCTCTTTTGTTTCAATCCCCGGCTTTACTAAGGGAATGATCTCGCGGTACATAGCGGAAAGCATTTTGCACGATTTTCTGATTCCGTCAATTTGTTTTTCGGTTTTCAACCGTATCATATACGTCTTGTTCTCCCGTCGGTTTCCAATTGTTTTTCATATATGCTATAACGTCCCCAGTCAGATAAAAAGACCCTGCCGCCAGAACCGGCGCCTTTTTTCCCCGTCCCAAGGACACAGCCTGCGCTATGGCTTTTTGCGTTTCAGGCTCAAACCGGATATTTTCCGCTTGGGCTTTGTCCGCATTCCGCAACGTCCGCCGCCCGGTTCTTTCCAATTCAGCGAAGACCGCGTATACCTTTTCAGGAAAACTCGTCTTGAATGTTCCGGGTCTGGTGACAATGATATACGAAAACAGGGGAAACAGTATAGACGCCATTGCGAAAATGTCTTTGTCAGCGGCGCAGCCGAACAAGAGTACGCCGGAGGCGCCGCTTCCGGCGGTAGAACCGTACAACGTTGTCCATGTATCCGCGCAGGCGGCTATGCTTGATCTGGTATGCGCGCCGTCAACAATCACTACCGGATCATCGCATATTTTTTCAAAACGTGATATAAGCGCGGTCTTCGCCAGTCCTGCGGCGATGGCTTCCCGGCTCACATGGGGAAAGGCGACCGTTGTTGTGAGAGCCGCCAGCGCCGCATTGTACGCCTGAACAACGCCCGGAGTGGGGACGGATAGGGAGAGCGGCGTGTGCGGCCGCGCCGGGACAAGCCGGAACGACGTCTTGTTTGGGAACAGGCGTATATGGTCAAGACGCGCATTGTTGGGAAGGTAGTATAGACGGGAATCTTTTTCTTCGGCTCTTTTGACGAAAACATCGTAGGCTTCTTTCTGTTGTTCCGCAAGCGCCAACGGACGCCCCGGCTTTATAATGCCGGCTTTTTCCCCGGCGATGAGCGCAAGCGTGTCTCCCAGCCGTTCGGTATGCTCTTTTTCAATAAGGGTGATCACGCTCATAAGCGGATCGACGATGTTGGTGGCGTCAAGCCTGCCGCCCATGCCGGTTTCCACTACCATGACATCGCACCGCGCCTTCCGCGCGCACAAAAAGAAGTAGAGCGTCATAAGCTCAAAGAACGTCGGCGCCTCTGGGTCGCTCTGCGCGTCGGGCGCATCTGCGGACGCGGTTTCTTTTGTCCCTTCCATAAAACGCTCCGTAACGGAGAACAACTCATCGCCCGCTTCAATATAGATGGATTCGTCAAAGAAAGCGGCGCCCGCTGTGACGCGCTCCCGCCAATCCGCGACATGGGGCGAGGCGTACCGCGCGCACGTGAAGCCCGCTTCTCCCAGAATGCCGGCGATGTACGCCGCAACCGAGCCTTTGCCCTTTGAGCCGGCGACGTGGATGACCGGAGCGGATTTTTCAGGATAATTCGCCAATTCCGCAAGCCGTTTCATTGTGTCAAGGGTGAATTCATTGCGGTTCTTTACTTTTTCAAAGTTAATATGTTGGGAAATCCAATCAAACACCTGCGCTGAAGATGTAAACGAAGGAAACGAAGCGACCATACTACAATCTCATCTTTCTCCGTTCAGCGAAGCCGGTGAGCTTGAAATCGACGACCGATTTATCGTCAAGGATCACTTTTCCACAAAAAGAGCCGTAGAACTGTTTGCGCTTTATGGTATAGAAAAATATGCGGTTGCTGTCCTCCCAGTCTATTTCCGGCGTAAACGTCATTTCCAGGCGGTTGTCGTTGCTGGTAAAACGCCACGGGGCGAGCCAACTTGAGGGCGATATGTGAAACGTAACATGATTGAGTTTGTGCAATTTGCCGTTGGCAAAGAAGGCGTTCCCCGTGCCATGCTCCGAATTGGCGGAATCGTACCCAATGCTCATGCTGATTTGCCTTCCATCGACCAAACCGCATGCCGCCGCCCAATACCGCGTATCGATCTTCGGGCGTACGCCCCGCGTCCAGTCGAAAATACCCCATGCGTTTCCCTTGGTAAAGATTATCTCTGTAGCGCCGAGTTGCAACGCCCCTTCCGCTGAAAACCACGGCGAATACAGGGCGTAACGGAATGCGGAATGATCCTCGCGCCATGGCATGACGGTCGCCAGCGATTCCGCCGGGCGCGGCGGAATGAGAACCAGTTCCCCCCGCATATTGCGGTAGTGATCGAATTGAGGTATATCGACTTTTATTATTCGCGCGCCGCTTTTCATGGCGATGAAATCAAGCAGCACGTTTTTTTTGTGCAACCGTATTGAACCGATTTTAATAGAATGGGGCATTTCAATGCTGCCCAGAGGGAACGCTATTTTTGAGGTGAACATGAACTGTTTTTTGTCGCGCAATGACACCAGGCAAATAGTGCTGTAACCCAGAAAACCGTTGTCTATGATTTCAAAAACAACCAGATGAGTCGGCGAAGAAATGACGTACCGGTCGGCTTCGCTTATGCGCCACCGGCTCGCCGCCGCCGCGTCAGGGTCGTATTGAAAATAAGAATCACGCGCCCAGCCGAAACGCGCCGGATTTCCGGCGTCATCTAAAATTGGGGCTGACGCCTCTATCTGACCCATTGGCGTTCCCTTTCTGCCTCCCGCGCTGTTGCGACATAAAGAAAAAAGAATAGACAACCGCGGAGCGCGCGCCGGGAACAAGTTCCCTGACATTTCTTCTTTTGTAATCCAATCGAATAATTCCAGATGTCTGTTTCCATATATCTTTGCATATGCTTTCGAATTCCTCTCTTGATTTTTCGCGCCATTATCTTTTGATTTTCTGGATACCGCTGTCTTCAGCAAGAGCAATCTCCGGAACATCAAACCATAGCGGCTTCGCCAATAAAACCTGCCGCATGGGTGTCCATATTGTCATAATGCGGAGCCTATTGTATCATATAATATATGAAGTGTGAAGAGGAAAAGACGAGTTATTCCGGTGTGAAGGCGCTGATCATGGGTTTGGGAATCAATGGCGGCGGACTTGCATCCGCCCGTTACCTTGCATCCCGAGGCGCGGATCTTACCATCACCGATCTCCGCGATGAAAAAGCGCTTGCGCCGTCACTTGAACAGTTGCGGGATTTTCAAGACATCCGCTATGTACTGGGCAAGCATGAAACAGCCGATTTTGAAAACGCCGACATGGTTATAAAAAATCCGGGCGTACGGCCCGATTCTCCCTACCTGCGAAAAGCGCGTAGAATTGAAACCGATATTTCCCTTTTTTTAGACTATATTGACAGGACGAAGACACGGCTGACGGTGGTTACCGGTTCAAAAGGCAAGTCCAGCACAGCTTCCGCGATCCATTGGGTTCTGCGGAAAGCGCGTGAACGGTGTCTGCTGGGAGGCTCCGCGTTTCTTGGCGGAAATATCACCGTATCGCCGCTCACGTTTCTGGATGCGCTCGGCGGAGGCGACTCGGCGGACGCTCTGCGTCCGGGCGAATCTTCACATGACGATGTTGTGCTTGAGCTTTCAAGTTGGCAACTTGGCGATCTGAATGGCCGAATCAAGGCGGATTCCGGCGGAGAGGCGCTTTTGAAACCCCGCGTCGCCGCGCTTACCGCCATTTTGCCGGATCACCTTGATTGGTATGGAAGTATGGACGCCTATGTCGCGGATAAGCGAGTCATCTATCATGGGCAGGGCGCCTGCGATGTCACCGTGGCGTACGACGATTCATGGGGGCGGCGTTTCTTGAGCGAAACCCGCGCGCGAAAACTGGCGTGCGCCGAGCGTCCGCTTCCTGAAGGAATCGCGGGCGGCTGGCTGTTAAAAGAAGCGTCCACGCCCGCTTTCGCCCGCCCTTCGCCTGACGCTCCTATTGTTGAAATTGTAGGCGCGGAAAATCTCGCGTTGGGGTTTCACCAGAAAAAAAATCTCCTTGCCGCCGGTTTGTCGCTCCTCGATCTGGGGCTTCCCGCATCTTTTATCGCCGAAAGCCTCGCGGCTTTTCCGGGCGTTGAACATCGGCTCGAATTCTTCTTTGAGAAAAACGGCGCGCGTTTTTACAATGATACAACTGCCACTATTCCCGAAGCCGCCGCCGCCGCAGTGGACGCATTTTCTGGAAATGTCGTGCTGCTGACCGGCGGCGCCGACAAACATCTGGATTTCACTCCCCTTGCCAAAGCATGCGCCACGGCGAAAAAGGTCATTTTGCTTGCCGGAACCGGAAGCGTCAAATTACAAACATTGCTTGACGCCGCGCTCATTCCGTACGCGGGTCCGTATGACGATATTGACAAAGCTGCCGCAGAATGCGCCGCGACAGCCGTTGCGGGCGATGTGGCGCTTCTTTCTCCGGGCTGCGCTTCTTTCGGCATGTTTCAGAACGAATTTGATCGCGGGCGGAAGTGGAAAGAAGCGGTGATGCGCTGTCTGTCATAAGGTTGCAGCCACGTCTGAGATGAAGTCCGGGCGACAGGCTGCCAAAGGACGGTTGCATTGGGCGGCGCCAACAAAAAATGCCAGCAAACCGGTTTGCCGCGCAAACTGGTTTGCTACGCAAACCTTACAGTTACATAATGGAGGCGGTTCCAACACTTCACTTTTGGAACCGCCTCTTACACTTGGAGAGAATTGCACAAGCTATAAATGATTAACTTATAAAGAATTAATAATTTTCTCCTAAAGCCTGTTCCAAAACCCGGTTGGTTTTGGAACAGGCTCAATGTATTCAAGCATTTTATTGATACACGCTGTTACCGGCTCTTTTTTTTCATTCCGTAAATGCATGGCGCCGCCATTGCAATTCTTATAATCTTTACAAGTTATACAATATCCTGTTTTCATCCAATTGCGATCCCTCATAATCTCAAACCGGTTATTCCATACCTCCAAAAAGTTGTCGGCGTAAATATTTCCCCGCGAAAAATGCCGATTGACATTTGGACATGCCGATATTGAACCGTCCGCCAGCACCGAAGCTATATTTATTCCCGCGCGGCAAAAATAGTAGGAATCCCGCACCCGTTTTTCATAGTTTCCAACATACGCCTCACAGCTCAATTTGACGTCAATAGTATTTTCCATGCGGCAGTGAAGAATAAAGTCCATCAGTTTTTTTAATTCGCCGGGTGACAATGCCATATCGTCATTATGCGCGGCTCTTCCAATAGGCGCTATCGTAAACAGGCGCCATGCTTTCACTTTTTTTGAAAGCAAGAAACGCTTAAGATCGGAAAGCTCGCTGATATTTTTTCGATTGACGCACGTAACAACATCGTAGATCAAACCTTTTGAAGACACAATCAAGTCTAACGCCTTAACCGCGTTTGCAAAACTTTTTTTATCCGCCCTGAGCCAATTATGGGTGTTTTCAAGCCCGTCGATACTGAGGGTTATAGTCCCCATTCCCGCCGCGAGCAGCCGGGCGTGAATGTCAAGGGCATAGTCATACCCATTGGTAACAATTCCCCAGTAAAAACCGCGATCCCGTAACGCCCTGCCGCATAAGGCCAGATCTTTCCGCAACAACGGCTCGCCGCCCGTTATAACTACCGTTATATTAGTACTTTTATATGTATGCGTTATGGGCAAAATCGCCTGCAAGAAATCATCAAAGGGCATATCGGGAATCGTTGAATCGGAGGCGCAATCCGATCCGCAATGCAAACACCTTAAATTACATCGCCGGGTACATTCCCAAAACAGATAATTTAATTCATGCAATTTTGTTTCATTCTGTTTAAATAAACGATGAAGATAGAGCGATATCTTATTCGGCATCGTCTAGAAATATATTTTCCAGGTCTATGTTATTTTTTGACAAATTGACAAGGATTTCCCTCGATGAATACGATCCATTCTCCATGCCGTCAATATCATCCAATTGTATGTTGCAAAACGCTTCCTGTGGGACATAGATTTGAAATCTGCCGTCGCTATCCGTCAATTCACATTGATACATATCCTTGGCCGAGACTTGTATTCCCTTTATGGGAACGTTTGTTGTTTTCGATTTTACAACCCCTCGTATAAGAACATCCAGCCCCATAGCCTGCGGTGTTCCATAACATGCTTGAAACACCAACGCTACAGTAGTTAGCCCTAATCCGGTGTAAATTTTTCTTAAAATTTTACGGACAGTTTCTTTTGTCTTTTTCATGCCGTTTCCTCCTAGGGATTATAATATCACCTCTCTATCTTGTGTCAAGTAAATTGTTGTTGTTTTTATTGAGACTAAAAAAAACACCGTCTATGGAGGAGGTCATGTACTGACGGCTATGCATAACGCCAGAAGGAGAAGAAAGAATGGCGGAGTGGAAAAAAGCCGCGCATGACGGGCGCCAATGCGGTTATCACTTGGAATGGACCTCCAAATATCGATACAGGATATTGCAAGGGAATATAAAAAAATATGCGGAAAAGAAAATCAAAGCAATCTGTGAATGGGCGTCTTAAAAGGGAGAGCGGCGGCGGCCGTCTTCCAACAAGCGAAAGGCTTGCGAACAAAGTTGCGCCGGGAGAACCGCATCTGGAGCCGCAGCCGCCGCGCCACGGCGGCCGGGATGGATGAGGAAAAGATGGGGAGACACGTAAAGTGTCAGAAAGACGCCGGGCGGCTGGACGAAGGCCGCGAACTACGAGACTGCCCCTTTTAGGGGCATCCCCACAAGCCGCCACTTTTGCCGGCGGCTTGTTGACTCGCAGTGGGGTCTAACACCGCGCCCTTCAAGGCGGGGAGGTTCATTTTGCCTTTGGAGAGCGGAGCCGTCGCCCTTAGAAGGCGATGAAAAATCTACGGCAATCCGCGAAAACCAACGGACGCTTCGCGCCTCCTCCCCACGCCTTGACTTTCATTTCCCATAAATATAATCCGCCAAAACAAGCGCGGTGGATTTTGAAATATAATCCGCCAAAACATCCTGACTAAACGCCCGTCGCAACCGCAGGCGAAGCGTTGTGGCGGCGTTCATCCTAAACGGTTCTCGGCATGACTTCTTGTCGCCCGCCCCCTCTGCGTCGCGCATTAAAGGCTTTCAATCAGCGCCGAAACATCGGCGGGAATAGTTTCCGCGCTAACGTCCCGATCCATCACCTTTTGCAGGGAGGGCGGAACCGGTATCGCTCCGGTCAAAGGCTCCACGATTTCCGCGAATTTCGCGGGGTGGGCGGTCGCAAGCGTCCCAAACGGCGCGTCTGCCGACGTAATTTTGCCGGCAAATTTCAGCGCGTCCAGCGCAGCCCAGCCTACGGCGGTGTGCGGATCAAGGAAGCGGCCGTACCGGCTGTGAACGCTTTTGATGGTCTCGCGGGTTGTTTCATCGGAAATAGAGACGCCCGTAAGCGTTTCGCACAACTGTTTCAATGACCAATGGACGGTCATACGCTCGAAGTTGCTCGGCGCGCCCACGTCCATAGCGTTGGAAATGGTCGGCAGAGATGCGCGAGGCTCGTATACGCCGTTTTCAAGGTAGTCCGGCACGGTTTTGTTGATGTTGGTCGCGGCGACAAAATGACGTATGGGCGCGCCCATCTCATGCGCATACAAGCCTGCGGTCAGGTTGCCGAAGTTGCCCGAAGGTACGCAGAAGATCGCCGGCTTTCCGGTCTCCGCCATTGCCCGCGCCGCGCCCGTTGCGTAATACACCGTCTGCGGAATGAGACGCGCAATGTTGATCGAGTTTGCCGAAGACAGAACCATGCGCTTTTTCAAGCCCTCGTCGGCAAACGCCGCCTTCACAAGCCGCTGGCAGTCGTCGAAACTCCCTTCAACCGCAAACGCCGAAACATTCTTGCCTAGCCCCGCAATCTGCCGCTCCTGGATGGGCGACACCCTTCCAGTGGGATAGAGAACCGTTACGGAAATCCCATCAACGCCAAAGAAGCCGTCCGCAACCGCGCCGCCCGTGTCGCCTGATGTGGCGACCAGTATGCGCAGAGGCTTGTCCTCGTTGCGGCGAAAATAGGAGAACGCCCGCGCCATGAAACGCGCCCCAAAATCCTTGAACGCGGCTGTCGGTCCGTGAAAAAGTTCCAGCACATACCGGTCGCCAACCGCCGCAAGCGGCGCATCGAAGTTGAAGGCGTCGTGGATTATATCTTCCAACACCGCGTCGGGGATTTCGCCCTGTACGAACGGTTTTATGGTTTCAAATGCAATGTCATGAAAACTCATAGCCGGCAGAGACGTTTTCACCGCTTGCGGGTATTCGGGCAATGTTTCCGGTACAAAAAGCCCGCCGTCAGGCGCAAGCCCCGTCAGCGCCGCTTGAGCGAAAGCGACCGCTTGTTCGTTTTTATTTCTGGCGCTGTAATAACGCATATTCATCCTCTCAAAATGCGCGAAAAATCATTTTTCCGCATCATTCGCTTCAAGCGTTCTTTTATTGTAATTCATCAAACATCCATCCTTGATGATTTCCTTTTCAACCTCGGTCAGTTCGGGCAACGCAAGCTCAATCTCGCGTACATTTACGCCGTTCTCATCAATGACAAACGCCGCAACAGACGCTCCGGATTGGTGCGCTGTGGAAATGGCTTCCGCGATATTGGGGATGCACACATAGTCTCCATTTTTGAACGGCGGATCGCCGTTGATGATGAAGGGCAACATACCCCAATTGATGAGGTTGCTCCGGTACCGCTTGGTCGCGTATTCATTGGCAAAGTTGGCGCATCCGCCGAGCACCCGCTGACAGCTTGCCGCCTGTTCGCGCGCGCTGCCGTCTCCGGGTTTTCGGGCGAACACTGCGGATCCGAATTGCACCGCGTTCAACGCTGCGCCTTTGATCTGCGTGAGGCGTTGCATCATATTGCCGAAGCCCGGAAGCAGTTTTTCCGCGCTTGCCATGCGTTCCGCAACATCCGCGCCAAAAGCGTCCTTGAACCAGGGCGCAAGGTCGCGCACCGTTTTCGCCTTTCCCACATAAGACGGGTCTTTGCGGGAAAGGGTGAATTCGGCTAACCCTATGGGGTTGGAGCGGAAGGACGATGTTTCGCCGGAGGGGATTATCTCGTCGGTGGTGGTCACCTCATCGGTGATAAAGCTCACGATTTTAAGCAAAAGGTGCGCGCCGAGACTCGGTATGGGAGGCCAATCCGCGATGTTGGGTCCGTACTGGAGATTTGCGTCCGTTTTCGCCTTGCCAAATCCGCAGTAGACCCGCGCTTTATAAGGCGTCTCGTCATAACGATAGGCCGGCGGCGCCGCCGCCTCTATGCCTTCCGCGGAACGCAGGAATCCATTATTGCCTATGGTCGCGGCGACGCTTCGGCTGTCCATGAGCGCCACAGCCGCAAGTTGCCCGCCCGCCGGTTTTGCGCCCTCGCGGTTCGGGAAATTGCGGGTGGTATGGCGAATGGAGAACCCGTTGTTTGCAGGCACATCGCCCGCGCCAAAACAGGGGCCGCAGAACGCGGTCTTGACAATGGCGCCATTTTCAATGAGTTTCCCTATGGTTCCATTTCTGGCAAGCTCAAGCGCCACGGGCTGGCTTCCCGGATAGACCAAAAACGGCGGCTGGCTGAAACCGGGACGCATCGCCGCCACAATAGCGGACGCCGCCATGATGTTGTCAAAAGTACCGCCCGCGCACCCGGCTATAACGCCTTGATCAACCCTGAATCGCCCGTTCCCATCAAGTTTTTTCAGCAAATGCAACGCGGCGCTCTTGCTTTCGATGATATTTTCGGCTTCTTTCTCAATGGCGTGGAGCATATCCGCCGCATTGCTGAGAAAACAATCGATCTCAAACGCATTGCTAGGATGGAATGGCAACGCAATCATGGGTTTTATGGAAGAAAGGTCAACCTCAATAAGCCCGTCATACCAAGCTCCATTATCAGGAGCCAACTTCTGATACTCATCCGCCCGTCCGTGTATGGAAAGGAATCGCTTCACTTCATCGTCCGTTTCCCAGATCGAGGAGAGGCAGGCGGTTTCGGTTGTCATAACGTCAACGCCCGCTCTGAAATCAATCGGCAGATTTGCGATGCCATCCCCTACAAATTCCAGAGCCTTGTTTTTCACAAAACCGGTCTTGAACACCGCGCCGATAATGGCAAGCGCCACATCGTGAGGGCCAACGCCGACGCGGGGGACGCCGGTCAAATGAACCGCGATTACCTCAGGCGGGGGTATATCGTACGTCCGCTCAAGCATTTGTTTGACAAGCTCCCCGCCGCCTTCGCCTATGCCCATGGCGCCAAGAGCGCCGTAGCGGGTGTGGCTGTCGCTGCCGAGGATCATCTTGCCGCAGCCCGCCATAGTTTCCCGCACATAGGAATGGATGACGGCAAGGTGAGGCGGCACGTAGACGCCGCCGTACTTGATCGCCGCTGACAAGCCGAAGAGGTGATCGTCCTCATTGATGGTGCCGCCCACCGCGCACAGGGAATTGTGGCAGTTGGTTAAGATGTAGGGCATCGGAAATTTCTCAAGCCCGCTCGCCTTGGCGGTCTGGACAATGTTGACAAAGGTAATGTCATGGGAAGCGAGCGCGTCGAACCGCAACTTAAACAAATCGGGCGAACCTTTTCCGCGCGCGGCGTTCCCGCCGCCGCTTCCGTCCGCAATATGTTTTAAAAGAATTTTATAGGTGATGGTTCCATTCCGTCCGGCGATTGGCGCTCCGCCGGTTGACGCTTCGTCAACTTTTTCAAATATTCCGTCCTTGAAGCGCACTTTATTCTTGTTAAGTTTTATCAAAATTCCTCCTGTGATTTATTGGAATACGCAGGCGCAATAGATTTCCGGTGGTGATCCAGAAAGTATGATGGCCCTCAAACGAAAGCATAATTGATGTAAAAGAAGGCCATATCAAAGGCTTTCCAGTGGTTGAACAGCTTCTTAGAAAAACAACAAGCCCTTCGAAACGCGCGCCTTATCCGATGCCCTAACCGGCAATCGTTCCCTTCTACCCCTACCGCGCGCTCTTTCCCTACTTCATGGCGGTCTTCCCTACATGCCGAAAGAAAACTGTCCCACCCGTCCGTTGCCATCCGGTCATAGCTTATCCCCAGCCGTTTATCCTCTTCCTCAGCTTTTGCGCCGTCTTTACGTCCCGTTTCCCCCATACAAACGCCACGATTTCCCCGCTTTCCCGGTGATACGCATATATCAGCCATACTTTGTTCTTCTTTTTCCCCACATACGTCCAAAACTCGTCCGTCTCAAGGCAATCATAGCGGCTTTGCTTCGGTTTTATCCGGTATTTTGTCGATTTCGGCGCTTTCAAGACCGTAGCGCCGCTTGTTTTGAGCGTTATCCCGATGTCCCGTATGCCAACTCCTCTGACTGACATAATCTTTATCATGCTTTTAACCCCTGAAAGCGTTCCTTTGTAGGCGTCTTCCTGATCGCTTTTAAATTGACGTCCGCAGCCTTTACAGCGGTAATTTTGTTTCCCCTTGTTCTTTTTCCCGCTTCTGGTTATGTCAGGGCTGTGGCGATGGGGGCGCGTGATGTCTATGATGATGCGCATGATCCCATAGCATTTCTTTGTATCCCTGTTCTCATTACCCCTTTATCATACTTTCTAGATCACCAACTGTAGTCTTTTTTCAGCGCGCCGGTTTTGGGATCAACATGCGCCAGAGACGCAAGCGAGTAGACAAACCAGATCGACGCGGGGTTTTACATCGGCTTCCCTGACCGCTTGTACAGTCTGCGCCTTTATCTCGACAGAATCGGAAACGGGCTTCTCCAGCGAAACTCCGATGATTGCCGCTTCGTAACCGAAGGCCGCGGCTCTGCGCCTCGCATGCCCGTGTCCTGTTGAACAGCCGGTGACAAGCGCCACCGCAGGCGAATCCATCTTTTGTCGCTCTGAATCTTCTGAAAAACAATTCTTGACGTACGCTATTATCTGTCTTTTCAGCGCCATTTCACAGCCAATAGAGCGGCTGTTGATACAGATATTGCTACGAACCATAGGTTTTATTATCATAAATCGCCTTATTGATAATATATGATATTTTCTATAATTTTGTCAATAGAAAGATGCAAAAAATTTTCTGTCTTTCAACAGTTGGGGATTCCTCTTGCCAGCGGCGGGCGCGCGGTTAAAACTGCTCGCGCGACATTGCGGCATGTGGGCTGTTTAGCCGTTCAACGCTTTGTGGATCATCTCCAATAAAATCTATGAAGAAATTTTCAAAAAATCATAAAAAGAGATTGCGTATTTAACAATCAAGGCGCATAATGACTTGTATACCTCAAACAATGCATGGGGGAGGGGGGGATAATTGCACTCGAAATTTCAAATGCGCAATATTCTTTACAGCATAAAACTACCATTAATAATTGCTGGATATTTTTCAGTTTATCTTTTGTAATTCTTATATATGTCTCTATTTTTTACTTTTAATCACTAAAGGGTTAACTCCCCGCCCTTTGGGGCGGCTCGGTTTATAAGCGAAATGTGACGGGCTAGAGGCGTGAGTGAATTCATACATACATCGCGTAACGCCTCAATATTATTATATCATATTGCATGTCCTGCGAAGCGCGGGCGGGCGGCGGCAAGCGAAGCGGCGGATGAAACAATAAAAGAAACCTGCGGAGAAACGCGCGAAAGATATAGGATAAAATTTCTTGAGATGGGGCGGAAGGAGATCGCGCGCGTTTTCCCGCCCAGTCGCCGCCGCCGGCGAGGGGCGTCGCGCCAAGTGAAGCGTTTTGGGCATCCGGATGCGGAGGGACGGTTGTGGGGAGGGGATCTGGAGCGGCGGATGTTTTGCGGGCGCGGCGGGCGCGTATGGGAGTGAAGGGGCTGCGTCAAATCGCGTCAAATCACAGGGAATGGAAAAAGAACGCAAATAGATGGACAAGAGGCGATTGGAATTATTCTAATGTTTCAAACCGCCATTCAGCGCGGGGTGATTCATTTTGGCAACACATTTTTATAAAATTATCAAATATTTTACAGAAAATTTTAGCCTCAATTTCACATAACGTTCCGGCGGTATGGGACGGTTTGCAGCCCTGCCAAAATGTGGCGAAGGTTTTGCGTGGGAATGAGCGAAGCGAATGACCTAGTAAAACCTTCGCCCGAGTCCCCTACTGGCGGCGAAGCGTAAACAGTCCCGTTATGCGCAGTTGGGGCGCACGCCATTATTTTACTCGTTTAAATATAAATTACTAAAATCATTTTCTTTCCCCAACATTTCTAAATACAATGAAATCATTCCACGGTGATGTGTTTGGTGATTGAACAAATGCATTAAACATACGTCTATTCTATTTTCGAATAATATACCCTTTGGATTTGGATACTTTAGTATTTTATCCAAATCATTTTCCGTCAAATCTTTTACAAAGTCAATTATTATATTGTCCATTTCAATTCTTTTTGTTATATATTCATTAATACTTTTAAAAAATAATTCTTCAAAACCATACGCTTTATTAAAATATATATCGGTTAAAATTTGCGAATTCACAATAAGTTTGAAACGGTTTAGCCACCGATAATCAGCAGCAAATATATGAGAACATAATTCATGTATGGATTTCCAAAATGAAGGAAATTGTTTATCCCATTGTTCTTCCGAAAGGGTTTGTATTATTTCATTCAGTTGCTTGTTAACATCTTTATTATATTTTGTCATAAGCTCAAAATTGTATTTTCCCATCAATTTCCTCCATATTTATAATATTAACCATCAAGGCCTATTTTGTCAACTATGTTTTAGTATAATATTCAAAAAATCTTAGTCGCCATTTCGCATAACCGCTTATGTACGAACTTTGCCGTATATTTCCGCGGCGGTTCCCGCAACCAACGGCTGCTTTCAAGGAACATCTTTCGCGTTTATACGCCTTTCATGCGGCGCCGCATATCCGTCTTAATATGCCATAGACGCCTCCTTTTTCTTTTATCCGTCCGCCCTTACGGTATGAGCGCCGAACCCATTTGCCCCACTGGACCCCCTGCTTGCCGCCGTTCTCTGTTATGACCACAAAATACACGGTCTTCCCGCTGTCGCCGTAGTTGAATTGAACCACATCCTTCTTGAACTGGATAAAAAATGATTTCCGCAACGCATCGGGTTGGAAGGTGGAGTTTCCCTATGCGCGATCACCGAATGGCATAACCAGTAGCCTTTGTTGGCCGGATCCGACGGGGTGCCGGTAACGTACACTCTCTTTTCGCCAAACTCATGCCTATAAGATAAGTCTCCACCATCGCCCGCGCCGTGGAGACGCCCGACGCGGCGAGGGCGATCAGCCGAGCCTTTGCCATCACCAAATCGCCGTCCCGGGTCGCCAGGAGCCAGTCCGAATAATGGGCCATAACTTTCTCCTTTCTAAGTCGCAAAGCGGCTTTTTATAGTATTGCGCCGGCGGTTGCCGCCAACCGGTCAAAAGTAGTTGCCAATGGGATAAAAATAACTGCCGATAGAGCGAAAGTAGTTGCCAATAAACAACCGCAGGGCAAGCTCTGCGGTATTGTGAAGATTTCTCTTTGAAATCTTTGCGTATGCGGTGGAATATACCCCCCCCCCCCCCAGTAGCCGCCCAAAGGGGCGGGGGTATTAACCCATAAAGAGCTACGCCCTAAATACCACACAGAAACGACTGCCAATCGGGCTTGTTCCAAAACCAACGCGAACGTGCGTTCGGGTTGGTTTTGGAACAGGCTTCCGAAAAACCGGGAAAAATACCAATAATGCCAATATTATTAGCATTTTGGCCCCGGTTTTTCTATTACATCTAAGGTTGCTGTTCCAGAACTGAAATTTTGGAACAGCCTCGATATATTGTTTCTACATCCAGACGATTTTTCTTCGCCTAAGAATGGAGTGTTTTTATGTAAAATTTGATAAAAGAGCGCGAATTTAGGATGTGGAGGCTCAACAAAACCAATCCCCGCCGCCATAATTGTCTTGCCGCGAGAAGTCTGATTTTATGCCTGAAATCCTTCCCAAGAACATAAACCTATCATAACACCTTCAAAAAAGGCGCAATGACAAATTAAAAAACCGCAAGAAGCCTCGAACCGTTTCCCGCAGGGCGTTGCCTCACGCCGCGCTTAATCCCGCGCGTTTTCAAAAGCTGCCGCCGCTTCCTGGCGCGTTTCGTCCACAACCGCTTGGTAGTTTGCCTTGAAAGCGTCCATATTTTGCTTGTAAAAAGCGGCGAATTCCGGATCCTGAAACGGATCGAGTTTTACCGGCTGTCCATAACGCTTGGACAATTCGGCTTCCTTTTTTCGGAGCCTCGGTTCATATTGCCGTTTGACGGCATCCTCATATTGGGCGTTTTCCTCAAGGTAGTGGGACAGGACATCCAGCATTTGACGGTACAAGCCGTGGAAATGGTTGTTTTTAACAATGGCTTGCAAGCCTTTTCCTACGGCGTGTAGATGCGCTTCGTCTTCTTGCGCGGATGGAAGGGTTATGCGGGCCATAAACACTTCAAACATGCCTTCCTTGAGGCTTGCTTTCTGTTCCTTTGGGGCTTTTTTTATAGCGTCTTCAAGCGCCTTCGCGCTCTTTTCGGGGTTTTCCAAAAAGGAGCTTGCAAGGCGTTTCCCTATCTGCTTCGCCTCAAACTGTTCGATAGCGCCTTTATCGCTTTTGATGGACTCGGTTCGCTCCAGCGCTATTTCCAGAGCCGTTTTAATTTTACCCATGTTTATAAAATACCGATAAAAAAGCCGGAAGGCAAGTAAAAAAGACGCTTTTAGAAGCCCCCTCCCGCTTTCACCCTCTCCGCAGTCGGAAGGGAGGCATAGTTCGCGTTTCGGGAATGGCTCCTAATTGACAAAATTGAAAAAATCGTAAATTCTGACATGTCACTCGACAGCAACCGATTTCGCAAGATTTCTCGGTCTGTCCACATCGCGCCGTTTTGTTACAGCAATATGGTACGACAGAAGTTGCAGAGGAATGATAGTCAACAAAGGGTTGAAACACACTTCGGTTGCCGGAATCTCAATCACATAGTCGGCAATATCTTTCATTACAGTATCGTTTTCGCTTACAATGGCAATGATACGTCCGTTGCGGGCTTTGATTTCCTGTATGTTGCTGATAACCTTTCAGGCCGAATTTCGAGTTTTAAGGGGGGATATAGAAAAAACACCCGTCTTCTGATATGGCCAAGTTGCCAGACAAAAACCCGAAAGGAGAGGGGTGGAATGAACGAAACAACGCTTGCCAGCATATCGCCTCGTGGATGAAT
>JAITIK010000149.1 GCA_031279555.1 Treponema sp. | reverse complement strand
GAGGGATTGTTTGGGGAGATGAAGAGCAGGCCGGGAGGATTTGGGCGTCATTTCTGGACGTATTCGCTTGAGAAGAGGGGGAAGGGGGACATTGCCGGCTCCATCCAAAGCGGCGAAAAGTTTCAAGAAGTAGAGACGGCCAAGAAGTCGATGGAAACGCATGTGTTTTGCCAAGGCTTAAGTTATGCTGTTTTAACGGGGCATGGATTAACCGAAAGTGAAGGGATGTGGGGGCGGTTTAGGGGATGGCTTCGCACCGTGCGGACGGAATATCCTTCGGTATGGGTGACGAGGCGGGTGATTTCCGAAGATTTCCACCGGTTTTTGCCCAAATTAAAGCGGTTGAAGGTGTTCGGCAACATTATTGAGTCCATCTGAGAACTTGCGACTAACAAGTTAACAAAATGATAATGCATTTTTATCCAAAAGGCGCCTGCTATTATGTTTTCCAGATCAACGGCTATAAAGACTTCATCGACAAAAACAGGCGAATAATCGACAGGATGCTTGAATCGACGCGACTAATACAGTAAACTATCCGCATGTCGCCAATCCGCTTGCAAACCTACCTCGCCCACGCGGGAGTCGCCTCCCGCAGGGCCGCCGAGAAACTCATCACAGATGGGCGAGTTTCCGTGAATGGAGCAACCGTCTCCGTTTTGGGGACAAAAGTCAACGCGGACGACGCGGTCCTCCTTGACGGAATTCCGGTTGTCACTCAAACCAGCTTTCTTTACCTCCTTCTCAACAAGCCGCCCGAATATATTTGCAGTTCATCAGACCCCCAAGGCAGGCGGCTTGCAAAAGACCTTCTTCCCGCCTTCATTGAAGCGCGCCTTTACAATGTCGGGCGTCTTGATTACCGCTCCTCTGGTCTTGTCATCTTCACCAATGACGGGGATTTCGCCGCAAAAATCAGCCACCCTTCTTCAAACATCGAAAAAGAGTACCTCGTGGAAGCGTCTGGACACATTCCCGATACAGTCATTGACGATTTCTTGCGCGGCGTTGTAATAGAAGGAGTAATCTATCAGGCGAAAAAAATCACCCGTATCGGCGGAAAAGCGATACGGGTGGTATTAATAGAAGGAAAAAATCGGGAAATACGCCGCGTTTTTTCTTACTTTCATCTGCACCCCGTGGTGTTGCGGCGCATTCGCATTGGAAATGTATCGCTCGACGGTTTGATGGAAGGCGCATCCCGCCCGCTCTCGCCAGAAGAAATCGGCGGTTTATTAAGAAGGCATAGCAAAAGCTGAACACGAAAGGAAAGGGAGAAACGAAACGGGCGAAACGCCAAGCGTTACGCCACAGGCGTTTCAAGCCTCGTTTCCTTCTTGCCGCCCTCCTAAATTTTTCTTGATCAACGCAATCCGTCGCTTTACCGAATCCTGCGATGTAAGCGGATCAACAGGTGTATTGAAACAGTAATCCAGCAGTTGCTCGACGCTAGTTTCCGCAACATGCAAACGGGTGTCGGAGGAGGCGTAATAGATCAAAAGCCGTCCGTTTTCATCCGCAATGGCGCCGTTCGTAAAAACTACGTTTGACACGTCCCCTACCCGCTCCTCACCCTGCGGCGCAATCAGATAGCCGCCGGGAGTCGCTATGACCTTGCGGGGATTGTCCAAAGCGGCGACAAACGCATAAATCACGTACCTAAGTCCGGCGGCCGTGTTGCGTACGCCATGCGCAATGTGGAGCCATCCCTTGGCCGTCTTAATGGGAACGGCGCCCATGCCGTTTTTCACCTCTTTGATGGTGTGGTATATTTTTTCGTCAAGGATGACTTCTTCCTTCACCTCGGCGTTCTCCATCGTTTCCGAAAAACCGGTGCAAATGCCGCCGCCCGAACCGGTCTCAATAAAACCATCCTGCGGCCGGGTGTAAAACAGGTACTTGCCATTCACGAATTCAGGGTGAAGTACAACGTTCCGTTGTTGTGGAGACACGGTTTTAAGATCGGGCAAACGCCGCCACGTTTTCAGATCCTTGGTGCAGACAATGCCTGCGCTGGCCTTCGCGCTTGAGGTGTCGCCCTTCGGCGCGTTAGAATCCCTTCGTTCCGAGCAGAAAATGCCGTATATCCAGCCGTCTTCGTGGAGGGTTAGGCGCATATCGTAAACATTCACATCAGGATCAACGCCTTGCTCAAGTAGAATCGGATAATCGTGGAACACAAAGTTGTCGACGCCATTGGGACTTTCCGCAACGGCAAAAAAACTCTTGCGATCCGCTCCTTCAACACGCGCCACCAGACAATACCGTCCGTCAAGTTTTATCGCGCCTGCGTTGAAAGCGGCGTTGATCCCCATGCGTTCCATCAGATAGGGATTTGTCTTGGGATCAAAATCATAGCGCCAGAAAAGCGGCGTATGTTCCGCCGTAATGACCGGATACTTGTACCGTGTAAAGACGCCATTTCCCGGCCTGCCTGATCCATCGGCGTAGTTGGGAATATTTTTTCGAGAAATCAAGGCGTAATGTTCAGCTTTAAGTTGATTGATCCTCCGCTCGAACCGTTTCATCATATGAACCTCCGACAAACGCCGCAACAGTTCCATACAACTGCGCGCATTGTGATAAGGCGTCTTCCAATTGCCGCCTTTAGGTTGGTTATAATCCGGCTTTCCCTGTGGGGAAACCGCCCAAAACCACTCGCCTGCTTGTATGTCCCTTTGGAATCTTTTTATCCACAGCCATTGACGATAAGAAGCGTCAAGAAATTTCTCATCTTTTGAAAGCTGGTAGGCGTTAAAAAAGCCAACCATAGCTTCAGCTTGGCACCACCAGATGCGAGTGCGGTCGCGCCGTCCAGACGGAGAGTTTTTCGCCTTGTCATGGATTTCATTTTCCAGAGAGCCAGTCACAGGATCAAACCCTTCCATGAGCGTTATATCAGCAACTTTCAGTACAAACGGCTTGATTTTCTCGCAAAGCTGTTTGTTCCCGGTTTCTTCAACGGCCTCCCAGAGCAACCAGCTCGCCTCAATATCATGCCCAAAAGAGATGACGTCGGTCATCACCGACCAGTCTTTGGTAAAAAACAGATTAAGATGACAATCCGCTCCAAAAATATGCTCGACAGTTGCGGCGATAAGGCTTTCCAGAGAGGAGCGTATCGTATCATGCAAGGCGGCGCATTGGGGACGCAACAATTTTACGGCGCGCAACAGGCTTGTCCACGCCTCCATAACATGGAGATTCGTATTCATTGACTTGTCGCAGTCAATATCAACAGGCGACAATTTTGTATTCACAATAACAGACCAGTCCACGCCCAAGGCTTCACAGTAGCCCTTGAGTTGATGATCCCGCGCATGAATTTCCAGTAGATCAAAAATGGCAAGGGCGGCGTCCAATATCGTCTCCGCGGCATCCTTACTCCGATATTCAGCTACAGCGGAAGCAAATTCGGAAAGTCCATAAACGGCAAACGCCTCGCCATAAATCTGCTTCCGGTTGTCCGCCGGCTTGCCGTCTTGAGTCACAGCCCAATACACTCCGCTATACCGCTTGTCAAAAAAGGTTTTGCACAAATAGGCGTACGCATAGTCCGCGCCGGCAAGCAACGCAGGCTCTTTCAAAAACCGCGCCGCGGCGCTGTACGTCCATAGATGACGGGAAACCATTACAACAGAACGGGGACTCCTCGCCTCGCCGTCATTGCTGTTGTTCAAATTGCCGTAAAAGCCTCCACTTTCGGTGTCGCGCGCGTATTTCAACCAAAACGGCAGAATATTTCCTTTTAATTCATGGGACAGTTCATTTACCCACTGTATGAGGGCTATATCTTTCATCTCTTTTCAACCATAGAGCTTTTTGCAAAATCTGACATTTTGAAAAAAGCAATCTCGTGGAAAAACCAGTCAAAACTCAATTTTTCCGTTAAATCTAAAAAAGCTATTCCAAAAACTGTCGCGCTCGGGCGCATTCCGGAACAGCTTCATATAAAAAATAACGCCTCCACCAACGTATAACGCTCAGACCGCGAGGTTTACGCCACTCTGCATTTGAAGAAATTGCCTTACAATTTTTTAGCAAACATAGCCCTCGCCGTCAACAGCGGTATACCACGGCAGAACCAGCGATACGTGTCTCACCCTATCTCTTATTCTGTTTAATCCAGTCGACAATCTCATCAATCTTGCCGAAAATCAATCCGGTAACCGTATCCGCGCAACCATAGTATATGGCGATCCGATTCGTCGCTCCGTCAACAAGAGCCGCACAGGGGAAAGCGACATTAGGCACATCACCTACACATTCGTAAATTTCCTGCGGCGTGATGAGGTAGGGTTTTGGACGGGCTATTACCTTCCACGGCTTGTCAATATCAAGCAAGCACGCGCTAAACGCATACACAAACCCATTGCAACTCGTTAAGACGCCATGGTAAAAAAGCAACCAGCCTTCGCTCGTTTCAATCGGAGCGGGGCCCGCGCCGATCTTAGTGCTTTGCCATCCGTCTGAGGGCGACATAACATGCCGATGCTTGCCCCAGAAGGTAATGTCCGGGCTTTCCGAATACACAATGTCTCCAAAAGGCGTATGTCCGGAATCGCTTGGACGGCTGAGCAAGGCAAAATTTCCGTCTATCTTGCGAGGAAAGAGGACGCCGTTCCGGTTGTACTGCATAAGAAGGTTTTCCAACTGATAAAATTTCTCAAAATCAAACGTATACCCTATGCCGATGCATGCGCCATGATAGCCGTTGCACCAGATAATGTAGTAACGATCTTCTACAAACACCACCCGCGGATCGTATTTATAATCAGAAGTGGGAAAATCAGGATCATTTGGTCTAACAAAATTTATCGGCTCATCGGCTATCTTCCATTTATAACCGTCATCGCTAAACCCAACATGGATATTCATCTGACGCGCCGTATCATCACAACGGAATACGCCCGCAAATTGCGTACCATCGCTTTTCTTAAAAGGTACAACCGCGCTGTTGAAGATGCTATTCGAACGAGCCGTCGCATTACGAGGAATCACTGGGTTGCCAGAATACCGCCACAACGGCGAATTGTGACCGGCATTACCGCCACCTTTCCTCTCTTCCCACGGAATATTCGGCAACGGCGCGACATTCTTTAAAGTCATATATAACTCCTTTTGACCAATGACAAACACTATTTACAGAATACAACGAATTCCCATGCGCCGAGCTGTTGCAAATCAATCTTCCAAAAGCCTATCCATACAGGATTTCTCGCTGATTCACACTGGTTTTGTCATCAAAAATTCATATCCATGTGAGCTTGTTCCAAAACACATTTTGAAACAACATCCTGTATGCACACAGCTTATGAGACAGCCGCCTTTTTCTTGCCATGTTTTATCGCGGCTTTACAAACCTTGCAAACTTTCAGCTTGCCGTCATTTTCTCCTTTTTCTTCATATAAAACCTTTACGACGCGCTTGCAAATCGGACACTCCGCCTTTCCGCGATTCGGCAATTCTTGCAAACCTTTTCCTCTATGCGCTTTTGACATACCCAGCCTCCCTACGCCTTGCCATTAACCTTTTCTTTCTTGGCGGTCTTTTTTTCTTCTTTTTTTGCTTTCTTGTCAGAAGTCTCCTTTGTATCCAGCTTATAATCAACCAGTTCAAGCAGGACCACTTCCGCCGCATCTCCGCCACGCTCGTCGAGTTTCAGAATACGGGTATAACCGCCATTTCTGTCTTTCATGCGCGGACCAATGTCAGTGAATAGTTTCGCCACCACGGCCTCATCGTACAAGCGGCTTGAGGCGATACGGCGGTTATGCACCGAATCAATCTTCCCTCTGGTAATCAATTTCTCCGCAAAACGTCTCACTTCCAGAGCCTTAGCTTTAGTTGTTCTAATACGTTCATACCTAAACAGAGAGGTTATCATATTTCGAATCATGGCTTTCCGGTGGGCAGCCCTGCGTTCAAGCGGATTAAATCCTCTTCTATGCTTCATCTTGCACTTCCTTTTTTGATGTGGTTTTTATCACATGTTTCAAGTTGCTGAAATCGGTCGTTCCCAGATTCAAGTTCCATTCCTTCAGTTTTTCTACAATTTCCTGCAAGGACTTTTTCCCAAAGTTACGCGCCTTATTCAAGTCGTCTTCGGTTTTTTGAATCAATTCACCTATCGTCTTGATATCCGCTCCTTTAAGGCAATTATAAGAGCGCACCGACAATTCGAGTTCTTCGATCTTTGTGTCAAGAACGGAACGCAACAAGCTGTCACTTTCATCCGGCGTATTGTCGGCAATCAAACCGCCCTCATCAAAATTGATGAATACCGAGAAGTGATCCTTCGCTATCTTCGCGGCTTCAGCTACCGCATCATCCGGCGTAACAGTTCCGTCAGTCCACACTTCAAGCGTCAGCTTGTCATAATCGCTCCGCTGTCCCACACGGACCGGCTCAACCGTATATTTCACCTTCTTCACCGGCGAGTAAATAGCGTCCAACGGAATGGTACCGATCTCTTCAATGGCTTCTTCATTCGCTTCAGACGGTACATACCCCCGCCCCAAGTCTATCTGAATCTCAAATTCAAGCGATGCATTATCCATCAACGTCATCACATGCTGACCGGCGCTCATCACATCAATGAGTCCGGGTTTCACAAAATCATCGCTTTTTACCTCACAAGCGCCTTTCCATTCATACAAAACCGTAGTCAACTCCTGATCTTCAGGCAATTTCAAGCGGATCTTCTTTAAATTATTGATAACTTCCAGCGTATCTTCCACAATATTCGGTATATTCTCAAACTCGCTGGAAATAGTGTGCGGCGTCCCATCGCTATTATACGACGTTATCTTAATAGCGGAAATAGCATACCCTTGAATAGAAGACAAAAGTATTCGACGCAAGGTATTACCCATCGTCACACCCATTCCGGATTCAAACGGAGATACGGTAAATTTACCATAATTTTGGTTTAATTCGCTATGCTCAAAAGCTATTCCCTTTGGACGTTTAAATCCTTGAAGAAGATTTTTGCGGGCCATTGAGTCTCCTTTCTGCATTTTCTTATAGAAGGGGAACGCGTTAAAAGCGACGTTCCCCTAGAACGCCGCGCCTCACCGCTCCAACCGCCTTCAGGACTACGTCCTTCCGTCAGTTTCCGTTGCCTCACTCTTTAGGCGATTCCTACGCCATTGCTGTCAAGACAACAGACCTCAATACAATAACTTCCCTATTGAACAACAGGCTTTTCCACGAAAAGCCTGCCCTCCTGCGACTCCGCTGAGCGGTTCATTTCGAATACAACTCAACGATCATCTGTTCTTTAATATCTGCAAGATCAGTAATATCATTACGGCGAGGAACAGCCAAAAATACGCCTTTCATTGCGTCAGGATCAAGTCGCAACCACGGCATCACTCCTGACTTGCCAAATTCCTTCAACGCATCTTTCACAAGCGCAATATCCTTGCTTTTTTCATCAATAGCAATTTCATCTTCACGCTTCACCAGATAGGAAGGAATATTCACCCGTTTTCCATTAACCGTAACATGCCCATGCAGAACAAGCTGCCGCGCCTGACTCCGGCTCACTGCGAAACGCAACCGATACACCACATTGTCAAGACGACGTTCAAGAAGCGCAAATAAATTTTCACCCGTAATCCCCGGCATACGCAACGCTCTCTCGAAGAAAAGTTTAAACTGTTTCTCCTGCATGCCATAAATTCGTTTGAGTTTCTGCTTCTCACGGAGTTGAATGCCGTAATCGGAACGTTTCCCCATCCGAGCCTTTGGATCCTTTCCAGGAGCAGCCCGTTTTTTATTGATCGGACATTTATCACTTTTGCACCTATCGCCCTTAAGCATCAATTTTTTTTGCTCGGTGCGGCATAAACGGCACACAGGACCTGTATATCGCGCCATGATTTCTCCTTATATACGCCGAGTCTTACGGGGTCTGCAACCGTTATGGGGAATCGGAGTGACAT
>JAITIK010000140.1 GCA_031279555.1 Treponema sp. | reverse complement strand
CTTCGGCATCCGCCGGAACGCCTCCCGCTTCCGCAAGAACGGGCGCATCGCCCCCTTCCGGAAGCGGAGGCGGCGCATCGTCTTCGGTAGCACCCTCTTCCGCCGGAACGCCTCCCGCTTCCACAAAAACAAGCGCATCGCCCTCTTCCGGAAGCGGAGACGGCGCATCGTCTTCGGCAACGACCTCTTCCGCCGGAACGCCTCCCTCATCCGCAAGAGCCGGCGCGGGGGAATTTGGCGATGCTGAACTGATTCGAGCCATTGGATCGTAGTCTGGATCCCCATTTGAAATTTTGTTTTCCATGGGAGGAAGCATCGTTACTGGATCAATGGCTTCCATTAAACGCACTCTGCCCGGGTAATTCGCAGACAGGGCTATAGCATCGGCGGCTTCTCTGGAGAGGAGTATCAATACGCTGGAATTATCTAACGCCGCAGCAACAGCAACCTGGATGGTTTTGCCATTCTCAAGATTAGCGACAATCACTACAGTATCTCTCGGAAAAGCGTTGGTGGCCGCGTAATAACCGGTATGAGGCAAAACGCCGTCAGGCGCAACCGCTGCGGTTCCTTCCCATATAGAAGCGCCAATAAGCATCCCGATAGCGAGGAGAAAAAAGAGCGCAATGGCGACTAACTTGAAAACTAATTTCATACTACTTCTTTTATCGACAATCAAGCCGCAAGTCTAAAGATTTCCTGCCAATACTCCGCTGTTTTTGCAATCCGCAAACCGCAGCCCGCACAACTTGCAACTTGACTTTTATATACAATCATTTTATTATTGGTATAATTATGATAAATATAGAAGCCTCTCCACATTTACCGGATTCTTTTTTCAATAACACTACCTATTCTTCAGATACGCGTGATTTTATCATTGATAATGCGAACATAGGCATTTGGGAAATGCGCCTCCCCGATAAAACAGGTTCCTACAGCAAACAATACGAAAGAATACTTGGATATGATGAAGGCGAATTCTTCCGCAAAAACGAAGTATGGGAAAACCTCGTGATGCCTGAAGATTTTGACAGGATAAACCAGTTGATGGATGAGTATCTCGCCGGCGCAGCCGCTTCGTACAAGACGCAGTACCGCATCCTCCACAAGAACGGCAGTTTTATCTGGGTACATGACCAAGCTTTTATTGTGGAACGGGATGCTCAGGGGAATCCGTCGCGGGTCCTTGGTATGATTGAAGACATAACTCATCTTAAATCCGATGAGGAGCAGATCAAAGAGCAGAAAGATCAGATAGATTTCATCTCAAAAATAGCGGGTTTTTCATATTGGGAATTGGATATTGCCAAAGGCATGATCTTGTTCAAAGGACGCAGGAACAGCGGGTTAAACGCCGCAGTCTCTAAAGACAACGTACAGAAACTACAGGTGTGGCTTAACGCCGTACACCATGAGGATAGAGAACGGATACAGCGCGCATTCTCCTCTTTATTGACTGGTGAGACCGACTGTTTTAACGAAGAAATCAGATTTTATGCCGCAACCAACCCAAACGTCTACTTCTGGAGTCAGGTTGTCATTCAAATCGTTGAGTGGGGAGAGAAAGGCATACCGATCCGCGCGCTCGGCGCCAGTATTGACATTAACAAACTCAAACGAATCGAGGAACAACTCCATGCAACCCTCATTCAAAAAGAGCATTACAACGAACACCTCAAGACAGATATTGACACAGCGATGCGATCGTTGCAGGAAAGCCAGGGATTCAACCAACTTCTCCTTGACACCAATCCCGAAATAAGCCTGGTTTTTAACGATAAATTTCAGCTTATTGACTGCAACCCCGCGGCAGTAAAATTTTTCGGCTATTCCTTCAAAGATGATATAATAAAAAACGGATCAGCAATCATCGCCAATTGCATACCGGAGCGTCAGGCTGACGGACGGCTTTCAATACCGCTTGCGGAGCGGCTCGTCTCCGTTGTTCAGACTGGCAGCCTTGATTTCGAGACCGAAGTGATTGTACACGGCAAACCACATTCTTTTCGCGTCATTTTCAAAAAAATACCGTATAAAGGGTCATTTGTGCTGGTTTGTTTCGGACTTGATTTAACCCTTGTCAAAGAAACAAAACGGGAATTGCTTCATCAGGACAAGCTTTTGCGGATCATCAATGCGGAAGCGTCCCGTATCGTGATGACCGACACCGCTCATTTTGACAATGTGGTGTGGGAATTCCTGCAAAACATCGGGCGAGGCGTTGAGGCGAACCGCATCCTTATATGGAAGAATTGTGTTAATGAAAACGACAGATTGTGCGCCGACGCTATTTTTGAATGGTTTGAAGGCGTTCCTCCTTACATAGACCGTCAATCTTGCGCTAGAGTGGATTATTTACGGGATGCGCCGACATGGTACGCCGTGGCAAAAGAAAACAAGTACGTAAATCAGAGTACAGAAAATTATCCGAGCGAGAAGGAGCGCGCGCGGTTTGAAAAGCGCGGCGCAAAATCTACGCTGGGAATCCCCATTTACTTCAAAAATGAATTCTGGGGTTTTTTCAGCTTTGACGATTGCAAGACCGGGCGCATTTTTCCCCAACAGGAAATAAGCATCCTTCATTCCGCGGCAATTCTTCTTGTCGCCGCTATTTTGAAGAACGATACAACGCTCAACCTTATGAAAAGCAGGGAGGAGGCTATTTCCGCGTCAAGAGCAAAAACCGACTTCCTTTCCCGCATGAGCCACGAAATCCGCACGCCCATGAACGCCATTATCGGGATGACCACCATAGCAAAAAAAGCGACCGACACGAAACGCTTGCAGTACTGTCTTGACAGGATTGACATGGCTTCCAAACAGCTTCTGGGACTTATCAATGATATTCTCGATATGTCAAAAATTGAAGCGAACAAACTTGAGATTGTCGCAAAGGAATTTGACTTTGAAAAAATGATCCAGAATACGATAACTGTCATGCGCATCAAATTTGAAGAAAAACGCCAAAAACTGATCGTTGACTTTGATTCGCTGTTTACACGCGCCATTGTGGGCGACGAACTGCGTTTCTCTCAGGTTCTGCTTAACTTGTTGTCAAATGCGAATAAATTCACGCCCGAAGATGGAACCATCACAATCAGGATCATCCATACGCCAATCGGTGATACGGGAGAAACGGTCGAGACGGGCGGGACGCATGTAAAGCTCCATGTCGAGGTGGCTGACAATGGGATCGGCATATCACCCGAACAGCAGGCGAAACTCTTCCATTCTTTTGAACAGGCGGACAGCAGCATCACTCGTAAATTCGGCGGTACAGGACTCGGTTTAGTCCTCTGCAAAAGAATTCTACAACTCATGGATGGGGATATTTGGATTGAAAGCGAGCTTGGAAAAGGAACGACTTTTATTTTTGAGTTGACGCTTCCCTACGGCAATAACTCGCTTCAGGAAATCGTTCTGAATCCCTTTGGCATTAAAGCTCTGGTTGTTGACGACAGCCAAGATGCGCTTGAATACTTCGCTCATATACTCTCAACATTCTCAATACCGTGCGACACCGCTCTTTCCGGCGCAAAGGGCGTCGAACTGGCTAAAAAGAGTTATGAGAACGGAGACGCATACAATATCGCGTTTGTCGATTGGCAACTTCCCAACGAAAATGGAGCGAACGTGCTACATGAAATACGGTGTATTGATAAAAATATCGCTCTCGTGATCATGTCGGTTGCGGATTGGCTGGATATCGAAAAAAACATCAGCCCCGCAATCACTATCGGCCATTTCCTGCCAAAGCCGGCGTTGCCGTCAACGGTGTACAATACTATCGTAAACCTTTTGAATCACACCGGCATCATCGAACAAAAAACGCCTCGCAATGTGGATCTCACGGGGAAACTTGAAGGCAAACGGCTGCTTGTCGCTGAAGATATTGAAATCAATCAGGAAATCTTGGGCAGCATCCTTGAAGAAACCCAAGCTTCTCTTGAATTCGTCAATAATGGAAACAAGGCGGTTGATAAATTCAAGGAAAAAGGCGAGCAGTACGATTTAATCCTGATGGACATGCAAATGCCGGAACTTGACGGGATCGGGGCGACCCAACAGATTCGCTCTTTAGGCACGGACAGCGCGGCGAAGATTCCCATCATCGCTATGACGGCCAACGCATTCAATGAGGATATTAACGCATGCCTTGCCGCGGGAATGAACGGACATCTGGCGAAACCCATTGACGTCGCCGAGTTGATGGCGACATTGGCGCGGTATTTGTGCCGCTAAAGCATGCGTCGTGTCTGTCTGTGACGGACACAATCATCCCAAATACTGCTGAATAAGTTCCAGTTTCAGATCGCGCAATTTCTCCGTAATGGAAACCTTGTAAATATGGGGGTTTAAGAAACGCTTATAACTTGGATCAAAACTGTCAAGGCCGCTTTGAACGCGGC
Source organism: Treponema sp. (assembly GCA_031279555.1). GTDB lineage: Bacteria > Spirochaetota > Spirochaetia > Treponematales > Breznakiellaceae > JAIRKH01. Next base: position 29,044 of record JAITIK010000140.1, on the reverse strand, counting down.
GGCGTATATCAATCAGACGCGGATTTTCAACAATGTGAACGCCTTTGTCGAGGCGGAGTTTTAGAAGCGGTTCCACGCCCCCGTCTATAGTATGGGAGAAATGCCGGTAATCCGCCGCAGTATGCCACAAAACGCAACGGTTGCCCTTTTCGATTAAATCCTCTCCGTCAAGCCCAAGCGCATCCGCGACGGTCATGCCGTTTACGTCTGTAATGCGCCATACCTGTTTAACGCCCGGCGTAGTGGTTTTATCAGGATTATCCGAAAACTTCATGACTGGAATAAAGCCGCCTTTCCCGTCATCGCGGGCGGCAAGTTTGTATACGCCGGTAAAGGCCGCTTCTTCGCCGCCCGTCACCATGCGCGTGCCTACGCCCCATGTGTTGACCGGAGCGCCCGCGTCTTTAAGCGCTTGAATAATGATCTCGTCAAGATCGTTGGATACGGTTATAGTCGCGCCGGTCAAGCCGGCCGCATCAAGCATCTTTCGGACTTCAACGGAGAGGTAGTGAATATCGCCCGAATCAAGCCGTACGCCGAAATTCTTGCCTTTTTCTGCGAGTTTCCTGCCAACTTTAATCGCGTTGGGAGCGCCGCTTTTCAAGGTGTCATACGTGTCGATAAGGAAAATGGTTTTATCGGGATACAGATCAGCGTACGCCTCGAAAGCGGCTTCTTCACTCTCATGCGCCATGATCCATGCGTGCGCCATCGTTCCCAGCGTGGGAATGGCGTACTCCTTGCCCGCAAGCGTATTGCTTGTGCCGCACGCCCCGCCGATAAACGCGGCGCGGGAAGCGCTCATAGCCCCGTCCGGTCCTTGGGCGCGGCGCAAGCCAAACTCCATAACCGCCCCCTTGCCCGACGCGAGCCAGACACGCGCCGTTTTTGTGGCGATAAGGGACTGAAAGTTGATCGCGTTGAGCGCCATGCCTTCGATAAGCTGGCACTCGATCAAATCCCCTTCGATCCTGACAAGCGGTTCCTGAGGAAAAACAACCGTACCTTCGTCCATAGCCCAGAGCGATCCCTTGAAACGGAAATCTTTGAGGTAATCAAGGAAACCGTCGCCAAAAAGGCGCAAGTCCTTCAAATAGAGAATATCATCTGGAGAAAAGGCAAACGCTTTAAGCCGCTCAAGCAACGTTTCAAGCCCCGCAAAGATGGAAAAGCCGCCGGAAAAGGGTTGTTTCCTAAAAAACATCTCAAAAACCGAACGGGATGTCATCTGATTTTTCCAGTAGCCATACGCCATTGTAAGAGAATAGAAATCCGTAAACAGCGCTGAAGTGTGTTCCATAGCGTTTCTCTTAGTTTTGCAAAATATCGGACGTTTTTATCATGCCGACACCCGTGACTGACATGGCGCTGAGAACCTGTTCAACAGAGCCTTTCGGATAATCCACGCCGCGTACCGCGTCCGTAAAGACATAGGTCTTGTAATGCAGGCGCACCGCATCCATGGCGGTGTAAAACACGCAGTAGTCGGTCGCCAGACCGCCCAGAAAAACCGTAGAAATCGAAAACGCCTTCAAGTAGCCGTCAAGACCGGTCGCAGTCTGCCGGTCATTCTCAAAAAAAGCCGAATACGAATCCAAAAGGGGGTTCGATCCCTTGCGGATGATAAGATTTGCCAGATCAAGGTTGAGGTCGTCGTGGAAACGCGCCCCGCGCGAACCTTGAATACAATGATCGGGCCACAAAATTTGAGATTGCACCGAACCCACATCTATAATGTCTCCCGCCTTTTTGCCCGGGTGCGTCGAAGCGAACGAGGCGTGCTTCTTGGGATGCCAATCCTGCGTCGCTATCACTTTTCCATTGCGCCTGGCAAACTGTTTCGCCACCGCATTGAGAGGAGCGCACACTTCGCCGCCGCCTGCCACCGCAAGAGAGCCTTCGGGGTGGCTCTTCTCGCCCGACATATATGCGGGGCAAAAATCGTTTTGTACGTCAACAATAATCAATGCCGCCGACTGATAATCTATAATCATGGTTCTATTCTATTCGCACGGAACCAAAAAGTCCAGTAGGCATAGCCGGCGGCGCGAAGGCGCAAGCGTTCATTCGCCGTTAGGGTCTGCGCTTGTAGGGCGGTTTCAGAAGATGCGCGTTGCCACACGAAAGAAGCGCCAAACCACGCCAGTTGAGCCTGCCGCGCAAGATTATTGTACGGTTTTCCATCACGGCTCGCAGGAACCCAACGCAGGGCGTCCGCGATTGCGATTTGAGTGGCCGGAGCTTTCAAAAAAGCCGCCATTTTTTCAGTCTTTTTCGCGTGTTTTTTATTTTGCAAGCGAGATAGCCCAGAGTATGTCCGCCTCTATGCCGAAGGTATGCCATGAACGCCGCTCAGGAACCCGATCCGCCGCAAACGCCGGCGTCCGGTACGCTGGCTGTTTCAGCGTCATTGCGAGCGGCGCGTAGAGCCACGCAGGTTTGTCATCAAAACCCATGTCCCACACATCGCTCCATGTATAGGCGCGGACGCCCGGCTGAAAAGAGTAATCGGAGAAAAGCCGCTCACGCGCCGCATCTAACCGTTCCTAAAAAAAAACGCCACGCTCTTCCTAGGACAACTGAGATGCCCACGCATGGACGGTTTTGTTCGCCGCGCCGGCCAACAAGAGCAAGCCATCTGCGCCGCCCTTTTCCTTGACTCGCTCGCGGATGAACGCCGGAGTCGCGGTTTTCCTGAACACCATCCACGGATTCACCGACAACACTATGGCTCCCCGGTACATCCCCGCGTGGACAAACAGGATATACACGAATCCCTCCGGTTTCCTGTTCCGGCGCGGGTCCATCATGCGACACTTTGAAGCCGCAATGCCGTGCGGATCGTTTTTCTCAAGTTCCGCTTCATACGCCGCGGCTTTATAGGCCACAATCTGCCATTGGTTTTGCGTTCCGATAATACGCCGCCACAACTGTTCGCTTCCCTTCTTAACATAGAGCGCCGGAACTGGAGCCGCCGCGAGGCCATAGGCAAGCGCAACGCCTCCGGCTATGACGGCCGCAGCAACCGCAATCCAGACAAGCGTCCGTCTGGGTTGGTGTTGCAATGGCTGCCGTTTCCTCTGAGTCTTTTCTTGCATTCCTTTACCTATGCGTTAGAGATTCTCTAATCAACCGCATATCCGGCGCAGTTCCACTATGGCTGCTTTATGTACTACACGATGCGGAAATAGTCGTCTGATGCATAGCCGATGGCGGCATCCCAGCCGGGCGTCGTAGCCTTTACACCGGACGGACGGTTTTCGATACTGGAGCGAGAGACTGTAACCGCATAGTTAGCGGCTACCGTCAGCGACTACCTACCCGTAATGTCTACGTTGTTTTCGTCCTTGTAAGCGCCGCTATCAACTGGATTCGTTCTGTTTGGGTCATAGAACGCCATCTTTAAACCGTTTTGGGAATCAACGCGGGAAGAGTCCTGATAGGAAATCCACGGGTGACCTCCAGCATCCGTAACCGACATTCACTAAGAATGGCTTTGATTCGCGGCCTCATAAACTATGACAGGCGACTTTAGACGGTTATTAAACAAGTCCATTTTATTAACAGTATTTTCGAATGTTTGTTTTTAATAAATTCCGATCTTAACGCGCATATTTGACTATTCATTGCCGCCACCTCCTACTACTCTTAAAAAATAATGCTCTAAATCTTCCGTAAACAAATACACTTGTTTTGCGGGAAGCCCTTTTTCCGCCAACAGTTTCGATATTTCTTCCGGTTTTTCAATTGCCCTTATGTCCGTTATTTCTAGTTCCCCATTGGCAATAACGGCATTGTATTTTTCCTTGTTCAAGTATCGCACTGCGCGTTCATTCCCATTTGTTTTTACGAGCAATTTTTTTAGAAAGGAAAGTTCAGGCAAGCGAATGATTGCGCGCGGCATCGCCCGCATTAATTTGAATATTCTTTTTCATACCGTTTTAACTGCGGATTATCAGGGTCAATAGCGAGCGCTTGTTTCAAGTAGTACAGCGCGCGGCGGTCGCCTTGCCTATGGTAGTACTCAAACATGGCTATAAGCGATTGCAAATTTCGGGGATGCTCGAAAAGGCTCGAACGAAGGTCGTTTAAGCGGGCTTCGTCGCCGCTTCTTGTACGGCTGCGCAGGTAATAATAGTTGGACTTCACGGAGCCGGCAGGTGCTGCGCTGATGCGGGCGTCTATCAGAGACGCGGCTTCGGCAATCCGTCCCGTATCGATCAATGCGGAAATATAGACAAGCGTCGCTTCAATGTTCGACGGCTCTTTCTGGAACAGTTCGCGGGCGTAAGCGAGAGCGGAAGCGTTGTTGTTCAGCCCGTGTTCAATCGTGTAAGCGTTCATTAAGTCTGCGGAAGAACGGCGCTCGTCAAGCAGGCGCCGCATATACGGACGCGCCTCTTCCCATGTCTTGCGGCGGATCGCATCAATGACGGCAAGTTCAACAACGGCTAGAGAGGGATTCTCTTTGTCGAGCAATCCGGCGAGTATGGTTTTTCCTTCGGCTTGTTCCTCTTGTTTATCCGATTCCAAAAGCAGTTTCGCCATATAAACCAACGCTTCTTCCCCAATGGCATGCGCGTCGCGGAGGTAACCGAGCGCAGCGTCTCTGTTATGGAAACCTTCGGCTTGAATACGCGCCCGTAAAAACAAATAGTTTGGATTATTCGCATTGATGAGCGCATAGGCGTCAAGCTGTCTTTGCGCCCGGGAAAACTGCTCCAGTTCGATCAGCGTCCGCGCATACATGAGTATAAAATCCCCGTCCTTGCCGTCTTTCTCTACAATGTCCGCAATGGCGCCATCCGCGCGGGACCAATCTTTCATTTCGTAATACGTAATCGCAAGCTGCCGCTTGATGTTCATGTTATCGGGAAAAACCATGAGCGCGTCTGACAGCATCTGCGCCGCGTCTTGATACCGCCCCTCGCCAGCCATGAGGCGCGCCAAGCCGAGCGCGGCCGGATAACACTCTTTTGATATGGCGAGCGCATCTGAATACGCGGCGCGCGCTTCGGTGAAACGTCCGGTTTTTTCATAGGCAAATCCGATAAAATACCAGGGCGCAACCCCATTGGGGTAAAGCGCGACCGCTTTTTCCAAATCGGGAAGGCTTGTAAGCAACCTTGCGGCTTCCGCGCCTTTGATTAAAGCTAGAAACGGCAGGATGTATTCAAGATAATCTCCATCTGGAGGCGGCGCCGTATAAATGCCTTTATCGACACCCATCAAAATTTTGCTGTAAATTGCATTTTGAGGCGGACTCGCTGTGGGAAATTGTCCTTGAACGCCAGGATACAGCCGCTGGAGCATATACACAATCACCGCGTTCATGTTTCTGCCAAATTCGCCGTTTGAAAGGTTGTTGTCGCGGATAAGTTCGAGCGCCTTCAGTAGGGATGACGGTATCCCTGAATACACCAATAGTCGTATTTCGGCGGCGACGCCGCCGGACGGCACCGGAGGCGGAACGGGCGCTTCTATGGGAGGCGCCGTTCCGCTGGTTTGGGGAGGCGTTTTGGGAACGTCAGAAACCGCCGGCGCCGCCACAGGCGCCGGTGATTGAGGATTGTTTTGCCGTACGGCTGTTTGAGTTGCGCAGGAAAACAAAAAAATTGTCGGCAGGATAAGGAAGCGCCCTACGGCGCTTCTCATAGTTTTGTTTCCTCGCTTGTGGATTTTGTTCCTAAAGTCAGGAGTATGAGAAGAACACCCGCCAAAAGGATAAGAAGCGGCCACCAATGTAGGATAAACTGTGAAAATTTGAAAGGAACCACACGGAATGAAAAAATAAGCAAGCATACGCCAAGCGCAATGAAGGCTAGAGATGGAACTATGAATTTGATGTTTAACGTCCTGTACCTCCGCCAGCCTGCGGGAATGAGGGCAAGACCGGAAAAAACCGCCACGAGCGGCCACGCCTGCTTGAAAGAAAAAGGAAACAGCGTCAATGCCGACAGAAAAAGGAAAATCCCCACTAATATTGAAAAATAAGCGAAGAAAAGATACAGAGCCCGTTTATTGAGTTTGATGGCAAAAAAAGCGACGCCTGCGCCTGCCAGCACAAATAGAAACGCCAACAGCACGTATTGTTGAGAAATAGTGTCGTCACTTCCCAAAAGAAAAGCAAATCCCCCCAGTACAAGCGACAAACCGGCAAAAAACACTATCTGAGCGATGATCGAGCGTTTTAAGTTTGTATGCATACAGTATAGTATACCACAAAAAATATCACTTGCCAAGATAAAATATATGGTATACTATGGAGATTAATGAAGAACCTATACCGTCTTGTGTCATTGTTGCCGCTTGCCGTGTATTTTTTTTCCACGGTCGGTTGCGCGGATAACCGCGTCAGCGCCGCCGATCCGGAGCATTACAAGATTGATCCCTACTATTTGACCGGCGCAAAAGAAAAACAGGAACCGCTTAAAAATCTCTGGTCGCTTCTGAATCGGCAGGATATTTCGGCGGAAGAGCGATTCTCACTGGTGTGCGAGATAGCCGCCGTCTACATGCGGCAAAAGGAGTATAATGTACTCAACAACTTTCTCTCTTCCCAGATAAACGCGCTGCCAGACAACCAGTACAACGTCTATTACCTTCTCATGATCGCCTATTCCCATATCCAACAGGAAGCGCCGCAGGTGGCGGCTCTCTATTTTGAGATTATCCTTAAAAATTACCCGGATATGATCGTTCAAGGAAAGTCAATACATTTTGTGTGCCTCAACCAATTGCTCGATCTCATCGCCGACTCAGGGCGCCGCGTCAAATATTATCAGGAACTCGTAACGCGCTTTCCGGATCAGACCAATCTCGCGGTTGATTATTTTTTGCTTGGTCAGGCCTACGAAGACATCGGGGAATGGAACCTCGCTATACAAGCCTACACCCAATTCCTCACCTTCGTTGGCGCAAACGTACCGGGTTTTCCCAACGCGGAACAGTATGCGAAGCGTCTCGTTGACTTCAACAAGTCTTCAAAAGACTGGACGTTTGAAACCCTGTCCAGTTTGGTCAATACCGTAAAAGCGGCCATAGCCGCAGGCAACAGTTGGCAATTGTGGCGGTATCGCGCAAAGGTCAATTTTTTCGCCCGCTCATGGTCGGAACAGGATGCCGATGATTCGGGCATGGCTGAATTCAACCTGCCCGACTTCATGCAGGGCGCCAATGTGCAATACGCGGCGGCGTTGGATCCAATCTCAAACGCAACTGAAGCTTACTTAAAGACGTGGGGCTGGTCCCAGTACCTTTCAACATGGTATCTTTACTTCCGTAAAATTTATTTTCCCCTGAATCCCGACATACATGGGCGTTGGGAATGGGCAGGCGTGTACTATGGCGAAAGATTTTAATGTCAGCCTTATGGCGTTCGTCATTTTCCTTGTCGCGCTGCCCTTGCCTCAGCCTCTACTCGCCGACTCCCCGCCTGTCGCTGAAACGGAACCGGCGGCTTTCCCGCGTCCCCTGCGCGAAAAACCCGCCGTCATACCTGAGCGGCTGCTTAAAGGCGCCAACGCCGTAATGCCTTCGATGATATACGGGCTGGACAAGCTATCCACCCAGTACTACATTGAACGGTATACCACAAGAAGCGGCAGACTTTGGCTCAACAACACTATGGCAAACGCCCAGCCGTATCTGGCGTTCATCCGGCGGGAAATTGACGCGCGAAATCTGCCGGCGGAACTGCTTTATGTACCGGTCATTGAATCGGGTTTTGTGATCAACGCGAAAAGCTCGTCAGGCGCCGTCGGACTGTGGCAGTTCATGCGGAACAGCATGGGTCCTTTTGACATGAAAATTACGGATTGGATGGACGAGCGCATGGATTTCTGGAAAGCCACCATTGGCGCGCTTGAAAAACTTCAGGAAAACCACCATGTTTTGGGAGATTGGGCCTTAGCCCTTGCCGCATACAACATGGGGCTTGGCGGCGTACAAAGAGTCATCAAGCAGGCGGGCGTTAAAGATTACTGGAAACTTTCCGAGCAAAAACATCTCAAAACGGAAACCGCGGTGTACATGCCGAAACTCCTGGCCGTTTCCCATATCCTTACACACCCGCGTCAATTTGGCTTGCCTGTGATCTGGACAAAAGATCCGCAATGGATGCGGATCAAGGCGGACAAACCCGTTGACTTGAGGTTGGTCGCCGAATATGCGGATGTTGACGAAAAAGTCCTGATAAACGCGAATCGGGAGCTTTTCTATACTGTTACGCCTCCAGATGAAAACTACTACCTGAAAGTGCGAGCGGAGGACGCGAACAAAATCGCCGTAACTCTTGCGAGAAGCGATGTCATCATGATCAAATATCATATATACACCGTTAAATCCGGGGATACATTGTCCACGCTTGCAAAGTATTACGGAGTTACAGTGGCGCAAATCATGGAACATAACCATGGCGTGCAACCCAAAACCCTTAAAATCGGCATGAGGCTCGTCATTCCAGCCTTCAAAGATGTGCCGCCCTACCAAGGCGTAATAGCGAACGAACCTCTTCCAGCCGCTTTCACCGGCGTCCATGTGGTGCGGCAGGGGGAAACGCTCTGGTCTATCGCGCGCATCTACGGCATCCGTCCGGAAACGCTTGCAATAATTAATAATATGGATTTGCAGGATACGTTGAGTATAGGAAGGGCGCTTAAAGCGCCGATAAAAGAGTAGGCGCCGCTTTCAAAATCAGGCGCCGAAAGATCTGGAAGATTGGAAAATTTGGAGAAACCGCTATGAAGCGTTTGGTTTTATTGTCGTTTTTTGTTGGCTTTACCCAGCTTGCGATTGGGCAAGCCGCCATTAGGCGAACTGCCATTGAGAAGCCGGCATTTGATACAAAGAGTTCCATTGATTGGATCGACATGGAGATCAGGGCGCAAACCGCGCTTAACCTCGCTTCGGCAAACATCAAACTGCCGGGCGGAAGGGTGCGGGCTCAAGAACTCGTTGAAGGGGAGTACCTTCACCTCATACGTCCCGTTATCCTGAATATACAGGTGGATTCGTCTCATACAGTGGCCGATCTTTTGAGCGGCAGAGAACTCAATTTGGCTGATATAGGCAGGTTAAGCCGTCCGGTGAGTAAGACGCCGCCCGCTTTGTCAAAGGACATGGGCTTTATGCAGGTTTCGTACACCGTGAGCCTCAAAGCCATGAGCGAGGCGTTGTTGCGCCACAGCAGGCCGTCAACTATACGGCGCCCTCTCTCGCCGGTAAAAGCGCCCGCCTACACGGGAATCATCATCATTGCGACCGGCAATCTCCCTATTCACGGCAGAAACACAACGTCTCGTGTTCAGCCGTGCATTTTTCCCAAAATTTGGGATACGGACATGAACCTCATTTATGAACGGAGCATGACCGACCCGGACAAGAATAAGAACGGCATCGTGAAATACGTACCAGAGGAAGCCGTGTTCCGTCCCACTCCATCCGGTATGGACGAGGACTTGGAAGCCTTTATCGGCAAAAACCCCCTGCGCATCCTAGCGCGAGGGGTTTTCGGGATGAATCCTACTGATCTGATAATTGACAGGAGCGACGCGCTCCTTATCCTCTCCTCCGATGAAAATGTGAATCTCCTCCGCTATTCGCGGGTCGCTTTTGCACTCGATCCGTCCGCCCTCAACGCTTCTTTGTAGGGCGGACTCCTGCAAAAGGGACTACGGACCGCGCCAAGATGCCCTCATGAGATGATCGCTCCACCCATACCATAAGGCCCGGCGTTGCGGGAACTGCCCTGATCGCGGAAATTCTTGTCTCGCGCCTCGAATTCCGGGTGGATTGTGGGTGATCCGTAGTTCGTGTGAATGTGGTCTTTTTGACAAATGAGACGTTTATTTTTACCCTACTTTCTTTGTAAAGCTAGACCAGTGGCATATAATGCGAAGGCTTTGCTGTCTTTCTTCATCTTCTCTCAAAATTCGCTCAAACGAGTGAAATTTTGCGGCAAGGAGATCGTTTTTTCTGATCGAGGTATTGACAAAAACAATAACCAGTGATAGTATTGTTTATAATATCGTAGTGTATAGTATTGATAAATTATTGGAGGTAATTATGTCTTCTAAGCAACTGGATACATTGGAAGAAGATATGCAACAAGCCGCCAATCCCCCCCCCCCCCCCATGTATTAAAAGGGTTGCGTTTACCCGCTGGAATTATGTTGAATTGCAAATTATTGCCTGACCGTGAATCCGCATTGTTTTTATTGCCAAAAGGCGGAATTATGGCGGAAATTGGAGTTGCCTATGGTGACTTCAGCAGGAAAATAATTGATAACATGAATCCAAGTAAATTTTATGCGATAGACATTTTCTCAAGCGGTCCAGGTGAAGATTTTTGGGGAAGAACCGATTGGACTGATTTAAATATGGGACAAAAGGAATTTATTGAGAGAAAATTCGCCAATGAAATTGGAAAGGGGAAATTTATTCTCAAAAAAGGACTTTCTTGGGATGTATTAGAAACATTTGATGATAATTATTTTGATTATGTGTACTTGGATGCGGCGCATGACTATGACAGTGTAAAAAAAGACATTAGGGTTTTATTAAATAAGGTAAAAAATAACGGCATTATACAATTTAATGATTACACTCTTTACGATTGGGCGACAAATACTCCATATGGTGTAATTAGGGCTGTGGACGAAATGCTTGTAAGCGATAAACACGAAATTATATTTTTTTGTTTACAAACAAGCGGATTTAATGATATTGTTGTAAAAATAAAAAAATGAAAGAGACTTTCCCAAAACTGTCGCCCGCGCGTTTTGGGAAAACATCGAAATATATTTTAAGATTAACAGCGGCATTGCGGTCGCAGATGCGTTCTGTTCCATTCGTCTCATTCATGGTCGTTTGGCTTCAAATCGCGCTTTGAGTGTTTGTCTTGTCTGCTAACTCTACATTCATCGTTCAAATCATCTTGAATCTTTAGTCAGAAAGGTGTGGGAATTGGCCGTTCCTACATCTTTTGTTTTAATTAGTTAGCGCGTTCTGATTTTAAATTTTGATGTATGCCTACTCTCGTAGACAGTTGGTTAAAAAACGGTAAATCATAAGCCGGGTTCTGTTAGTACCGGCGAACCGGTATTACACCGCCATCTATCTGGCATCACTCTTGCAAATGATTTCTAGCAGTCTACCCGCGCTTGACGGACGGGCAATCCGCGCATCCATAGATGGATGCATGCGCTGTTTGACTTTGCTCCTGATGAGGCTTGCCACGCCGAAACCGTCGCCGGTTCCGCGGCGCGCTCTTACCACGCCTTTTCACCCTTACCGGCGGCTTTCAGCGTTGAAAGCCGCCGGCGGTTTACTTTCTGTTGCGCTGTCTGTCAAGGCGCGTGTTTGTACGCGCCCCGCCCGGGTGTTGCCCGGCATCATGCCCTGCGGAGCCCGGACTTTCCTCGTCGCTGAAAACGTTGCCGCGCCCCAGCGCCGCGGCGGTCTGATTTACCGTATACGCGCATATTTTTCTTTATTTTTAATTTACTCGTCAAAGTCCATGCTTACCTTTTCTTCCTCTTCTTCGTCTTCTTCTTCGTCTTCTTCCAACCCTTCAAGATCAGCGAGACTGCCGGCCGTATCGCTGTCAAAGTAATCCTCCTGCTCAATTTCCTGATCGGATTCCTCGTAGAAGAGGATGCGCGAGCAATACGGGCAAAAAAGAACTTCCTCGCCCCTATGAACCCGGTTGGCAAACTGGGCGGGCAGTATCATGTGGCAACCGGTACACACGCCGCCCTTGATAGCGACAATGCCCTTTCCCATTTTGTGCCTGATGATACGGTCGAACTTGAAGAGCAACTCCTCGTCAAGACCCAAAGATATTTCTTTTTCCTGCGCCTCAAGTTCAGCCAGCGTGGATATTTTCGCAGACAGATCTTCATCAATGCGCTTCTTGCGCTCCGACAACTCCGTTTCCTGCAATTCAATAAGACTGGTGATCTGTTTGATCTCCGCATTCAGATCGGAAAGAAGACGTTCTTCCCGCTGCACATCCTTGCGGTATTGCTGCTCTTTTTCAGCAGAGTCCCGCCGTTCCTTATCCAGAATTTCGTATTCCCGCATGTTGAACGTCTCGGCTGACCCGATATTTCTTTCCGCCCGTTCGCGGGTACTCTCCGCCTCAAAAAGCATGTTGCGGAATTCGCCTGCCGTAGACCTTGTCTTTTCATATTCTTGATTTTTCTCAATAAAATTCTTTTTGTAACGGGCTAAAACTTCTTCCTGATTGGTCAAAATTTTGGGACTCTCCTCAATCTCCCGCTCCAACTCGATCTTTTTTGACAATATATCTTGCAAACCGCGCAGCTTGCCAAAAACTTCATCCATTGCCATGCTTTTCTCCTCTTAATTTAAATGATCCAAATAATCTTTGATCTTGTTGCTCAAGCGCGGATTTCTAAGCCTTCTCAACGCCTTCGCTTCAATCTGACGAATGCGCTCGCGGGTGACGTTGAAACAAAGTCCCACTTCCTCAAGCGTCAAGGAATACCCGTCGCCGAAACCAAAACGCATCTCAAGCACCTCGCGCTCGCGGCGCGGCAGGGTGTTGAGCACCTCGGCGAGATTTTCCTGCAACAACACAAACGCCGTACAGTTCGCGGGATTCTCCACTTCCTTGTCCTCAATAAAGTCACCCAAAAGCGAATCCTCTTCCTCGCCGATGGGCGTTTCAAGGGAAATCGGCTCGCGGGCCACGTTTTTCACGCTTTTCACCTTCTGGCTCGTCCATCCGAGTTTTTCAGCGATCTCGTCATCAGACGGCTCTCTGCCCAGCGCTTGCATAAGTTGCCGGGACTCGCGCACCACCTTGTTGATCTGCTCAATCATGTGAACCGGTACGCGAATTGTACGCGCCTGATCTGAAATGGAGCGGGTTATCGCCTGACGTATCCACCACGTCGCGTATGTGGAGAATTTGAAGCCTTTCTGATATTCGAACTTTTCAACCGCCTTGATAAGCCCTATGTTGCCTTCCTGCACCAGATCAAAAAATTGCAACCCGCGATTCGTGTACTTTTTGGCGATGGACACCACAAGCCGCAAGTTCGCCTTGATGAGCTTGTCTTTGGCTTTTTTCAGCATAACGCGCCCGCGGTTGATTTCCTTTGCCATAGCGTTGATGTTCTCAATGGCTTCCTCAAACTCGGCTTTCATCTGGAGCAGTTTCTTTTCCGTAAGCTGAATCAGGCGTATATTCTCCTTGATCTCGTCCGCTGAAAACCCAAGGCTCTCTTCAATACGCTCCCGTTGCTCCCGCACCGCGAGACCCCTGCCCAAGTTGCGCAATTCCCGCATGGAACCGACATGCAGATATTTTTCGAGCCGCTCCTGCTCTTTTTTGTATCGTTTAATCTTTTTGGAGGCAAGGATGAATTTCTCGGAAAAACTCAAGATTTCTTCAGGGTGAATCTCCGCTTTCTCAACAACCGACATGATTTTAACGCGGAGCGCGGCAAGATCTTTGTCTTCAAAAAGGTTGCCCCCCCGGTTTACGATACGCCGCTTCATCTCTACATAGGCTTTTATATCAGGAAAAACGGCTTTAAGCGTTTCTTTGTAGAACTGATTGAGCCTGCGATGTTCGCTTTGATGTTCGGTCATCTCCTTCTTGGAAAGATTCATTTCCTTAAAATCTTTTCGTGTAAAAGCCTTTTCGCCGATCTGGTAGAATTCGCTTATGATGAGACCGGATCTCTTGACCACGCTTTGGATAATATTTTTTCCATCTTCCATCTGCTTGGAAAGCTCAATTTCCTGCTCTGCGGTTAAAAGGTTTTCCCTCCCAATCTCCCGTAAATACAACTTCACCGGATCATCGACGGATGTCTCTTTGCCGGTCGTCACCATGCGCTTCTTTTCGGGATTCTGAGCTTTCTCTGGTTCTTCCCCGATCTCATCGTCGGTCAAGATGTCTTCTTCAATAACAAGCTGTACGTTGTTCTTTTGAAGAAGAGCCCATACCTCTTCGATTTTATCGGTGTTAGTGATGTGCTCGGGCAAATAATCAGAAAGCTCCTCATACGAAAGAACCATCTTTTCTTTTGCGTATTCGATCAACTTAATGATTGCGGGATCAAGCGCTACATCTTCTCTTGTTTCCGTCATTCTTTATTTTCCTTTAGTTTACGCAATTCGGCGTCAATATGCATTTTCTCAAGGAGCAACTCATCATCAAGCGCCGCTAAACGGTACGTATTTTCGTCTTTGTTGTGATTGCTTTCAATGAGGCGGAGCTCCGTTACAATTTTAGCCGACCTGCGTTCAATCCGCTTCTGTTTAATCCTTTTTATGCCGTCAGAGATGAGTTGTTCAGGATTCGATGAAAATTCGGTCGTAACGCCTCGTTCAACAATAAATTTCCGTGTGTTCTCTGAACTTATACGCGGCAAAAGGGCGTCTAATCCTGTTTCATCGTGAACAAAACATTCTTCTAATGCAATAAAAATATCCTTTGCAGCGAGGTCTTCGATCTCCTCTATCGAGAGCCGCGCCCGGAATTGGGAATAGAGACCATCGTTTACCGCCACCACCGCGAGTAAAAAAAGCTCCTCATTCATTCGTAGGGAGAGGTTGTGAGGACGTTGATCGTAGGAATATCCCGTTGCGGAATGACGCGAAACCGCGTTTGTCCGCCTGTTATTATAATCGTTCCTCACCGCTTCACGATCCGCGCGCAGAGCGTCGGCAAGCTGCCCCAGCGCGGCGTCCCGAACAACATCCGAATCCAACGTTTCCAGATATGGAAAAATAAAAGCCGCCGCTTTGAATTTTCCTTCAGAGTCATTTGTATCGTAAAGTTCCTTGCTACGGGCAATAAGATAGTCGAAATCAAGTATATCACTTTTCACACAATTTTTCAAGACATCTTTTCCAAATTCTTTCAAAATATCGGCAGGATCTTTCATGTTAATAACTTTTTTCAAGGCGACGCCAGCGGCGTCCGCGCCTCCGGATTCATCATGGCGTCCTGCCTGCGCCGCTTTACCCGGCCTCACAACGCGGGCAATAAGCCCGTTCCGCCTGCAAGTGAGAATCGCCTTTACGGCGGCAGTCTGTCCCGCGCCGTCCGAATCAAAGATAAGATTGACGCGCTCCGCGAACCGGCGGAGGAGACGCGCCTGCTCGTCGGTGAACGCCGTACCGAGCGGCGCCACCGCGTTGGTCACGCCCGCTTGGTGGAGCGCTATTACGTCCATGTAGCCTTCCGCTACAGAGACTTCTTTTGTCTTTTTTATTTCGGGAAGGGCGCTATCTATGGCAAAGAGGGTCTGTCCCTTTTTATAGAGAACGGATTCTGGCGTGTTGAGGTACTTCGGCCCGTCCCCGGAAAGAAGCCTGCCGCCGAAAGCTATCGTCCGCCCCTGCCGGTCGTTTATGGGAAAGATGAGCCTGTCGGCGAAAAAGCTCATTCGGGGATGTTTCCGCGCAAAGAGAGCGGACTCCGCCAGAAATTCTTCAGAATACCCCTTCTTGGAGAGAAACTTGAACAGCCACTCCCGGTCGGCGGGCGCGTAGCCCAGTTTGAATTTTTCCACCATTTCATACGAGAAGCCACGAGACAGCGTATAGGTCAAGGCGGGTTTTCCGTGAGGCGTTTTGGCAAGCAGATAGTGAAAACTGCCCGCAACACGGGAATACAGATCGAAAAGCGCGTCGGTTTTGGCCGCGGTTTTATCGGTTTCAACATTGCCGCCCGCCTCGTACTGGAGCGCCACGCCGAACCGTTTGGCAAGAGTTTCCACCGCTTCCGGAAAGGTGAGTTTATCCATCTCCATGATGAAGTTCAGCACGGTGCCGCCCTTGCCGCACCCAAAGCAGTGGTACAGCTTGAGATCGGGATTCACTGAAAAGGACGGCGTTTTTTCGTTGTGAAAGGGACAGAGACCCATGAACCGTCCGCTTCGGTTTTCAAGGCGCACATAATCGCCCATAACCGCCACGGCGTCCATCTTGTCGATGACTTCCTGTATGGAGTTTTGCGTTATAAACGGCATTTTTGCGTATCATCTGGGGACCAGTCAAGAACGTCGTTTCAAAATCCGGCGTTATGAAAGAGTCCTTCTTTAAGAGGCTTTCCCAAAACTTCAGTTTTTGGGAAAGCAACCTTAGATTTAGAGGAAAAGCGGACTTTTGTCCGCTTTTCCCCAAGCCATTCCCAAAACTAACCGAGTTTTGGGAATGGCTCTTTATAATATACTTTCTTTTTACGGGTTTTGCAAGAGAATAACGGCAAAGCATGCGTGGTTATGATTTACAGCGGAGCCAGTTTCAAAACGCGATCTGCGTTCCGCGAACCAAAGGTTCGGCTTAGTTTTGAAACAGTCTCAACTGAAACCAAAATCTTTTCGTTATGCCCGGCATACGGTCGGTCAAAGACGGCGACCCGCCTTCAATTTTTTGCCGGCTCTTTGACATACTTTATGGCAATGCCTGTTGCGATATTTTTCCGCCGCGCATAAAATATACCGTAAAAGCTGCCCAAGCAATCTGTTTTTAAATCAATTACGGCATCCGCATCCGGATATTCTTCCCTCGCTTTATCAAGCAAATCTGTGTATGTTACGCATCAACCTTGATAAAAATAGGCGTCAATGCCAGCTTTGGCAACAGAAAACCCAACGATGCCAAACTAATTCTTTTCGAGCGTTACCGTACCAAGAATGGTATAATCATGCCCCGCAGTAGGTATTGATTTTATCTCCCAATTAGGCGTTTTCGTGGACGCGACGTTTGTTGCGCAACCAGTCAAATCAAATCCGAATGACAGCAGAAGCACCGCCATTCCCGTTATAAAATATTTATTTTTCTTCATTTAAGAACTCTTTTGTGGTCTTTCCCATCTTCAAAATGCGGGAGTTGAGGACGCTTCCACAACTCCCGCCTCCTCACTCTAAAAAATAGCGGCTGACGTCTTTTGCGCTACTGAGCGAGGAAACCGCCGTTACAGAGATGGATATTCCTTGCCATCGTAGTCTAACTTGATAGTTCCGGCATCCATCTTGTACTCCTTGTTTGACCGTGCGCCAGCAAGAATAAAGTCTGTGGTGTGCCACGCGATATAACAATTTTCACCCCATACGTTGGTAATGTCTTCGGAAGTATACTCAACGGTTACAACACCATCTGCGTCAGCAACGGCAGACTTCGCCCGATAACCCGATGCGCTCCAGCCGCCGCCCGCAGACCACACCGGACCAACATAGTAGGTCGTACCGTCCTTGTCATGGGTGTTGATTTTGATGATGAGCTTTCCGCCGCTGTCGCCACCGCTGGGGCAAGCCGCAAGAACCAATCCGAATGACAGCAAAAGCGCCGCCATTCCCACAAAAAACAGTTTCTTTTTCACAACTGTCCTCCTGAATAAAAGAGGACTAAGCGCATTGCAATTCCGCCTGAAAAGGCGTATACTGGCAAGGCGTTTAGCGCACTCCAAAGCCGGCGTTGTTCTTACCGGAAGCATCCGGCTTTGGACGCCTCTTTTTTACTATAATAAACCGCCCGTACGGGCAAGTTTCCTGTGTTAAAGCGGGAGCGTCCCGCACGACTCACAAAAAGGATATCCCTTATGGGAACTGCTCCCGTATCTTACGGTTCTCCAAACGCTTCGCGTCCGCAAACGTCCGCTTGCGCCCAGGACCAGCCGGTCATTTCCAGAGGGCGCTGGTTTGCAACGCATGATTTCGATTTCAAAGGAATTTTCAAAATATCCGGCGACAACGCCGCGCATGGTATGGGAGAGAAAAAGCGCGCGGACTTCGACCGCGCTTCATGTATATAAAAATTATTGCTCTTTACAATATAAAAAGATAGCTCAAAATGAGCATGGGGGGGGGTAGCATACTTGATTGCGCCGCCACAAGCGACACATCGCCAAACAACTTGTCCATTTTTTTGTCTACGCTCCTTTTGAAGTTTTTTATGTTTCTTTAGTAATTATATCCTTATTACCGCCGCGTGTCAAGCTCTTTTTGAAAAAATGTGAATGGCAAACGAAAATTTCGTATGCCCCCGTTGCCGCCGTGTTTGTCCGTACTCCTTTTGAATGTTTTGCTGCTTGCGAAAATAAGTATATAGTCATTCTACTCAAAACCAACTAACGCCAATAATCATAAACCGCAGTCTGAAATGAATCACAAAGAGGGGCGGCATCCCGTCACGCTTCATATTTGCCCAGTCTTTCTCTATCGAATTAAAATCAGGAGAATACGTATGAGAACTTGCCCGGTACATTATTATCACGCCGCCGGTTTTTATCTCTTTTAGCAACTTAAACTCAAACCACCTTTCAAAAACGGCCTCCTGTCATGGAGCCGCTGTAACATTCAGGCGCAAGCTTTTTTGTCTCTTTTCTGCCGTGCATTACATCAGGGATGGCCGTAAGTGAACAGGTGAAAAAGCATGCGTTCAAACGAGGTTTCCGGTTCTCATCCCATCGGGAGACAGCATGGAGCTTGAGTGTCCAGAAGTCTTTAGCCCCAAAGAGTGGTGAAGCCATAGGCAGGCGTTTCACCAAAGGGATGTCCGCCTTGTCCTTGCGCAAGCAAACCAAACAGGCTATACTGGCAACCTCCGGATCGCCGGAACTTTGGGATGGAATGTATGGAACAAACAGTTCGCGCCGGACGAGGCGTCGTTGGCGGCGCCAGTGGTGTAAAAATATCGTTGCGTAAAACAAGTTTAGTTGATTATCCGGGAAAGATCGCTTCCGTTCTTTTTTTTGCCGGGTGCAATATGCGTTGCCCCTGGTGCCACAACCGCGAGTTGGTTCTGCCGGAATTAGCGGATGCGCGGAGTGCGGATCAAGAGGATATTGTCAGTCTGGAGCAGGCGCTGGCGCACATTGAGAAGCGCCGGAATGTACTGGGCGGCGTTGTGTTGAGCGGCGGAGAACCGTCGCTTTACCGCGATTTGCCCGCCCTGATACGGCGAATTAAAGAAATGGGGCTTGCGGTTAAGATGGACACCAACGGCATGAATCCTGGTATGCTTGAAAGACTGTTTCAAATAAAAGAGACCTCGCCAGATTATATCGCTCTGGATTTGAAACTCGCGCCTGTGCGGTACGGCGAACTAGCGCCGGATGCGGAAAAGTCCGCGCGGACATCCGCAGAATCTTTGCGCAAAAGCGCGGAGCTTATCCGCAACTCCGGGATAGACCACGAGTACCGTACGCTCGCCCTACCCATTATCACGGAAAAAGACATCGCCGCGCTTGCGGAACTAGCGGACGACGCTCTGTGGTACGTTCGGACGTTCAGACCGGGAAACTGCCTCGACCCCGCATGGGATGATTTTGAGGCGTCAAATGCGCGGGATGCCGACGTTCTGGCGAACGCGATACGGGCTTTAGGCAAGAACGGCGTAAGCGGGTGACTTGCGCCGGCAAACTCATGACTCCGTTGACATTCCGCCTGCTATATAGTATTCTTTCCGCAACAAAAAGATGGCGCATAATATGTGATGGATATGACGGGCGGTTATGTGACGAAGGCGCCGAACGTTGCGCATAAAATATAAATGAGAACCACTGTCGTTGAAGCGTCGCCGAAGCGCATGGCGCCTGAAATCGAAACCGCAAAATCCCGCCATCAGCCTGTAGAATTGAAACGCTCCATAATTTCAGCGGATTGCGCGGCGCGGGTTTTACAGGTTTCGCAGAAAATACGGAATGTTCGCCAACAACGCGCGCTGGCCGATTTCATTTGACTATGAAAAGAGGCGCATGAAGAGACTATACGCAAATGAGAAAATATGAATAAAGAGTATGACATCCGTTATTATAACATTGCAAATAGAATAACTCTTGCGGCAATGGGGTTGTTCGCGGTTTCCAGAGTTGTAAACGCGCTTATTTTGGGTGAAATCAGGCAAGGGGTTATTGTCAGCGTCGCGTGCGCGGCGGCGATTTTATTTACGTTTGCCGTACAACGCTTGAACAAAGTGATGAATTCCGCTCTGTTTGTACCGTTGCTCATATATGGCATCTATATTATAGCATCTTTTTTTATGAGCAGCTTCACCTATTTTTTCAGCGTATATCTCGCTATTCTCTGTATGGGCGCTGTGTATAACAACCACCGGGCATTGTTGCAATTCACCATTATAACCGCCGTTATAAACATCGCACTCGTATATTTCCGTATGCCGCTTTCTCATGGGGGAGAGTTCGCCGCCTCCAGTGAAATTATTGTACACAGCGCGCTGTCGTTTTTTAGTTCGGCGATGATTTATATGATCACCCGTTTCGCGGCAGACAAAAGAGGCGAATCCATCAAAGCGGAAGACACTTTTCGGACATTAATGGAAACGACATCGAATAAGACCGTCATTCTTGATGAATTCAACTGCATCGCCTACATCAGCAAATCAATGGCCGAATTCGCCGGCGTTATGGATACGAAGGCGTACATAGGCAAATCGTTTTTAGACATGTTCGAAGACGCCGCCACCAAACTCATGCTTGGCGAAGTGATAAAAACAATGGGCGCATTTGAGGAGACGCGGGAGGTTAAGCGGGATGGACACGTGTATTATTTCAAAATAGTCTCCAATAAATTGCTGGGTACGACAAAAGGACGCTTTCTTGACATTACCGATGTTACGCCGGTCGTTCTTGCAAAAATGGAAGCGGAATCGGCGAGCCGCATAAAAAGCGCGTTCCTTGCGAATATAAGCCACGAAATACGTACGCCTATGAACGCCATCATCAGCGTGAATGAGCTTATGCGCACTGATAATCTTGACGCCGTACAGCAAGAGTATTTTGAAGATATCAAAAAAATGTCAAAAGTACTGCTCGCCGTCATCAACGACGCGCTTGACTTTTCAAAAATTGAAGCGGGCAAGCTCGACATTGTGCCGGTGCATTTTAACGCGCGCGTCTTGTTTGACGCTGTTTGTTCCTCCAGCCTCTTCCTCGCTGAGAGCAAGGGCATTGAATTGACGAAGGAGTTTGACAGCGCCATTCCCGAAACGCTCTATGGAGATGAAATACGTATCCGGCAAATTGCAACGAATCTTCTGAGCAACGCCATTAAGTACACCCATCAAGGGTTCGTGCGCTTCCGCATGAAAAAAGGCGCATGTTACGGCATGCAGCGCCTTATTATTGAGGCGGAAAACACGGGCGACGGCACAAGAGAAGAAGATATTCTCAAGTCGTTTGATAATTTCCGGCAATTTGATGGCGTTGCGAATCGTGATCTTGTGGAAACTGATCTAGGGTTTGCCATTACCAAAAATCTGATTGATATAATAGGCGGATACATTGATGTCAAGAGCGAATACGGCAAAGGCTCAATTTTTACGGCGCAGATTCCCCTTGTCACAGGGGACGCTTCGAAAATAAAAATTGATTAGTATGAGCTTTTCCCAAAACGCGAACTTGCATTCAGCGAACTTGCGTTCGGGTTGTTTTTGAGAAAAGCTTTCGAAAAAGCGGTCTAAAGCCCGCTTTTTTGTACATCTAAAGTAGCTTTCCCAAAAATTGACGCTATAAGGCGCGTTTAGGAAAGATTCGGATATATCGCGCTTTGTTACAGCATGGAAGAACGCTGTTTTGGCGCTGGTGGTCGACGATGCGATGGAAGCGATCCATTTTAAAGAAAGCAAAGGAGGGCGTCTGTGCAATTGTATCTGTTATGGACAAATTTGTTCTTCATACGGAAATAGAAAGAAAGGCTGCGAAGATGCTTGAACGCTGTGAATCGGCGCAGCTTGCCTCTATCACTGAAAAAGGCGATCCGCTGTTTTGCATCTTAAAATTTACGACTGTTGAAGCGTTGTTTTTCATTGGCAGGCAAAGCGTTGTCTGCGAGTATTAACCAACAAAACACAATGCATTCCGGTGGTGAAGAAGGCGCGGCTCACTACACTCACATTTTGCAGCCCTGCCGCCAACTCCACCGCATCAAGGAGAACTATGGCGGGGCGCTTGAAAAGCAAAGGGCTTGGCGTTATAATGAATCGTGTGTCTTGAGGTAATATCATGGATGAAAAAACGATTCTGGCAGTTGATGATTCGCCTGAAATACTTGAGAGTCTCCTCAGTATTCTGGGTACTGATTATGATGTACGGCTTGCCAAAACCGCAAGCGCGGCGTGGACGGCGCTTCGTTTAACCGAGGTAAATCTTATTCTTTTGGATATAGAAATGCCCGGAATGTCAGGTTTTGATTTTCTGGAAACCATCTATACAACAAGAACAGAATATAAAAACATTCCGGTTATTTTTATTTCTTCTAGCGCGGAACAGGAAATTATAGACAAGGCGCTGGGCATGGGAGCTGTAGCGTACATCGTAAAACCTTTTTTACCCGAAGATTTGTGTGAAACGATCAGAGATGTTTTCAATTTGAAAATCCACCTCTAGATTTAAGTGGAAAAAGCGCCTGACAGCCTGTTGCATTTGTAGGATTTCGCGCCATTTTGTACCGCAAAAACCACGATTAGCGGGTTGTTGCGAATCTTTGGTTCGATGGCAGTTTTCAAGGCAAAAAATCGCCTTAAAGGCTATTTCTTGAGATTTTATGCGCGAAGCGCGACAAACTCTAGTCCATTTTTCAATCGAAAATTCGTGTTTTGAAAAAAGTTCGTCATATCAAATTTTAAGGAGCGGGCGTACTATCTCGCGGACAATGTTCATCGCTCCAACCGCTGTTTACAAAGTGGCGAAAAATTGATACGATACGACCATGTTGTTAAGCGAATTAGGAACGCCCGTCGAAACGTTGCGGGCAAAAATCTATGATACATGGAGGCGTCTTTGAAGACGCTTCATTTGCGGATCGCATTGCTGATATAGAAAAAAAATCGGGCGCGCCCGATTTTTGGAACGATCAAGCGGTTGCGGAAAAGACCATGGGGGAATTGAAAGCCCTCAAAGCCCGTTATGAGCCGTGGAAGGCGATCAAAGCCGCCGCTGATGATCTTGAGACGCTGTATGAACTTTCGTGCGAGGAAAAAGACGAATCCCAATCGCCTGAAATAGAGGCGGCGTTAAAAGTCCTGTCCGCGCAGTTTGAAAGACAAAATCTGTTTGAGCTTATGTCCGGTGAGGTTGACAAAAACGGGTGCTTTCTCACCATTCACGCCGGCGCGGGAGGCACCGAAGCCTGCGACTGGTCGCAGATGCTCTACCGCATGTACCTGCGCTGGGCTGAACGCAAGGGGTTCTCCATTGAGGAAGTGGACAGGCTCGAAGCCGAGGGCGGTATAAAGAGCGCCACGTGCAAAATCGAAGGCGACTACGCCTACGGCTTTCTCAAGGGCGAGTCCGGCGTTCACCGGTTGGTGAGGATTTCGCCGTTTGACGCAAACGCGCGGCGGCACACATCGTTCGCATCTTGTTATGTTTTTCCAGTACTTGACGATTCTATTGAAGTGGATGTTCACCCCGAAGACCTGCGCGTGGATACGTACCGTTCCGGCGGCGCGGGCGGCCAGCATGTCAACAAAACGGACAGCGCAGTGCGCTTCACCCACTTGCCGACGGGCATTGTGGTAGCGTGCCAGAGCGAGCGTAGCCAAACCATGAACCGCGCGACCGCCTTGAGCATGCTCAAGGCGCGGCTTTACGAATATTACAGGGCGGAAAAGGAAAAAGACAACGAGCGGTTCGCTCAAGAAAAAAAAGACATTTCCTTCGGCAGCCAGATACGCTCGTATGTGTTCCAGCCCTACACTATGGTGAAAGACACCCGTACCAAGGCTGAGATGGGCAATATTCAAGCCGTAATGGATGGAGACATAGACCTTTTTATAGAGGAGTATCTGCGTTTTGCATGGAATGAGAAGAAATGAGCGGGTATATGAGAAAATGGGAGTTCGAGCTTGGGAATGGAAGAATAAAACCGCCGGTTTATCGTATATACCGTATGCTGTGAAGACGGCGTTCCTCCTTTATCACATCGTTCTTTTTTTTCTCCTTCTTTTTTGTTCCGCATCATCGCTTCATGCGAAAGCGGCCGCAGAAGCCGATCCCGCGCCGCTGAATCCCGAATGGGGCTTTGCGGTGACGGCGTTTGACATATCGGCGCTTCCGCCGGAACATCAGATCATCGGGGAGTTTGTCCAGCGTGAATTTGTTTTAATGTTGAATTCCATAAAGAAACGGCGGCGCGGCGTGGAAGAATACGCATACTATGAAAACGCGGCGTGGGAAAAAAGCAAAGCGGCCGCGGCAAAAGCTATAGCCGATAAATGGACTCAGCGCGATCAACTTCTATTCCTCGGCGATCCGGCATGGAAATACAAAAAATCTCTCAAAACCATAAACAGCGACATAGAGAAATTACGGGACGCTTTTGAGAAAGCGGCCGTCGAGGCGCCGCTTATTGCGCGGGATCCGGTTTTTACCTTAATTGAGGCTAACATGAAGGAAACATATCCCAAACCGCCTGAAACCGGCAGAGAATTCGCCTTTTGTGTTCAGCAAAAAATAGACGGCTTTTTAACGGGCGCTATTACGCTCTTTCAAGGCCGCATGTACCTTACATTGAAGGCGTACACTCTGTACAGCAATTCTTATTCATATGAAGACAGCATCCTGTTTTCATCCGATCAAATGGCCAACGCCGTTAAAGAGCTTGCCGGCGATCTTACCGCGGCGCTTTCCGGCATTGCGCCCGCGCTGCTTGCGGTTGACGCGGACGCCCCTGACGCCGCTCTTTTTGTCAATGAAACCTTTGCCGGAACAGGTGAGATTTCCGGCTTTGAACATTCACCTGGGGAAGTGACTGTCACCGCGTCCGCAAGCTCAAGGGAAACCGCTTCCGTTTCCCTTGAGCTTAACGAAGGCGAGCAAACTGAAGTATCCTTCACCCTCCCCCTCATCACGTTTGCTCCGTTTTCTTTTACCGCGCTGACGCCTCAAGCCAAATCAAGATGGGCGGTATTTACCCCCACCCTATTCTCAGAACAGACGGCTGCGGTTTACCAAGGCGCGCTCTATGTGGGGCAGACGCCGCTGACGCTTGATGTAATGTCCGGCGCGTTCACTTATTACCGGCTAGAAAGCGATCAAATAGGGCTTGACGGAACCATAAATAAGACGGCTGGAACTGTTATTGTTGACTCAAGAACAGACATGGCGATAGTGAAGACGCGAGTGTTGCCGGATCCTGAAAAAAAACCTGTTGAAAGAGCCAAGGACAGGCTATACCTGTCGTACGGTTTGTTTTGGCTGACACTACCCGTCGCCTTGGTCGTCGGCATGGACGCCCTGTGGGGAGGCGACAGCGGCATGCTCGGAGCCGCCATCCAAGGCCGATCCTCACTGGACGCGAATGCATGGCTTCCCGTTTCGATAGGCGCGACCATTGCGGCGGGTACAGCGATCGGGTTTACGATCTTCAACGCGGTTTTGTATTTTTCTACGGCAAACAAAAATTCACCGGTGATAGTGAAGTGAAACGGCGGGTAACGCCGCCGCCGCCACGCCTACTCGTCCTTGTTTTTTAACACCGCCAGAAACGCGCTCTGGGGCAACTCCACATCGCCGACCATGCGCATACGCTTCTTGCCTTCTTTTTGTTTCTCCAGCAGTTTCCGCTTGCGGGTGATGTCGCCGCCATAACACTTGGCAAGCACATCTTTGCGCAGCGCGTTCACGGTCTCGCGGGCGATGATCTGGCTGCCAATAGCGCCCTGAATGGGGATTTTAAACTGCTGACGCGGTATTTCGTCTCTAAGCCGCTCACACACGATGCGGGCTCGGTTATAGGCGTTGGGACGGAATACCAGTTGAGACAGCGCGTCCACCGCCTTGCCATTAAGAAGGATGTCGAGTTTGGCAAGCTCAGTGGGCCTATAGTCCGTAACATCGTAGTCAAAGGAGGCGTAACCCCGGCTTATGCTTTTCAATCTGTCGTAGAAATCAAAAAGCGCTTCGGCAAGGGGCATGTCGTAGAACAGTTCCACCCGTTTTTCATCAAGGTAACTCATATTGGTCTGAACGCCGCGTTTCTCAATGCAGAGCGTCATAATATTGCCCAAAAAGTCAGTAGGCGTGATGATGGACGCCCGGATATACGGCTCCTCGGCGCTCTCAACGCGCCCTTCCTCAGGGTATTCGGTGGGGTTGTCGACAAAAATCTCTTCCTCGTCGTGCAGTTTCACACGGTACTTCACCGAAGGCGCGGTGAAAATCACCGATTGATTGAACTCGCGCTCAAGCCGCTCTTCTATCACCTCAAGATGCAAAAGCCCCAGAAAGCCGCATCGAAAGCCGAATCCGAGTGCGGCTGACGAGTCTTTCTCGTAAATAAGCGAAGCGTCATTTAATTTGAGTTTTTCAAGGCTAGTTTTAAGCTCCTCATAGTCGTTGCTGTCAACGGGGTATATTGATGAAAATACCACAGGCTTCA
This sequence comes from Treponema sp., assembly GCA_031279555.1. Classification (GTDB taxonomy): domain Bacteria; phylum Spirochaetota; class Spirochaetia; order Treponematales; family Breznakiellaceae; genus JAIRKH01. The sequence goes on along the minus strand of JAITIK010000140.1, from coordinate 2,657 downwards.
CCTCGCGGAAGCCCGGAAGCGGCTTTTCGCACGGGTTCTCCGCGCTTGTCACCGTGTCGCCCACCCGTACATCGCTTACGGTCTTGACGCCCGCAAGAAAATAGCCCACATCGCCCGCGCTCAATTCATCCTGCCTGACAAGCGCCAATTTGAACACGCCAAGACCTTCTATGTCATATTCGGAATTGTTGTTCATAAACCGTATCTTCATGCCGCAACGAAGGGTTCCGTCAAAAACGCGAAGGTGTACCACCACGCCCCGGTAGGGATCGTAGTGGCAGTCGAAGATGAGGGCGCGCAAAGGCGCGTCGGTATCGCCGCTTGGCGGCGGAATCTGGCGCACAATGGCTTCAAAAAGCTCGTCAACGCCCGCGCCCTGTCGCGCCGACACAAGGAGAGCTTTTTCGCCGTCAAGCCCCAAATCGCGGGTGATCTGCTCTTTCGTACCGGGAATATCCGCCGCCAGCATGTCTATTTTGTTGATGACCGGTACTATTTCAAGGTTATGCTCAAGCGCCAGGTACATGTTGGAGAGCGTTTGCGCCTGTACGCCCTGACTGGCGTCAATCAGCAGCAACGCGCCTTCACAGGAGTTGATGGCGCGGCTCACCTCGTAGGTGAAGTCAACGTGTCCGGGCGTGTCGATAAGATTCAATGTATATGTCGCGCCGTCTTTCGCGGTGTACGGAATGGCGACCGCCTGACTTTTGATGGTGATGCCCCGTTCCCGCTCAATGTCCATGGTGTCGAGTATCTGATCCTGAAAGTTGCGATCTTCCACCAGCTTGCCCTTCTGGATAAGCCTGTCCGCCAGGGTCGACTTCCCATGGTCTATATGGGCGATGATGCAAAAATTACGGATAAAGTTTGTTTTCATTTTCTATACAATAGCGGAAAAGACGCCAGAAGTCAATACAGCGGCTCACCGGGCTTGCGGCGCATTTGCAAGAGGAGATCGTAATCAAGTCCGCTCCAAAGTCACTTTACTCCCGCTTAATGGCGTCCGCAGCTTAGATGAAATATCGTATGTCGCCGTATATCAGACTCCGGAAGGCAAGAATCCTGTTTAAAGTTCAGGTTGCTGTCGAAAAAAATCTGAAAAAAGGAGTTGACGGTTTCAAAAAATAGAGATATACTTTTGATACTGATAAAGAGTGTCATAAAACAAGTTTTATGGAGATTTTAATGAAGATGTTTTTGCTTTTAGGGACGGTTCTTTTTTGAAAAGTATTGAAAAAAACATATTTTACAATCGTCTGAAAATGATATAGTATTTTTGATTAACAAAAAACCTTTCAAAAGGAGATGCATAAGCGCAAAATGAAAAAGACGTACTATTTGAATAGCCGCGCCGCCGCCATTGGCGGATTGACCCCCCCCCCCCCCCCATTATTTTAAACTAATTTCTTACGCTCCCAAAAATAGCGATCACTCTACAAGCAAGCCATCCGGCGATTCGCAAGAGGCGGGGCATATTTCCATCTCGCTTTCTATCTTTTTCTCCCAGCATTTTTCTTCTGGCTTTATCCGTCCGTCCGTGTGGCGGGCGGCTTGGCGGTATGGCGTGGCCATACCTATATAATTTAGGGTCTTTGGAACATCGATCCAAAGAATGGAGGTTTTTATATGAAAAAACTTTTGCTTTTCGGGACGGTTCTTTTTATTGGGGTTGTTGTAGGAGCGTGGTCTCAATCAGTGACGCAGCTTGAACTGCCGTATAATGACTGGGGAAGCGAAGCCAACAACCAATGGTCGCTTAAAAAACAATTTTCCGCGCCCGTTAAGACAGGGGATAAGACCTTAGTTATAGGCCAATAGATTCTATAGGAGGCGATTATGAGTGACGAAAACCGGGGAGCCGAGCTGATCATGAGGCTTGGCATGGCATTTTCCACGAAAGAGGAGGCGCTCCATGAGGCCTGCGCCCTTCTTTTTTCCGCAGGCTGCGTGGAGAAGAGGTATGAACAGAGTATGTTGAAACGGGAAAAAACCGGCAACACCTGGCTGGGCGCGGGCCTGGCGATTCCCCATGGCGCTTTGGAAGACAAAGGTATGGTGAAACGAGACGGGCTGGTGGTTCTTCAGGCGCCGTCGGGGGTTGATTGGGGACAGGGTAACACCGCCACCCTCATTGTCGCCATTGCCGCCGCGGGGGATAGCCATATCTCCATCCTGCGGCAGATGACCGGCCTTTTACAGGACGAGAGCAAAATGGACCGGCTTAGCAAAACCCGGGACGAATCGGAATTGAAGGCCGCCTTCCTTGATCGAGCGGAAGGGGAAGACGAGGCTTTACCGGATTTTGCGCTTTCCCGGGACTGGGTTTTGGATTATCCGGCGGGGCTTCACGCACGGCCCGGCCTGGTTTGGTCGGAAACCGCCAAAGAATCCACTGCGGTCATGCGGGTACGGCATGACAAAAAGAGCGCCGATCCGCGAAAACTGGTGGCGCTTCTGCATTTGGGGCTCAAGGCGGGGGACCGCCTGACCATTTCCGCCGACGGTCCCGGCGCGGAACAGGCGCTGGAACAGTTTATGCAGGTGATACGTTCCTTGAGCGAGCGGGAAAAAGCGCAGGCCGCAAAAGCCCAGGCGGCGCAAAAGCCTGCGGCAAAAACCGCCGGGGCAAAGCCTTCCTGGGCAGGGGACGCCGCCGT
>JAITIK010000139.1 GCA_031279555.1 Treponema sp. | reverse complement strand
CTTGTAGAAGCCTTTCTAGGACTTGTAGAAGCCTTTCTAGGACTTGTAGAAGCCTTTCTAGGACTTGTAGAAGCCTTTCTAGGACTTGTAGAAACCTTTCTAGGACTTGTAGAAACCTTCGCCAAAGGTTCGCAGTATCCCGATAACCGTGGTTTTTGCGGTACAAAACGGCGCAAAAACCTACAAATGCAACAGGCTCCCGGAAGCCTCTGGACAGGGCTTGGACGAGCGCGACTACGCTGTCCTTGTTTTCAACCGCTCTATCGGAGATGCGCGAGATGTCCGTGTTGATCTGACTCATGCCTGCGCTCACTTCCCCTATTCCATTCGTCAGATCCGCGCTCAACTCCTCCAAATTCCTCCCTCCTCAATATCCGCTCCACGAAACCCCCCGATCACGCCAGTCAGATATTTGCGCTTGGACAAACCGGACGCCCAGGCGGCCGGTTTATGTGTGTCTAATATCCCGGTTTCTTGCCTTGCCGGAATAGCAACGCTTACCGCGCCTTTTATCGCGGTGTGTTCCGCCGCGATTCTGGTCTCGCTCGGCTTCCCCCTTGAAAAAAATACCTTTGCGGGACTTTCCGCAGGCATGGATGCCGCTGTTGACGCCGCCCTTTTGACAATATCTGCGGTCTCCTCGTCCATCGCGGCAAGCGGTACTGGACGAGATCCGCCGCCATAGAACGGCGCGCGGTTTTTATTGCGCAATCAGGCGCACGCTCTCCGCGCCGCTTTCCACAATCAGCGCCACAATTGCGGGTGTCCTGCCATTTCTATTTCTGCCGGCGGCGGGCGGCGGCATGGTAAAAACATTGGCCGTTGTAAACGCGCTGGGGATGGGAGCGTGATGCGCCGGCTCGCTCTTTCTCCCGATAGCTATAAGAACTTTAGCTTTTCCCAAAACCAACCCGAATGTAACAAACAAATTTTGAAAAAGGCGTACGGAAAGGTTGATAGCCACAGACCCTAACAAGCTCTGGAACTTATCCAAAAAATTTTTACAAAAGCCCTACAAAATTTATAGGAATCACGCTATACTTTCAGGAGATAGATTATATGCGGGTTTTATGCCCGCGCTATCAAGGAAGAAGGGTTTCAAACGTCCAAGGGAACTCCCCAGGAGTCTCCCCAAAGAACGCAATGCAAATCCATAGGAGAAAAAATGAAAAAAATCATCGTTATCTGTTTCGCGCTCGCGTTGCCGGTTTGGGCTGAAGATTCCTCAGTGGAAGCGCATACCGATCTATCGCTGAGGGTCTCTTCTCTGCCGGAAGCGCAAGCCGCCGTCGCGCAGAGTTTTGTGTTTCCTTTTTTACAAGGGGAAGGCCCGCTTGTATCCGGAAACAACATCAACCTGAAACTCGGCGCGAATGCATCGCCGATTTCATGCAACATCCTCGCCGATGCAGTTTGGACGCCCATCGCGTTTTTTACGCTGTCGCTCGGCGCGAGACTGGGAAGCGGCTGGAATTATCCGCTGTTCGGCGTCCCCATGAAAGGCATGGGCGTATACCGCAAATTTTCGGATAAAGATGAAGGGGTGGATGGAACCGGTTTGGATGGCGTTGTGTGGAACACTCAGGCAGGGGCGACCATTCAGTTCGATCTCGCCGCCCTTTTTCCCGGCGACTGGCGGCATGTCGTAATGAAGGTTTACAATGAAATCAGCTTCCAGAACTATACCGGAGCGCGGGGACATGAGTCATGGTATTATGAAAACGATGACGGTGTGAATCAAAACGCTTTTTCTTATTATTTTTCCGCTTTGCTAGGGTATCAAATGCCGCTCTTTATTGATTTGGTTGGAGTGATGTTTGAATTGAAAGAACCGTTCTACAATCCGTATACGGACGGAAGCCTCACAGACCGCGGTCCGGAAATGACCCTATCGCTTGCCGCTGACTTCAAACTGCCGAAAAACGTCGCCATCATGGCTCTAGGGCAATGGAAAAACGAATTGTTGCACCCGGTTGAGAGCGATTTCAGCCGCCGGTGGGATTTTTTCCGCGTCGCGCTCATTGCGACATACCGCATACGATGATCTGCCGGCGAGGAGGGGGCGCGTTTGATGTTGTCGCGCTGGGCGAATTGTTGATCGACTTCACGTACGCGGGTGTAAGTCAAAACGGAATGCGCCTTTTTGAGCAGAATCCGGGTGGCGCTCCGGCAAACGCGCTGATCGCGCTTGCGAATTTTGGTTGTAGCGCCGCCTTTATCGGCAAAGTGGGCGCGGATATGCACGGAGATTTTCTGAGGGAAACTTTAAATGGCAAACATATTGATACATCGGGGCTTATCGTTGACGAAGATGCCTTTACGACGCTTGCCTTTGTCAGTTTGAACGCCGCGGGCGAGCGCAGTTTTGCTTTTGCCCGCAAACCCGGCGCGGATACGCGCCTGCGTACGGAAGAACTGCCGCGTGATATTATTGAGCGATGCGGAATTTTTCATTTTGGTTCCTTGTCCCTCACCGAAGAACCGGCGCGGCAGGCTACGCTGGAGGCGGTCGCCTTCGCCCGCGCTTCCGGTGCGATTGTCTCATACGATCCCAATTACCGCGCCAAACTTTGGCGCGGCGAGGACGAAGCCATTCGAATGATGCGTGACGCGGCGGTATATGCGGACGTCATCAAGCTCAGCGAAGAAGAAGTCCCCTTGCTGACCGGCGAGACTTGTTGTGAGAAAGGCGCGGAAAAGTTGCTGGAGCGGGGGTGTTCCTGTGTGGCGGTAACGCTGGGACACAAGGGCGCCGCGGCGTATATGGCAAAAGCCTCGGCGGCTGTTCCGGCGCGGCATGTGCCGGTGATTGACGCCACTGGCGCGGGCGACGCTTTTTGGGGCGGCTTTCTGTTTCAAATAGTGGAACGCGGGCTTACCCGCAACACATTGAAAGATATAGACTCCCGCTCCCTGACGGATTTTGTCGCTTTTGCGAACGCGGTTGCGGCGTTGTGCGTCCAGAAACGCGGCGGAATACCGGCAATGCCTCATCTGGAAGAGGTCAAGCGATTTTTATCCGAGAATAACAACCGTTGATTCCGCTGTTTGAAAAGGCGCGCTTACACAACTACGCCTTCATCGACAGGTATAATGGCGCCGTTTATGGAGCGGTTCGCCAATACGTACATCGCGGTTAAAGCCACCATTTTGGAGGACAGAGATTTTCCGGTTGGGCTTTTGCCGCGGTTGTAGACGCGGACCGCTTCATTGGCGTATTCAGTGTCCGTAAGCCCGGGACAAATGACATTGCAGGTGACGCCCGCGCCGCCTGCGGCTTTTGCAACCGATTTTGCCAAAACGCCGAGGCTGGTTTTTGCCGCTGAATAGGCGGCGGTGGTGGCAAAGCCCCGTATGGCGTCGGTGTTTGTGCCGCCGAAAAGCAGAATGCGCCCCCATTTGCGTTCAAGCATGGACGGCAGTACGCGGGAAACAGTGGCGCCGGGGAGAGTGAGATTCTGTTGCGTTAAAAACTGCCAATCAGCGGCGTTTGTTTCGTTAAGAGCGGCGCGTTTGAAGGGACCGTAGGCGTAAACAAGAATATCCGGGTAATAATAGCCTCCGCTTATAAAACGCTCGTTGCGGGAAATATACGCGGCGCGCGCCGCGCAGGTGGAATATTCAGAGAATATGCGGTCAATCGCTTCTACGCCGTCAATTTGCCAAAGAAAGCCGTCGGCTTCGCCTCCGCGTTCATGGATGGCTTCCATGGTCAATGCAAGCCGTTCCCGTGACGAACCGCCGTGCAACGTAATACGGGCGCCTGACTCGGCTAATAGAAGCGCAATCTCTTTTCCGATTCCGCCCGTACCGCCTATAACAAGCGCTTGCTTGCCTGAAAACGGCTTTCGTTCCGTTTTTCCAACGCCGCTGTCAAAGTCTTGAAAAAATTTCATTTTTCCCGCAACACCTCTTTTTTATTTACGGATTTTACAGTATATTCTATAATAGAGTTGTTTGGAAACCTCAGTTTTCGAACAAATTCCTGATGAAAAAACGCAATTTCACAGCGGTAAGAAATTGCAAGACTTGTCTGGCAACCCGGTTGGCAGTCGGACAAGTCCAATGAGAATAGAGGTTGTTCCGGCGTCCCACGCGCGTTTTTGAACAATCTCGGACTAAACTCGGAATATACATGCGGAATTTTTTTTTATTTCTATTTTTTCTAATTGTTTTTGTATTGGCGCCTGCTAAAGGGTTCCCGGCGGAGACCGTCACCATTCAATCCCGCGCCGCCGCGCTTATGGACGCGGAAACCGGATCTCTGCTTTTCTCTAAAAACAAAGACGACCCAATACCCCCGGCGTCGCTCACAAAACTTATGACCATACATATCGCGTTGTCTGATGTTGCGAACGGCGATGTCAGTTTTGACGAGGTGATAAGACCTCCGAAGGAAAGTTGGGCTGTGAACCAGCCGCTTGGCTCAAGCCTCATGTTCCTGGCGGACGGGCAGAATGTCTCCTTGAAAGAATTGCTTTTAGGGCTTGCGATTCCATCTGGAAACGACGCCGCTGTTGCGGTGGCGCTGAGATGCGCGCCGTCCGTAGAGGAATTTGCGGAACGAATGAACAAAGAAGCCAAAGCGCTCGGACTTTCTCATACGGTGTTTGTCGAACCCTCCGGCGTTTCTGAATACAATATGACAACCGCGTATGATTACGCCGTTTTTTGCAGATTTTACATCAAAGCGCACCCTGAAATGCTCAAAACGCTTCATTCTGTCGATGAATTCGCCTATCCAAAGCCTGAAAATGTCCCGGCGGCCTATCGTGCAAGACCGGGAACCATTACGCAGAGAAACCGGAACACCTTGCTTGGTTTTCTTGGCGTTGACGGACTGAAAACTGGTTACATTAACGAATCCGGCTATAATATAGCGCTTACCGCCAAACAAGGCGAGACCCGCCTCATCGCCGTTATCCTCGGCGCTCCGGCGGCTGACGGCGGCGACAAGGTGCGCGACGCTGACGGCAGGAAGCTTCTTGAATGGGGTTTTTCCCATTACAAAACATTGCATCCGGTTGTCGAAGAACTTCAACCCATCAGGGTGTGGAAGTCAAAGCGACGATACGCTTCTCTTGCTATAGAAGAAGCGTTGCCATTTACCGTACGGATCGAACGGGGCGGCAATTTGCGCTTTAGAATGGAACTAGAGGATGTCGTTGTCGCGCCACGCGCAAAAGGCGATAGGGTAGGGGATATTGTTTTGCATGACAGTATCGGAGAACTCAGGCGCATCCCTCTTCTCGTTGCGGAAGATATTGAACGTGGCGGCTTCTGGACGCGGCTTCTGGACGCCATACGGCTCTTTCTCAGGAGTTTAGGAAAAAGAAGCGCGTGAAGTTACCGTCCAAGCCAAGCGTCCGCGGCTAACTGGGCGGCGTTGTCCGCTAAGACGAATGGATCAACAAAGCCGCGGGCTTTCTTGCCGGCGGCGATCAGGAGAGTCGCCGCGGTACAAGCGCATGTATAGGCGTCAAAGGCATTGTTGCCGGCGGCGCGGACGTTTGTTTGCATACGTTTAACGCGCCACATGCGCCCCGCAATGCCGGCGCACAAGCCGGCGAGAAGGTCGCCTGAACCGCCTGCGCCGAGTACGGGCGTCATGCCATCGACAACGCCGATTCTTCCATCTTCAGCCGCAATAAACATGACATGACTTTTAAAGAGAACGACCGCTTTTTTCTCACGCGCCGTTTTTTTGAGAATAGGAATCGGATTGGCGAGGATTTCTTCTTTCGATGCCCCTGAAAAAGCGGAAAATTCTCCCGCGTGAGGCGTGAGAATGGTTTTGCCATTGAATTGCGCCGCCGCCATATTTGCGAGGCGGATGGCGTCAGCGTCCAATACGAGCGGAATGTCCTGTTCAACCGCCTTTTGCAACGCCGGAAGCCGTTTGGGGCCTTTACCCCAGCCCGGACCCACAAGCAGCGCATCCGGGGAGAATCGCGTTTCAACGGAAGGAAGCGCGACCATGACGCTTCCTGATGAAGAAGCCACAATGGGGTAAATGTCCTCATCAACTAGCAAGCGGATGAGTCCGGCGCCGGAAGCCTCCGCGCCTCGCGCCGCAATACGGGCGGCGCCGGTGGCGCCTATTGATCCCGCGTGTATTTCAATGACACCGCGGCTGTACTTGTAGGCGTCCGGTTGTATCATTGGGATTTTTTGGTTCTCTGTCTCCCAATCAAGCAGTTCCGCTTCCGCGCAAGCCTCCATAAGCGCCTGTGGAAAAATTCCATCAACGCTGATGATTCTGCCCGCAAAAGGGCGGGCCGCAGGCGTGTAAAGACATAGTTTCAGCGGTTCTATGGCAAGCGTAGCGTCAGCCTTGACGATGGGCATTTCTTTATTCCAGCCGTCAAAATTGCCCGAAGGCATGTCAATGGATATTTTTCTCGCGTTTTTTACTTCGTTAATGACATGAGTCATTTCTGCGGCTTGGTTTTTTATTTCTCCCTCCAAGCCGGAGCCGGTTATGCCATCAAGGATGATGTCGAAATTTTCAAGCTTTTCTCTATATTGAGAAGAGGACAGGGCGGCGTCCCACACCAGAAAAGGGACATTCATTTTAGCAAGGGATATGAACGCTTGCGAATGAGGCGTCTGCGGACATGAAACATCCGGCTTCTTTTTGAGGATCAGAAGCGCGTCGTCCGCCTTGCCCTGCAAGATGAGCGACCTCGCCATCGACATGGCGTCCGCGCCGTTATTTCCGGAACCGGCAAAAACGGCGATTTTGGGTTTCCTCTGAAATAACGCCGGAAAAACGCGGACAAGACGAAATGCGGCTGTACGCCCCACCGCTTCAACAAGCGTGAATGCGTTCAAACCCCATGATAGGGAGGCTTCTTTGTCAAGTTGAGCCGCCGCTTTAGCGGAAATCAATTTTTTGTTATCCATCATCTTCAAGAAATTTATCCGTTCTCCACCATACCAGCTTGACGTCCCAATCGCTTATCAGCATTGCGGATAAAATACCCTCGCGAGACAAATTAAAGGCGTTGAACTGCAATTCATTCATATCAACTCTGATGGAGCTTTGATGTTGGATGCCGTTTGATTCCCGCGTATCCAGAATTAAAAGAGCGTACCCGCTTTCTTCGGGGAAATATAAAAACACCCGCTCATTTTCCGCGATTCCCAAAAGCGTATAAGGAATTTTTATGACAACTTTGCGGTTGTTTTCCGTATATACGGCTTCGTAAAGCGGCGTTTCAATGTTTTTTTCATAAATTCCATCTTCAACGCGCATCACCCAGATAATGGAACTATCGCTTTCATTTCCTGTGCGCGTATTGGTGGAATCATCAAACGTATCACGATAATAGTCTACTTTTATATAGAGCTTTCTGGCGTCTGGGGCTACGGCTATACTGTCCAATGACGCAAAAACCACATCTTTGCGGTCCGATGGAATGGGAACGGAGCCGTTTTTTATCTTTATGAGATACAGCAGAATGCCGTCCGTATCAAACCAATAGATATTCCACCCCGTAGAAAGCCTGCACACAACGGCGAGATCGTCGTTCACTGAAGTGTACAGCCCCTCTATCTGTGGAAATGGACTCCCGCCTATACCTTCCTGCCCAAGATACTCAAGAAACCTGCCGTCTGCGTCAAAATGAAGCGCCACTCTATCCAACAACGCTTTACTCTCCGGATCAAAACTACGCCGCTCATCCGGGATGAGGTCTTCAACATAAATATGTTTCTGCCTATCAATCGTAATTCTTCCCGGCTTTTGAAAAGGATAGGTGAAAGCCCAACGGGTTACGCTTTCACTATCCAGTTTCGGTTTGAGCGTCAAAGGCTGAGGGTTTGTCTCGTCATTGTAGATCATGGTCAAGATGTCGCCGTAGGAATTAAACCGCGTCACTTTCTGCCCGTCAGTGTCGGAAATATAGAAAATGCCTTCGCTCATACAAAATCCGTTTCTGCCCCTGTCTCCGTCTTGATTATAGAAGGCGATTTGATCCTCAAGGCGTCCGATTTGCAGGATAAAGAGGTTTTCTCTTGTAATAGCTTCAACTTGCTTTTCAGCGCATCCGCTTGGCAAGAACGCATAAAAGGCGCAGAGAATAATAAAATAGATTTTTATATTATATAAAGAACTCGGTTTCATAAGGTCTACATAAAATACGAAAATTCTAAAAACTGACGTCTTAGAATATCCTTTTTTTAAGGCAGGGCTACAGCGTACTTATCGCCATATTCAAGCCGCCGCAATCTATGCTTTGCCCCCCCCCCCCCCAATCGTCTCGTAGATAGCCCTATATTTTTTCCCCATCTTTTCAACCGAGTACTCGCTCTCCGCAATCTCCCTGCTTTTTCTCGCCATAGCGAGCGTTTTCTCCCGCTTTTCAAGCATCTCCGACAACAACATCACCGCTTCATTTGCGTTGTTGTATACAAAGCCGTTTTCTCCGGCGATCACAAGATCGCGGTTGCCGTACACATTGCTTACGAGCAAGGCGCATCCGGAAGCCATCGCCTCAATCATCCCATAAGGCAAACCTTCCCATTTGGAAGCGGAAAGGTATATCAAACACCGGTCGAGGTACCTGTTGACTGTATCTTTATCCTTCCAACCCGTCACCGTAATATTGGGCGAGACGAGTGCGGAGCAGAGGGGACCGTCTCCAATCCAGTAGAAACGCACTCCAGACAAGGATGAGGCTATTGTATTAAACAACGCCGGATTTTTTTGAACGCTCGCAATGCCCGTGAACATAACGAACGGCTCTTCTTCGGGATTTTGCAGCGCAATAAACTTTTCTTCCACAGAACGGACGGTGGGAACTCCATTAGGCACAACGATCACTTGATCCGCCATGTTTTTATATAATTCCGCTTCGGAATGTCCGCATGCCGCTATTATTCCGCCGAATTTTCCGCCCAGTCTCTCAAGAAACCGGTAAAAGCATCTACTGAAAAACCCTATATCCGTACGGACGAAAGACGCCCCATGCGGCGTGTAGATCACCTTTTTTATGCCTAGCATTTTGCATGCCAACCTGCCTAAAAAGCCGGCTTTCGACGAGTGCAAATGGACGATGACATCGGCGCCTTTGTAAGGGGCGAGTATTTTTAGAAGCGATTTCAAAGCGAGAAAATCGTGCCTAAGGCTTACTTCTCTTTGGACATCCACCCAATTTACAAAGACAACCCCCTGCGGAAATTTTCTTTTAACGCTTTCAATATCCTCAACCCACAATCGGGAGCCATGCACCACAATATAATTTATGCCAGGCAACTGCTGTATTATGTTTATAACGGCAGTGACAACGCCGGAAGCGAATGGTTCAAGGACATGAATGACGGTCATTTCACTAGTGATCCTTATCCACCGTCATTTTGTCAAGCGCAATATTGGCAAGTATTTTATATTCTCCAGGAAGCAACTCCGCATCTGGTTCGTCGTAACGGGCGAGCAGGGCGTTTAACCTTTGGCGCGCGACGTCATATTTTTTTTGCTTGTAATGGATAAACGCAATTTCATATTCCGCGCCGCATACGCTGTCGATCTGTGTTGGGAATCTGTCTATTACGGCTTGATAATACTGGATCGCCAGATCATATTTGTTCTTATCCGAAGCTTCCTGCCCTAACTGGATAAGTTTGTCGGGCGTTGTTCCTTCAGGTATCTCTACAGGTCCGGAGGCGCATGAGATGATCTGCCAAAGAAAAAAGAAGCTTATAATAATTCTCATGTTTATGATTCTACCGCATATTAAATAAAATGTCAATGTATGGTACGATAAAATAAAAGGAGTTTTTATGACCATTGTAATGGAATACGACTGCTGGTTTCAAAAGCGCGGAGATATGGAAGGCGCCGTAGACACAATCGGTTTTCTTGAAAATGTGGCGTGCGAGGAAAAGGGGGGCATTGTAGAAAACGCGGCGGAGGAACTGCGGTTTGCTCTAGCCCACTGTTTCGGCGTCGCTCAAAAAAGCCGGAAAATGGATGAAAATACGGATGGGAAGCGCATTCTGCTTGGAACCATTGATCATCTTAATGCAAAATACGGCTTTTCTCTTCCAAAACAGAAAAGCGAGGGTTTTATCATCCGGTCTGTAGGTTCGAGGATAGTCATTGGAGGGGCTGACGAACAAGGCGTTCTCTACGGCGTATACCGGTTTGTCCGCCTGATTGCCCTGAACCAGTTTGTTTTCGGCGTTGACGTCGCGGATGCGCCGGTTTCAACACTGCGCATGATCAACCATTGGGACAACCTTGACGGCGGCGTAGAACGCGGGTATGCGGGACGCTCTCTCTTTTTCAACGGCGACCGCGTCGAATTCGATCCTGTCCGCTTGAAGGATTACGCCCGGCTTTTAGCTTCTGTGGGCATCAACCGGATTTCAATCAACAATGTAAATGTACGCGGCGCGGCGAAGGAATTGATCAGCGAGAAATTTTTGCCGAAGGTCGCGGAGATTGCGGATATTTTCAGGCCGTTCGGCGTCCGGCTCATGCTTAGCGTTAACTTCGGCGCTCCTCGCGCCGAAATAGGAACCGCGGATCCGCTTGATGAAGGGGTCGCCGCATGGTGGAAAAACAGGGCGGCTGTCATCTACCGTTATATCCCGGATTTGGCGGGATTTCTGGTCAAAGCCGATTCCGAATACGAATCCGGTCCCATTCAGTATGGGAGAAACCACGCGGAAGGCGCTAATATGCTTGCGAAAGCGCTCGCGCCGCACAACGGAGAAGTTGTCTGGCGGTGTTTTGTGTACAACTGCGTACAAGATTGGCGAGACGCCGCCATTGATCGCGCCCGCGCCGCTTTTGACAATTTCAAACCCCTTGACGGACAGTTTGACGATAACGTCATCCTGCAAATAAAGCATGGTCCCTACGATTTTCAGGTGCGGGAGCCGGTGTCCCCGCTGTTCGGCGCATTTAAAAAGACACGGTACGCCATGGAGCTACAGATAACCCAGGAATATACGGGTCAACAAATAGATCTATGCTTCCTGCCGTGGATGTGGAGCGATGTGATGAAATTCGATTCTGGATATGGGGACGCTGCGGAAAACGGAACAATCCGCTCGCTTCTTGCAAGCGGACGTATTGACGGGCTTGCCGCTGTAGGGAATACGGGGCTTGACGGCAACTGGACGGGGCATACTCTGGCGCAGGCGAATCTTTTCGGCTACGGACGCCTTGCGTGGAACCCATCTCTATCCCCGCATGAAATCGCGGATGAGTGGAGCCGGCTGACGTTTCCTGACGACGAAAGCGTCAGCCGGAGCGTTGCAAAAATCCTCCTTGATTCATATCCGACGTACCAAAAATACAACGCTCCTTTCGGCGTTTGCTTCATGGTGGAATCCGGTCATCATTACGGCCCAAACATCGAGGCGTACGAATTCTCGAAATGGGGTACCTACCACCGGGCTGACTATAAGGCTATTGGCGTAGACAGAACCCCCGCAGGCTCCGGTTACACGGAGCAATACGCGCCTAAAAACGCCGCGATGTTCGCCGACCCGGCGACGTGTCCCGAAGAACTTTTGCTTTTTTTTCACCGGATTCCCTATGATTATGTAATGAAAAATGGGAAAACATTGCTCCAGAACATCTATGACACTCACTTTGAAGGGTATGATGAAGTGAATGTCATGCTTGACGCATGGGGTGGTTTGAAAGACAAGCTCAATGACACTGTTTTTGAGAGCGTGAACGCGCGTATGGAGCGGCAGCTTGAAAACGCCCGTCAGTGGCGTGATGTCATCAACACGTATTTTTTCAGACACACCGGCATTGGAGACGAGAAAGGGAGGAAGATTTATCCGTGAATTACCGGCGCTATGTTAATCCTCTTGATTTTGGGAAACAGCTTTTGGGCGTCGAGAAACCCGTCCGTTACGTAGGAGGCGAATACGGCAGACTTGCCCGGAAGAGCGCCGCTTTGCAAACGGCCATCGCCTTTCCCGATCTGTATGAAATCGGCATGTCCAACCAGGCGCTTCGCATCATATACAACCGCCTGAACAGCATTGACGATGTTTCCTGCGACCGCGCCTTTATGCCCGCGCCGGATTTCATGGACCTTCTCAAGCGCGGCGCGATTCCGCTGTACGGTTTGGACACCGGCGTCGCGCTGGGAGATATTGACGTACTTATGTTTACGCTCGGGTATGAGCTTGGCATAACCAACGTACTTGCGATGCTTGAGCTTGCGGGCGTCCCGCTCCGCACGGACGAACGAAAAAAAAACGCCTCGCTCCCCATAGTCATTATGGGCGGCCCCTGCGTGTCAAATCCTTTGCCATACGCCCGTTTTATTGACGCTTTCTGGATTGGCGAGGCGGAAGCCGGTTTCTTTGAACTTATGGAGCGGCTTGCCGCGCTTAAAACAACGGGAGCGGGAAAAGCGGCGATGCTTGAATTGGCGGCTTCCCATCCTTCGGTGTGGACTGGCGGAGACGGGCGCGGGCCGGCGCGCCGCGCTGTTGACGCCGGTTTTTCACGGAGAGAGGCGAGCGCCGCGGTTTTTCCCATTCCAAACATGAAAGTCGTTCAACATCACGGAGCGGTGGAGATTATGCGCGGCTGTCCAAACGGGTGCCGGTTCTGCCACGCGGGATATTGGTATAGGCCCATGCGGCAAAAACCGGCGGAAATTATTGAGAAAGAAGCCGCCGCCTTTATCAAAGAGGGCGGGTACCATGAAATAAGCCTTTCTTCTCTTTCGTCAGGCGATTACAACGGGCTTGAGGCTCTTATTGACAGGCTCAACGCCGTTCACGCTCAGGATCACATCTCATTTCAGCTTCCGTCGTTGCGTGTATCGACATTTTCCTTGCCGCTTCTGGATAAAATCTCCAAAGTGAGGAAGAGTGGTCTCACGTTCGCCATAGAAACACCTGTAGACTCATGGCAAATGATGATAAATAAAGAGGTTTCGCGCGAAAATGTCGTCAACATCCTCCTGGAGGCAAAAAAAAGGGGGTGGCGCGGCGCAAAATTCTACTTTATGATCGGGCTGCCAGTCAACATGGCAATGGAAGACAGTGGAGAAGGAGCGCCCTGCACGGTGCATTGCGCTGATGAAGAAGTTGAAATAGTTGATTTTGCGCTTGAAGTCGCCCGTAGAACCAATATGCATTTTAATGTCAATGTTGGAACTTTCATTCCAAAACCGCACACCCCTTTTCAATGGGCGAAACAGCTTGACGAGGCGGCAAGCCGCCGAAAGCTTGAATTTATACGGAACAAACTGCAACCGTTAGGACATAAGGTCGGTGTACAGGATGCGTTTATTTCTGTAATAGAAGGCGTTTTGAGCCGGGGCGATGACCGGGTGGGGGATGTCATTGAGGACGCTTTTAATAGAGGTTGCCGCCTTGACGCATGGAGCGAATATCTCAATAAAGATGCGTGGCGCGTCACGCTTGAAGATCACAAAAAACTCGTTGAGGAAATTTTCGAAGGAAAAGATGACGGCGCCGGGCGGGGCGACGCGCTTCCGTGGCAAAATATCGGCGCAGGAATGGCAAAAGGCTATCTAGACAAAGAATTGAGTCGCTCAAGAATGAGAGAAACTACATCGATATGTATTGAAAAATGTAACAATATATGTGGGAATTGCGATAAAGAGCGTAGTATAGTCAGAAATATAATACATAATAATAAATCACTTTATGAAAGACAATCCGACCGGCGTCCGCAAAACAGCGCGCATGAGGGACCTTCATGGCGGATTGTTTTCAGCTTTTCCAAGAAAGAAGAGGCTGTGTTCTATTCGCATTTGTCCCTCATGGAAATATTTTACATGGCGTTTTTGCGGGCGGGTGTCCCTGTCCAATACTCACGAGGGTTTAATCCTCTGCCAAAACTGGAAATAGCCGCTCCATTGTCCATTGGCATCGCCGGAAACAGGGAAATCGCCTCAGTTGACACGCAGGATTTTTTCGATTCTTCCGCATTTGTCAATCAAATGAGCCAAAAACTCCCAAAAGGACTCCATATCGTAGACGCGATTGCCATTCTTATCCCGATTGGGGAGAAAAAACATTCTTTATCTTCACTATTATGGGGCTATGAGTATAAAAACAACGAAATCATTGATGTCGTACCGGCTTGCGATGAAAAAGAATACCGGCGGGAGCGGATAGGGGAAGGACCGGTGTATGGCTTGGAGCGGATGTCGGTGTTGGCAAAAGGCATCTGTGGCGCGGAAACGGGCAAATCCTACTTTGAGGTATACAAAGCGCTGTATCCCGCCGCTTGCAGCGCTGAAAATGGAGTTGACAAGAGCCTGCAAACATGATAAACTGTTGTCATTATGGAAACGCATATTAAAGACAGCCAGAATGAAGCGCCTTCTGTTTTTGCCAAACCCGGCCAGTTCTGGGGCGTGATGGGTTTGCGCGCGTTTTTTGTACGCTATCCCTATATGCCGGCTTCATTGTTGGCTTCAAGCGGAAGCGTCCGCGTCTGATTGTCTTCTCAATACAATACAGGAAAGAATTGAAGCAAGTAGACAGAATACACATTATCAATAGTAAAGGGTTGGGCGTACGGCCGCTTTATCCTGCCGCCCGCAAACGGCCAAAAGGGCGCGGGATGCGCTCCAGCGGCAGGCTCGATTGATTTCCCCGCAGAATAGATGATGGCGTCTGGTACGCCGCCAATGGGCGGCGGGACACACAGCCACGCCTGTCTTGCCGGAGCCGTTCCTCCCTACCCTTTTGTTTTTTGCGCGGCGATATGCCGTCTTTTTTAATCTTTTTCATCTTTTTTCGCAAAAAGTACGCTTCACAAACTTGAAGAAATATGTATAATTAAAGTATGCTAAAAGAGGATTCGTTCATGGACGATAGTATAGCTTTAAAATTACTCATAAGCAGAATACCGGCTCAAAAAAGAAAGGTAATTCTTGCGCTTTTAGCAATCGCTGGTTTTGTACTCGCCGTCGCTTTTCTGGCGGGCGGCGTCGCTTATGGAGGAAGATCTTTCATGCCTATTTCGCGTATTGACATGACTGAAATCCTCAATATGGAGCGGGCCGACATCTTGGCGAGAGCCGGAATTGAAAACCAGACGTACTGGACGATTAATAAAACACAAATTAGAACGAATCTGCTTGCTATCGCGGCTATAAAAGAGGCCGTTGTTGAGAAACATTTTCCCGACAGGCTTGTCATTACGCTTGAAACGCGGAAACCCGCCGCTATAGTTATGTCGCGCGTCGGCGACGCCGGGATTCTTCAATATGTCGATGAAACAGGCAAAGTGTTTGAGAAAGGCAGGAGCGTTTTTTCCGCGCATCTTCCGCTCATTACGGACATCAATATGCAGAACCCCTATGCAGGCGCCCAATTCCATTCTTCTGTTACGCCCCTCTTGAGAACGCTATCGAACATCTCGTCGACCTTGCTCAGTCATATATCTGAAATTGAAATCAATTGGATAATAACCGGCGGGTATCGGCTTGATTTATACGACCTGATCGTTTATCCTCGCTTGTCTTCCATCAGAGTTCGCATGAACGCGGATCTTGATGACGCCTATATCCGTAGGATGTTGCTTGCCGTCAAAACGCTGGAGGAAGATCCGCGGTATACCACGGATGAAATTGACTATCGCTCCAATGATCCGGTATTTATTTCCAAAGGAGTATCCCGCTAATGGCGAATGACAATTTTGTTTTGGGTTTGGACATCGGTACAACTAAAACATGCGCCATGATTGGCGAGCCTAACGAGCGGGGGCAAGTTGAGATTATCGGTGTGGGAATCTGCCCTTCAACCGGGCTGAGAAAAGGGGTTGTGGTAAATATAGAGGCGACCGTTCAATCAATACGGAATGCGGTTGATGCCGCTGAATTGATGAGCGGACACGAAGTGCGGCTGTGTTGGCCCGGCATCGGCGGGAATCACATTGAAGGCATTAATTCTCGCGGGGTGGTCGGGGTTACCGGAAGGAATAAAGACAACAAAAATCTGAAGGAAATCGCGCAGAGTGATATTGACCGCGTTATAGACGCCGCAAAAGCCGTGGCGATCCCGATGGACAGGCGCATTTTACAGGTTATTCCCCAGAGTTTTATCGTTGATGATCAAAAAGGCATCCGCGATCCGCTTAACATGATTGGCGTGCGTCTTGAGTCTGAGGTGCATCTCATCACCTGCTCCGTCACCAGCGAGCAAAACCTCATCAAATGCGTCAATGGCGCGAAGCTCGTGGTGAATGAAGTTGTGTTGCAGACGCTTGCCGCAGGCAGATCGGCGCTTACGCCGGAAGAAATGGAGATGGGTGTGGCGCTCATTGATTTAGGGGGCGGCACCACTGACGTCTTGGTCTATTTGGATGGCGTGCCTTTCTCCAACGCCTCAATACCGGTGGGGAGTACGCTTATTACAAGTGATATTTCAAAAGTGAAGGCTGTTTCTTACGAGATAGCGGAGAAACTCAAGATAGAGGACGGTTGTTGCTGGGAAGGCGTCATGGACACCGACACGGATATTCCGGTGCCTGGCGTCGGCGGAAGACCTCCGATGCTCATACCGCGCTCTCAGATTCTAGCCATCATACGCCCCAGAATGGAAGAAATTTTTATGATGGTGAAGGAGAAACTCGACAAGATTTACTATAAATCGCTTGGAGCCGGGGTAGTGCTTACCGGCGGCGGCGCTCTGTTGGCGGGATCCGCCGAACTTGCGGCGCATATCTTTAAGGCGCCGGTGCGCATAGGGCTTCCCCTTCCCGTTGCGGGTCTCGCCAGCGAGTACCGCAGTCCTATCTTTTCAACAGCCGTCGGACTGCTTCTTTTAGGATTTGAGCGCGAACAACAGGTTTACATACCGGCAAGCTCGGAATCGGATGTACATGCCCCACGTCCAGCGCGTGAAAAGAAACCCTCGTCCGAACCTTCTATCATCCACAAATTCTTCGAATGGCTTGGAAACGATTTTGTGTAAAATATGGTTAATATGCCGGCTTGCGGTAAAACCCTCTTGATAATAATTGAAAAAGAGTCTATAATAGGGAAAAATTGGGAGGGGGGTGTATGAATGTTGAAGTGCTTGATGAAAAAGTCTTAAATCCAACACCTGCTTATATTAAAGTGATCGGCGCCGGAGGAGGAGGTTCCAATGCGGTCAATCGTATGATCGAATGCGGACTTCACGGGGTGGAATTTATTGTCGCCAACACTGACGTCCAAGATTTGAACAAATGCAAGGCGAATATCAAGGTGCAGATTGGATCAAAGCTGACCAAGGGGCTTGGAGCGGGTGGAAAGCCTGAAATCGGAGAAAAAGCCGCAAATGAGGATAGAGAAAAGATAGCCGACGTCTTGCGCGGGGCGAATTTGGTTTTCGTAACTGCGGGCATGGGGGGCGGCACCGGTACGGGTTCGGCTCCGGTTATTGCGCAGATTGGACGGGAGGTGGGGGCGCTCACCGTTGGCGTGGTGACAAAACCCTTCGATTTTGAGGGGCGCCATCGGATGCATCTCGCCGAAGAAGGTCTTATCAAACTGAGGCAAGCGGTTGATACGCTTGTCGTAATACCCAACCAGCATCTGTTAAGCATTGTGGGAAGGAATACTCCCATTATAGAAGCCTTTCTCAAGGCGGACGACGTGCTTCGTCAGGCGGTGCAGGGCATTTCCGACATCATTACGGGAACCGGGCTTATCAACGTTGATTTTGCGGATTTTGAGACCACCATCAAGGAACAGGGCGAGGCTTTGATGGGTATAGGGTATGGCGTCGGCGACAACCGCGTCGCCGACGCGACGTCATCAGCCATTGACAACCCTTTGCTTGAAGACACCTCCATTGAAGGCGCGACTCGAATTCTGGTTAATGTTACCGGCGACAAAAACTTCGCCCTAACTGAGCTTGACGAAGCGGTCAGGATCATCACGGCGAACGCCGATCCGGACGCCATTATCATTGCGGGCGCAAGTCAGGACTTGACGCTGGACAATCAGTTGCGGGTGACGGTTATTGCGACAGGGTTTCAGAAAAATAAGGAACAAAAGACCGAGAAACCAGGTGGAAACGCTGGGGTGAAGAAAAGCGGAGATTTCATCAAATCTGATGAATGGGGGGACATTCTGGGAGGCGGCAAGTCATCCGGCGTCGGCGGCGCTCCAAGCAGGCCCAACATCTTTACCGAAGACGAGCTTGAGAAACCGGCTATCCTACGGAAACAAATGGGCGGTATGTAACTTTCGCTGAGTCAGGGCTTGTAAGCCTCTTTTCAAATTTCTAAAATTTTCATTTAAAAACCCCGAATGATTGAAAGATTTCGAAGGGTAGAAATTTGCAAAGTATACTGGAAAAATACCGGATAAGACTCGTCGCAACGGAACGCCATTCCGCGCTTACCGCTTCAACGTACGAGTCAGAGATTCAAATTTTTTTGCAATGGCTTGACCGCGAGTCTCTTGACATATCCCACATCCATGCGTTGGATCTGGGCGCGTATCTTGAGAAAAGGCGCTCAGTCAACAATATAGACGGGCGCACCGCAGCGAAAGTCATTTCGGTTTTGCGCTCTTTTTTTCGTTTTTTGATTGATGAGAACATCAGAACCGACAATCCGGCTGATGTTCTTGAAATGCCGAAACGTCCGGAGCATCTGCCGGCGGTGCTGAGCAAGGAAACGGTTGACCGTATGCTTGAGTTGGTCGATACAAAAACGCCATTCGGCATTCGCAACCGGGCTATTTACGAGTTTATCTATTCATCAGGGCTGCGTATTTCCGAGACGGTTTCCCTTAACTGCAATGACATAGCGCCGGAAGGCATTGTGAAAGTGCTTGGCAAGGGCGCAAAAGAGCGGCTGGTGGTGTTCGGCGAACAGGCTAAGGCGTGGCTCAAACGGTATCTTGACGAAGCGCGTCCCAAACTGACCGGAAAGAAGCCCTCGAAAGCTCTTTTTTTAAGCAAAAATGGCAAAAGGCTTTCAAGAAAGGGCATATGGAAGAGTTACGCGCTTATTGCGGAGCTTGCGGGCATCAGTTCTAAACTGCATACGTTGCGGCATACCTTTGCGACTGAGTTGTTGGCTGGCGGCGCCGATCTGCGGAGCGTACAGGAACTTTTGGGGCACGCTGATTTAACCACAACGCAGATTTACACGCATGTAAATTCCCGTCTTAAAGAGAGTCACAGGCAATTTTTGCCAAAATTAAAGGAATGGAAGAAGTAAGGAGGCGGAATGAAAAAAGAAACCATTATAGGCGTCATGGCGATCGCCGTCATCGCTCTGCTTGTTATCGGCGGCGCCGTGTTGCGAAAAATATCGGCCCGCTCTCAGGAAGCGGAGCGGATAGCCGATATAAGCAACAGCAAAAACGCCCAAACTATTGACGATCTCAAAAGAACCATCGCCGCATATGAAGCCCAACTGGAGCAGTTTATCAAGGCAAGCGCAAAATCCGGAACGTATTGGAAAATACTCGCCGCCCGATTGCAGGACAAAAATCAGCATGGCGAGGCTTTGGAAGCCCTGCAAAACGCCATCCAATACAATCCCGAAGATACGGCTCTTTTTTACATGACCGGCGTTTCCGCAGGCATCATGGCGAAATCAGAGTTGGATTTTCCGGGTACGGCAAGCGGAAAAAAACGCGAGGATTATTACAGACTCGCTGAAGAAGGCTATCTACGCGCCATTGAACTCAATGGACGCTATGACAAGCCGCTTTATGGAATCGGTATTCTTTATGTGTTTGAGCTTGACCGTCCGGCTGACGCGATTCCCTATCTCCAACGCTACATCGATCTTAATTCGGGAAATCCCGAAGGCGCCGCAGACGCCATGTTTGTGCTGGCGCGGGCGTATTACACCATAGGGGAATACCGCAGAGCCATAGAGCAGTACGATGGGATACTAAGCGTGAGCAAGAACAAGAGTAAACTTGAGCGGGCTGCGGACCTGAAACAACAAACGCTGAGGACGATGAATGGGTGACAGGGGGGATGGCCTTCTTGCGTTAGGCATTGCGCGTCTTCCGATAAAGGCTCACAGTAAAATAGTTTTATATGATTTTTTCTCTTCAAAAACTGCGGAAGCGGTCGATTTCGCTTTTTTCGATTCTTCGGCGGACGATCTTGCGTGGATATTGGGAACTCCCATTCGAAAAGCTTTCACTATGAGCGCCATTCGATCATTAGCCGAGAAAGACGCTGAACGTGCCGAAAAACGGAATATTCGTTTCGTTTCAAAGAGCGACGCCGCCTACCCTCCCCTACTCCTCGAAATGTACGATCCGCCAGTGGCGCTCTTTTACAGGGGAAAACTCCCGGATCCTGACGCGCCGCTCGTTGCGATGGTAGGAACACGGAGGCCAAGCCCTCCCGCCTCCGCTTCCGCGTTTACTATTGCGCGTGAATTGGGCGGACTCGGCTATTCGGTGGTGTCGGGACTCGCGCTGGGCATTGACGCCATGGCTCACCGCGGTTGCCTTGAGACGAATGCGCCGACCTTCGCGGTGCTTGGGTCAAGCCCTGACGAAGTTTATCCAAGCGCAAACCGCAGCCTTGCAAGGCGCATCCTTGAGCGGGGAGGCGCCTTGCTCAGCGAATATCCGCCTGGCACCCGTCCCGCAAAGTGGCAGTTTCCAGCCAGAAACCGGATCATATCCGCGCTTGCGCGGGGAACCCTTGTCGTCGAAGCGCCGGAAAAATCAGGAGCGCTCATAACGGCGCGGTTTGCGCTTGAACAAAACCGCGATCTGTGGGTTGTTTTGACCAGTTCCCCTGTTGGGAAAGGCACGGAAAAACTTGTGGAACAGGGTGTGAAAATCGTAACTTCCGCCACTGACATTCTCAAAGATTGGGGCCGCGTTATTGAAAAGAATGCAGAATCGCGCGCTTCCAATGGCGGACGCGGAGATGGGGAAGGCGCGTTTAGTCCTGAAGACAGCGCCGCGGAATGGATGAGAGATTTAGGAATATAGAGCCTTTTTCAAAATTTGCCGCCCTTTCAGGGCGCGTTTTGAAAAGGCCCTATAGGAAAAATGAACTGCCCCGCTACGAATAAAGGAAAATAAATATGGTGACTTCTTTTAACGCAACGCTTGTCGCCCTGTGCGCCGTCGGAGCCGAAAAGCCGCTTTCCAATGAGTTGCGCAAGCTGGGATTTTCCGTCATTGCCGGAAGTTTCGGCAGAGTGCGGTTCCGCTCCGATCTTGCGGGCGTTTATCGCGCCCTCATGTCGTTGCGTACCGCCGACAGGCTGTTGCTTGAGATCGCGGCTTTTCCATCTGACAACTTTGACACGCTCTTTGAAGGCGTTCGCTCGGCTCCGTGGGAAGATCTTATTCCCGCAGGCGCCGGCGTCCGAGTCGGCAAGGTGCGAACAAACCGTTCCAAACTGACGGCGGAGACCACCATACAGGCTATGGTTCACAAGGCGGCGGCTCTGCGGCTGTGTGAAAAGCGCGCGATCAACCGGTTGCCTGAGACGGGTTTTATCGCGGAAATACGGGTGTACATCGAAAAAGATCAGGTTTCCGTGTCGCTCGATCTTTCAGGGGATCCTCTCTTCAAACGGGGGTACCGGAGCGAGGGCGGCGTTGCGCCATTGCGCGAGACTACGGCCGCGGCTATTCTGTTGCTTGCGAATTGGCGTAGAAAATTTCCCCTGTACGATCCGTTTTGCGGGTCGGGAACCATTGCCATAGAAGCCGCCCTGTATGCGTGGGATGCGGCTCCTTGCAGTATGCGGACATTCGCGGTTTCCGGCCTCGCCTTTCATAACGAGTTGTTGGAGAAAAAGACGCGCGAAGAATTGCTCGCAAAAGTCGATGTGAACCGCGTCATCCGCATCTACGGAAGCGACGCGGACGCCCGTTCCGTTTCCATAGCGAGAGCCAACATAAACAGGGCGTATGAGATTGCGTTGGGGAAAAAACCTTCGTCCGGCATCCATGCGGAGTTGAAGCTCCCTTTCGTCCCGAACATCAGGATGACGCCTATGGAGGACGCGGTTGCGCCTGACAAGGAAGCCGGATTCATCATCACCAACCCGCCGTACGGGAAGCGTCTGGGCGGCAAAACGGAAGCGGAAGCCACATACGGCCGCATGGCGGGGATCGGGACGCGGTTTCCGCGTTGGAAACTCGGCGTTGTCACCGATGATCCCGGGTTTGAATCGTTTTTCGGCAAGCAGGCGGACTCCTGCAAAGAAATCACCAACGGATCAATGACTTCTTACTTTTTTCAATACGATATGGTATAATGAGTATATGTCTATTACGATAGAACATGAAAAACGGTGTAAAGAAATACTCGGCAAAGCGCTTGATGTGTTTATTGAACAAGGATTTGAAAATACGACTCTTCAGAAAATAGCGGACAGGTGCGCCATCACCCGTACTAGCTTGTACATCTATTTTAAGAATAAAAAAGAAATATTTAATTACAGCATAAAACAACTGCTGAACGATCTTGAAGCTGACATTCAAACACGTAATAAAAACGCCGAACAAAGTTACACCGAACGGCTCATATCAATTTTCGATTGCATAGTAGATAAAATTATGGAAAACCAGCGGCTTCTCATCGCAATCCTTGATTATCTGCAAACTCTCGCTGGAAACAACTGCGATCCTGAAAAATATGTCCGGCGCAGGACCATACGGTTGCGCCATATTCTTTCAAGCGTTATTATTGGAGGCAAGAAAAAAGGAGAATTCCGCCCCATTTTGATAAAAGACATCAACGAAATTCTTTACGGATTGCTGGAAGCCGCGGTTTTCCGCATTACGATTCTACAGGCGCAGTCAGGTGAAGATATAAAACATGCGGCGAGTGTTTTGATACGGCGCATGGCGAATTGCTGATGACGTTGCGAATGCGGCGCTGTAATGGACGCTTTGAAAGAAACCATACGCGCTATGGCGCTGGACGCCGGGTTTAGCCGCGTTCGTATTCTCGCTCCATTTATACTTTCTGAAAACGCCAGCGGTTTTATAAAGCGCGGCGTTCTACAAGACCGCTGGGGAGAAAGCTCGCCCTCGCTGTTAGTGGCGGCTTTGCCGTATGGAAATGAAGATGCGGCGGCGGGATGCGCATCCGCTGAACAAGACATTGAGGAAAACTGCCGCGCATATATTGCGCCTTTTGCGCGACGTAACTACTACAAAGAGGCCGTCAAACGATTGCAGAAGCTCTCCCAAACATTCAGGCGTTTATTCACCGGCATAAATGCCGGCGGAATTCATGCGGACCGCCGCTCCAGTTACCGCATTTTTTGCAACTCGCCAATACCGGAAAAGCCGCTTGCTCTTGCCTGCGGGCTGGGAAGCCAGGGACGCAACAGCCTCGTTATAACGCCGGAAGCGGGATCGCTTGTCATCATCGCCGCCATGACCCTCCCATTCCCGCTCGAAAGCGACGCGCCCGAATCGAACCGATCCGTATGCGTTAGATGCGGCTTCTGCGTGGAAGCCTGCCTCACGAAGGCGATCCGGCGCGAAGGCGGCATTGAGCGGAACAAGTGCATCCAATGGTACGCGTCGGGGAACGAGGCGTCCGTCCCGCGGCATATCGCCGAACAATGGGGGCGGCGGCTCTACGGCTGCACGGCGTGCCAGGATGTCTGTCCCCACAACAAAAAGCCAATCAGGGGGGTGGAGACCCGCGAGGGAATCTTACCCGCCTATGTGGATGCGCGAAAGCTCCTTGCCATGTCTGATGAGGAGATAAAGACGTTTTTCAAGGGAACCGCTATGGGACTTTCGTGGCTCAAGCCGAAGCATATCAGACGGAGCGCGAGGCTTGCGTTGGCTTGCGCCGGCGGCTCTCAGAATAAATCCATTTGAACCGGCGCATCCGGCGCGCTTCCACGGCGCGGACGCTGGCGCTCCTGTACAAACGGAACAAGCGGTTCCAAAACGCTGAGAAAGCGGCTTGGCTCGTTTTTCATAACGCGGTTTTGAAAAACCCGTTTTTTAGCCCACGAAAGATATAGACCGCGTTTTGCCCGTGTCATTGCGACGTAGAGCAATCGCCGTTCTTCCTCAATATGGCTGTCCCGCATGTCCCCGTAGAGCGTGAATGGAAGGAGTCTGTCCTCCAAAGCCGGGATAAAAACATGTTCCGCCTCAAGTCCTTTGGAGGCGTGCATCGTCATAAGGCGTACGCCGTGTACGGTTATGCCGAGCGTATCGTCCAATTCCTTGATGAGCTTGAAGGGGATGCCGTGATCCGCGAGCGCCGTGGCGATAGGATCCGCGAGAATCGCCGCACGGACAAGCACAACGCAGTCTTCCATAGCGGCGCTGCCAGCGTTTCCTTCCGCCGTACCGCTGTCAAGCGCAAAAAAGCTGGTTCCTCCGATAAGCGCCGCTATTTTACGGGCAATAGCCTCCGCCTCCGCTTTTTCGCTGGCGTAACAGCTTCGGGAAAACGCGACGCCGCCTGCGGCGACGCTGGCAAAGCCTTGTATATCGGCGTTTACAAGCCGTCCAGCCGCGGCTATGATGGGCGCGGCGCAACGAAAACTGCGGGTCAGGCGGAATACCCTGGCTTCTGGATAGTCGGTCATGAAGCCGGCGATGAAGCGTTTGTCCGCGCCGCGGAAGGCGTAGATCGCCTGATTGGGATCGCCGATGACCCAGAGCGAAGTTGTTTCCGCTGTTAAAAGACGTATAAGGGCGTATTGGGCAAAGTTGATGTCTTGGTATTCATCAACAAAGATGAAGCGGAATCGGTTTCTATAATGGGAAAGGATACGCGGATGTTCGGCGAACAGCCGTACGGTTTCGGTTACGAGATCATCAAAGTCATACGCGGCTTCTTTGCGGAGCCGATCCTGATATGCGCCATAGAAATGGTCTTTTTCCTCATTGAATTCAGCGTCAGCGCCGACGTCAAACGCCCAATTGCGGATGGCGGTTTCCGCGCCATCCAGTTCGTCTGCAATCAAAAACGGCGTTTTTTCATGGGGGAGCATGAGCAGGCGTTTTTTCTCGTCAATGTAATTCCCCAAACTGCGCTCTTTTATCGCGCGCGCCTTGACCGCGCCGCCCGCTTCCTGACAGATTTCCCGCAACAGCCGATCCCGCTCGTCGCTGTCTATGATTCTAAAATTGTTGAAAAGAGCGGGTTGTTGTTCGGCTTGTTCTCTTAGTATTGAGGTGCAGAGCGCATGAAAGGTTGATGCGGCGATGGCGGCGCCTCCGGATGCCGCAGGTTCCGAAATGGTTTTGGCGATGCGTTCCCGTAACTCTCTGGCGGCTTTTATGGTGAATGTTATGGCAAGGATGGAAGCGCCCTCCACGCCGTTTTGTACGAGATGGGCGATGCGGGCGGATAACGTTGCGGTTTTTCCGGTACCGGGTCCGGCAATGACCAGCGCGCGGTTTCCCGTGTACAAGACAGCCTCTTTCTGTTCGGCGTCAAGGAAAAAAGGCTGATTGGCATCCGGGATGCGAGTCTCAACCGCTTGTGGCGGGTTTTCCGGCGCCCCCGCCCTTTTCACAGAAAGCGGCGGGGGCGATGGATTCGCGGCGTCTTCTTCAAAAAGCATTCCATTGCGCGGATCTTCGCTACGGGGATCGAAGACTCGGATCACCCCGTATTCGCCGTCATATCCAGCTTGTATGAATACGCGCCCCGCCCTCATTCTTGCCACGGCTTGCGCTAATAGCTCTCCGGAAACAAACGGGATGATTTGCGCCTCGATCTTGTCTATGGGCATGTCCATCAATATGCCGATTTCACCGCCCGCCTTTTCGATGAGCGCGGTATAGGCGCCGTCAACCTTTTTCGAGGCGCCGCCGGTATTGAGCGTTTCACCGAGCAATTCCCGCAACGGAATGAGGGACACATACGGGCGTTTGTTCGTACCACGCCAAGAAGGAGGGCAAACGCCCCATTCGTCAACCGGACGGTCGGCAAGTTCAAGCACCCTGTTTATCACGCCGCCTGTAAGCGGTTTCCCGCACCGGGGACAAACGCCGCCTGGCGCGTCAGACGCCGCGTCTTCCGGCGCCACGCTGACGCCGCATTTCCGGTGTCCGGCATAGTGGTATTTGCCTTCCTGGGGATAAAATTCAATGGTGCCGGCGACATCTTCTTTTTTTCGCCCTTCTTTCTCAAGACGCAATGCTTTTGACAGGGAGCGAAATGAACGGTCCATCTCAAAGATCGTCGCTTCCCGCCCCAGTTTGTCCGGCGAGTGGGCGTCGGAGTTAGAGATAATGGAAAACCGGTCGAGGCTCGAAAGCGCCCAGTTCATTGGCGGATTGGAAGAAAGCCCAGTCTCAATGGCCGGAATGTACGGCGTGAGATCGCCGTAACATTCGTCTATAGAATCAAAGCCCGATTTCGCGCCCAACGCGGAAAACCACGGCGTCCAGATATGCGCCGGAATCAGCAGCGAGCGATCGTCGGCGTCAAGCAACAGGCGTAACACATCGCGGGAATCGACGCCCAAAATAGGGCGTCCGTCCGAACGTATGTTGCCCACCCGCTCAAGCAGGTTTTGAAACGTTTCCGCAGCCTTAATATCCGGCAGTATGACAAGATGATGTATCTTCCGTGTTTTATCGCCTTTCTTGTAAATAGTACTGATTTCACCAGTCAGTACAAAACGGCAGTCGGATGCGCGAAACGGTTTCGGCAGTCGCGCCGCTGACGCATCCGTCACATCAAAATTGTTCCGTATGCTGTCTTTAAGCGTATAAAAACCCGGTTCCGCTTCTTCAAGTTGTTCTTTCAACTCCGCAAGCCATGCAGGATGCGTACAGTCTCCGGTTCCCACCACGTCTATGCCCTTGACGGCAGCCCAGCGGTCAAGATACGCGGGCGTCAGCTTTTTGCTCGTGGCGCGGGAAAAGCGTGAATGTATGTGTAAGTCGGCGATAATGCGCATGTTTCTATGATAAACGATATCGAACTTTCAAACAAGGGAGTGGATCCCAGAGTGCGCTTCCACAATTCATCCGTAAACTGAAATTTTGAGAAAACCTCAATCATTTGTCTCTGTACAAAACTAACATCTTATGCTATAATGCGGTATAATGATTATTTAACCTTGCTACAGCGCATCATGAAATCTTCTTTCGAATTTTTATTCGGAGGCTGGCCCCTCGTCCCGACGTCCCGCCGCGCATCCATTTGCCATACTCGTTTGTGTATCTGCGCAAATGGCGGGGACGCGGACTTCCGGTAATACCGCTTCCCTTGAACCACAGATTTTTCAAAAAAATCTGACGCCCTGTTGCGGAGTTGCGGGGCGGTTCATCGTTTCACCTAAGTTTACATAAGATTGAAGATAAAAAATTTGACTTCTGGATAATTTATTAGCATTTTAGTAATAATAATCATAACGAAGACAACTTCAATGTCTTCTTACCATTACAGGAGGTTCTACCATGAACAACAGACAAAGCAAAATTTTAGAAGCGATTGCGAGACAACAACGTATCGAAGTAACTGACCTTGCAAAAAGAATGAATGTTTCTCCGGTGACGATTCGTAAAGATCTGGACCAACTTGAGCAACGCGGGCTTATCCGCCGTGAACACGGATACGCCTACATTGAAACCGGCTCCAATGACGGAACGCAGCTTGTGTACAATTATGAAATAAAACACCGCATAGCGCAAGCGGCGGCGGCCAGCGTTGAAGAAAACGAGACCGTTATGATAGGTTGCGGTTCCTGTTGCGTCATTCTTGCTGAAGAGCTTGCTTATACAAAAAAAGATGTGACGATTATCACCAATTCGGCGTTCATTGCGAATTATATCAACAAGTCGCCGCATGGCAAGATTATTCTGCTCGGCGGTTACTATCAGCGCAATTCACAAGTGCTTGTTGGACCTATCGCCCATAAAAACGCGGAATTGTTCTCGCCGAACAAGTTTTTTATCAGCGCAAACGGTTTTTCTGAAACGTTCGGCTTTACCGGACATGATTATTTCAGAGCGCAGACCGTTCAGGAATTGGCAAAACAAGCCCGGCAGGTCGTGATGCTTTTTGATTCCGAAAAATTCTCCAACAGCGGTGTGGTGAAAGTGGCTTCTGTTGAGAATATCAATGTCATGTACACCGATGCCGGCATCCCGCCTGAAAAAGAGGCGCATCTGCTTCAAAATAACATTCTGGTGCATAAAGTGCCGGCGTCGAAAGCCGGCGTGCAAGCGTAGCCGCGTAGCCGTGCGACTGCGGCGCGTTTGCGTTGCGAAACTCCGGTGGAATTCCAGCGGGCGATTCCGCCTTATCCACAATCATGCGATGCTTTTTAAAAACGCGCCCTATGAGAAAGTCGCCCGGACAGGTCTGTTCATTGGACTCGTTCGACAACCTGGTTGGCAGTCGAACGAGTTTTATAATTTCCCGCAAATGAACCAGCGGTTAACCGGATGCGAAATTGCGTTTTTCATAATGGGGCGTCAATTTTTGGGAAAGCCGCCTTAGATTTAATAGAAAACGCGGGCTATGTTCCATGAACCAAAGATTCGGCATGGAATCTGTTCCAAAAGTTGACGTGCTAAGGCGCGTTTTGGAACAACCTCGCTTGACAAAAAATTAAAAATTATGATACGCTTAAAATGTTGGAAGGGAGTAGTTGTAAAATTCAGAATCAACATGCTGGCGGATAAGTCCGCCTGGTTCTGAATCCCTTGTGGATGACGAGACTTTTAACATGGTTTTTCCTTTTTGGGAAAATTATGTTAAAAGTCTTTTTTTATGCCTAATTTTGGGAGATGCGGATTATTATGGGTTTATTGGAAATTATTTTAATTGCCGTAGGATTGGCGATGGACGCATTCGCCGTCTCAATTACACTGGGCTTGTCCACAAGAAAGCTTAGGCCAATGCGCATAATATTTCCAGGCGTGTATTTTGGCTTTTTTCAATTCCTTATGCCGATAATCGGGTATTTTGCGGGCGTTTATTTTGCAAATAAGATCGAATATTTAGATCATTGGATTGCGTTCGGTTTGCTTGGGGTTATTGGCGGGAACATGATAAAAGACAGTTTCTCAAAGGAACCTGGAAAGGGCGAGGCGGACGGCGACTCTTTTGGGTTTATAAGAATGCTTGTTTTGGCTGTCGCTACCAGCATTGACGCGCTGGCTGTAGGCGTAACATTCGCCTTTTTTAAGGTCAATATATATACGGCGGCGTCAATAATCGGCGTAATAACATGTTTTATAGCGATGGGCGGAGTCATAATTGGCGGTATATTTGGGATGAAATTTAAATCAATGGCGGAATGTATGGGAGGAACGGTTCTTGTCATCATTGGGATAAAAATTGTGATTGAAC
Source organism: Treponema sp. (assembly GCA_031279555.1). GTDB lineage: Bacteria > Spirochaetota > Spirochaetia > Treponematales > Breznakiellaceae > JAIRKH01. The sequence continues at coordinate 6,522 of JAITIK010000139.1, read as the reverse complement.
ATATGTTTTTTTAATCTCTTGGGGTTTAATTCCCCGCCCTTTAGGGCGGCTCGGTTTATAAGCGAAATGTGACGGGCTATATGGGATGAAATTTCTTGAGATGGGGGCGGAAGGAGATCGCGCGCGTTTTCCCGCCCAGCCGGCGCCGCCATACGGCCCGACAAAAACAGCGGCGGCGGCGAGGGGCGCCGCGCCAGGGGAAGCGTTTTGGGTGCATCCGGAGGCGAAGGGACGGTTGTGGGGAGGAGGATCTGGAGCGGCGGATGTTTTGCGGGCGCGGCGGGCGCGTATGAGAGCGAAGAGGCGGCGTCAAATCGCAGGGAATGGAGAAAGAACGCAAACAGATGGACAAGAGGCGATTGGAATTATTCTAATGGTTCAAACGACAATCTTAAGACGCCCCGCCCTTCAGCGCGGGGCGGTTCATTGGAACATCACCGCACTTCAAACTCAACGTGAGCGCCGCTCACGTCATCTTCGACAAAAACCGTCCGCTTTCCCCGCGAAACCGGCGCCACGAAAACGCCCGCGCTGTCAAGTCGTCCCGCCAGAACGCCGTCAACAAACACAAGCGCGTCGTCTCCAAAACCGAATGTCTCTATCCGAATCGCTTGGGCGTCCACCGGCAATGACGGATCAACATAAAACACGGAGCCGCGGCGGGGCAGCCGTATGGTTCCATCGCCCCGCCGCGCTTGCCCTACACGGAGCCATTCCGCAAGCCATGACTGGTACTCGCTGGGATAGACAACGCCGCCCGCGCGATGCCAATCGCAGACGTCAGGCGTTCTCTCACGGAGCAGCCATTCATGCAAGGTTCCGGCGCAGAATCGCGTCGCCCTCATGCCGGAAAACGCGCATATTTCAACCTCGACCATCTCGCCAACGCCATTTACCGCGCCGTCCGGCGCGTCATCGGGATCCGCCATTTCCAGAGCGCTGAGAATATCCGCCGCAATACGCGCCGGAATGGAACTGCCCGTCTTTCCAACCACAGTCATACCCGAAAAATTGCCCATCCACACCCCAACCGTCCATCGCCTGGTCGCGCCCAACGCCCAGATGTTCTGGTACTGATTAGCCGTCCCTGTTTTAAACATGGACTGAAAGGGCGTTGAAAACACCGGCGCGGCGCCAAAGCCCATCCAGCGGCTCGCCTTGTCAGAAAGAATATCGCGGATGACAAAAGCCGCGTATGGAGACAGGGTTTGTATGCTCTGCGTATTGCCATGGTCTTCTTCAATAAAACGGAGGCCAGTCAGTTTTCCCTCCCGTTGAAACACGGAAAACGCCCGCACCAGTTCTTCCAGACTAACTTCCGCGTTGCCCAAGGCAAGCCCTGTTCCATACGCCCCTCGTTTTTCGGCGATAGATGTAAAACCCAGGGACTCAAGGCTGTCTTCAAACCGGCTCACGCCGATCCGCTCCAGCATCCACACTGCCGGTACGTTCAGAGATGAGGCGAGCGCAACCCGCATACGCACCGGTCCGTTAAACCTGCGGTTGAAATTCACCGGTATATACGCTTCTCCCGCGCCGAAAACACTGGGAATATCGGGCAGAATGGCGTTGGGACCAAAACCGCTGTCCAGAGCGAGCGCGTACAGAAACGGCTTTAAGCATGAACCGGGTTGATTTCGCGCCTGTACGCCGTCTATCTTGCCGGAAACAGCGTCATCGAACCACGAAGCCGAACCCACATAGCACAATACCGCGCCAGTCGAATTTTCTATTGCCAATACGGAGCCGTTGCTCACGCGATTAAGAGAGAGTTTTGCGAGTTCCGCGCCGAGTCGCTCTTCGGCATACAATTGGAGATCGAGATCAAGCGTTGTTTTGATAAGACGCTGAATGCGGCTTCCAGAGGCGCCCTTCGAAGATTCCTCATAGTTAAGCAGGGATCGCATCCTTTCCGTAAAGTGCGGCGCGTAGAAAGGAGTTTTGGCGTCCGCCGTCGGACCATCCGATAACGGCGCGGCGGCTTCCGCAACAGCGGCGGCGACAGCGGCGGCATCCACATTGCACCGGACGGCAAGCTGTCGCGCCGCGACAAGCGCAGCCTCCGCATTGTAAACAGGGTCGTACAAACCAGGCCGGCGCGGCACAACAGCAAGCGCTACGGCTCGCGCCTCGTCCAATTCCGCCGCCGCCACACCAAAACGGGCGCGGCTAAAAGCGCCGAGTCCTTCGATGTTGCTTCCAAAAGGAATCGCGTTGAGCCACAGTTCCAGAATGGCATCTTTTGAAAGCCGCGCTTCAAGCCGCAATGCGTCAACAGCCTCCGCTATTTTCCCGCCAAACCCCCGCGCGTGGGGCTTTATGAGCCGCGCAAGCTGCATGGTGATGGTTGACGCGCCGGACACCACCCGCCTTGCGGAGGCGTTGCGGATCGCCCGCGCTATAACCGCGACCGGATCGACGCCTATATGGTGGTAGAATCGTCTGTCTTCCGCTCTAATAAACACGTTCCGTATGCCTTGAGGAACATCTTGTACATTCGTCCGCTCCCGCCTAACGCCATCTCGCGCCGGAAACACTCTCAGCGTCACGCCGTTTTTATCCGTGAGAACAAGGCTGTAATCCCGTTCTAAAAACGCCGTCAATTCAGGATAGGGAAGAAAGCGGAGCGCAAGGTACGCCGCAAAAGAGAAGAGAGCAAACATGAAAAGAAATGTTCCAAGAAATTTTATGTTTTTTTTCATTTTTCTGAAGCGGCAAACGCAACAAGGCGCTTGTCTGTCTGCCGCTTCATGGTATTCCGCCTTATCAGGATTGTCAAGCCGCCGTATCCTCGCCTGCTTAAAAGCATATTGATTTTTTATACATTCAGATATATACTGAATTTGTTCCAAAAATTTTGGAACAAATTCAGCGTTATTAAGGAGAAAAAAATGCCGCAATGGTTGGATGACGCGGTGTTTTACGAGATTTATCCGCAGTCATTTTATGACGCGAACGGAGACGGAATCGGGGATTTTGAAGGGATTATTCAAAAACTCGACTATATCAAGGAACTGGGTTGCAGCGCATTGTGGCTCAATCCGTGTTTTGATTCGCCCTTTAAGGATGCGGGATATGACGTACGGGATTACAAGAAAACCGCTCCTCGCTACGGGACAAACGAAGACTTGAAGCGGCTTTTTACCGAAGCGCATACGCGGAACATGCATGTACTGCTTGATCTGGTGCCGGGACATACAAGCGAGGAGCATCCGTGGTTTCTGGAAAGCAAGAAAGAAACGCCGAATAAGTACTGGAACCGCTACGTCTGGACGGACAATTGGTTCACGTGGGGCGAGGACGGACTGCGCGTGATCGCGGGAGAGGCGCCGCGCAACGCTTCGTACATCACCAATTTCTTCAAATGCCAGCCCGCCCTGAATTACGGATTTCTCAACCCCAAAGAGCCGTGGCAACTCCCGGTCAACCACCCCGATGCGCTCGCCACACGAGACGCGCTCAAAGATGTCATGCGTTTCTGGCTGGACGCCGGTGCGGACGGCTTCCGGGTGGATATGGCGGACTCTCTGGTTAAATTTGACGACGGGCAAAAGAGCGGTACGTCCGCAGTGTGGAAGGACGTACGCGCCATGCTTGACAACGACTACCCCGAAGCCGCTCTGGTGAGCGAATGGAGCAATCCGCCGCTTGCGCTGAACGCGGGTTTTCACATGGATTTTCTGCTTGACCACGCCGGCGGCGGGTACCGGAGCCTCGTGCGGGATTACCAGTTGGACGGCAACTTGCGCCCCTTCAATGACAATAGTTTCTTCAAAAAGGACGGAAACGGCGATATCAGACGGTTCCTTGATCAGTATCTCCCGTGGTACGAAAGCGTCAAGGAGATCGGCTATATCAGCCTGATCACGGGAAACCACGATACCGGACGCATCAGCGGCAATTTGTCGAACCGGGAGCTTGCGCTGGCGTACGCGCTGTTCTTTACCATGCCGGGCGTTCCTTTCCTCTACTACGGGGATGAAATCGGCATGCGCTACCTGTACCTGCCGACCAAGGAAGGCGGCTATACCCGCACAGGGAGCCGTACGCCCATGCAGTGGAACAAAGGCAAAAATCTGGGCTTTTCTACAGCCGAACCGGACAATCTTTACCTTCCGGTGGATCCAAGCGCGGATGCGCCAACGGTAGAAGAACAGCGGCGCGACCCAAATTCGCCGCTCAATACGGTGAAAGCGCTGTTGAAGTTGCGCCGCGCGGAGCCGGACTTGCAGTCAAAACCGAATCTTGAAATCCTCCACGCGGAAAAACGGCTCTTTATATACCGCCGCAGCGATCTGGTTCTTGCCGTAAACTCAGGCGCAGCCGCCGCTGAAACGGTTTTACCCTTGACGGGCAAGCCGGTCTACGCCATCGGCGCTTGTTCTTTGCATGAAGGCTATTGCCGCATGGAAGCGCAGAGTTTCGGAATGTGGAGGATATAGCGGAAGCGCGGGAACACGCTCATAGGGGCGAAACGGTACCGCGCCTCGCGGCGGCTGGCCGCCGGACGATTAGCCGCCGCCCGCGATTTTCCCCATATATTTCCGCACAAAACCTATGGGGCGATATGTCATCTTCGCTTGGCGTAATCCTTCATCTCCGAGATCCTGTTCACGATTGATGTACACATAGCGTTCGTCGAGCGAAGCCGCAAAATTTTGATTGATGTACTGATAGATGCCCTTGTATTCGTCAAGCCCTTTTTCAAAGTGGATGCCGAACATGGTTCCGTTTGCGAGACTTTCCCCCAAACACCAGCCCACGGGGTAGTTGTTGATATAATAGATGTTCCCTTGCAAGCCGAGAACGCTGAACAAATCAAGCGCTTCTTTTGAGGCTGTGTAATCCCCCTCTTCTCCCTTGTCGAGTCGCCACCGCTCCAGAATTTTAAGCGCAAGGGGGATTTTGTCTTCCGTGAGTTCCTCAACCTGTGGAATGTACATATTAAGGAACGCGTTCACCAAATTTCGTTTTTTGTGAAATTTCTTGCCGGAAAGCTCGGCAAGATCGGTTCTGAGATAAAGATAATCAAAATTGTCACGATCTTCCGTGATCTCAACGCCGCATTGCTCAATAAGCGCTTTGTTCGAATTTAGCGTCGAATCCGGGATGCACTTCCAGTAATCATGCGTCTTGAACAGGGACAAGAGAATCTTTTTAGGGGGCAGGAGCGAAGGGGTCTCAAAGAATTTCTTGCCATCCCGCTCTCCTGAGATGATTATGGTATTTCCGCCGGACGCGCCCGCCAGCGCGGTATGTCCTCCGGTCTTATCGGCGTCTTGCGCGAGGCAAATGCGGTAGGCGTACCGCTTTCTGAACAGATACAAGTTGGCAAAGGTGAATTCCGATACGCCGTCCGGCAGACGCGCAAGCAAGGGTTGTATTTCAGCCTGCATGTCAAGGACAAGCGGGGCGAAATCAGGATAACAAGGCAATTGCATATTCATACTATACTAATTTATACGCTTTTGGGCAACTGTCTTGATCGGGAAAACCTGCGAGGATGCATCGCGGGACGCTGGGCGAAAACTGGACCGGCCATACGAAGCGGGTCGCGCTCCATTTTTGATTTTCTCCGCTTTTATGAATGATCCTCCCCGCCGCCTTGCGTTGGGGCATTTAAGATTTTTGTTTGAGATTCAGTCGAACAATGCGGGTTGACCGCCATCTCTTGTCTTTCGCAACCGTTCGCGGCGCCCTTCCGCTCCCTGTGATCTTGCCCGGCTCGTTGTCACGTATTCGCCGCCGCGCCCGCGAAATGTCCGTCCGCCCGGAATTCTCCTCCATAATTGCCCCTTCACGCCGGGGCGCTTCCCAAACGCTTCCTTTGCCGTTATACTCTTTATCGTCCCGGCTGTCTCCGCCTGACCGCATGACGGCGCCGGCCGCGCCAGAAAACGCGCGCGATCCCCTCCCGCCCCCATCTCAAGGAATTCCATCCCATGCCGTCCGCCGATTCCTCCGCATGCTTCTTTCAATGGTTCATCCGCATCTCCATTGACTGCCGCGCGCCTACGCTTCGCAGTACATGCTATGTGACGCGGCAACGCCGACACGTCGTGAGATTTGCGTATATATTCGCCCATCTTTATATTATATCTTTTTCAAAGCGTTATTTAAACCGCCGCACAGCGGCGCGGTGTTAAACCACAAGGGGAATAAACTTTATCGAAGGATTATCTGAATTTTCAATAACATCCCCTGCGGCGACATTTTCCTGTTTTAGCCAACTTGCCGGTCATGTCCGTAGGCGTATCCTGTTCCCGCAATATCTAGGGTAGAACGCCAGTTTTGCGACCGAAAGTATAAAAGCCTCTGGAAACTCCGGTTGAGTTTCCAGAGGCTCCCGAAAGTAAGACATCATCGCCGCATTGCGCAATTTGTGGCGGACTGCGCTTGGCGACAATTGTCCGGTAGTGAAAGATTCTTGCAAAATACAAAATATGGTATATAATTATATTCTATGGCGGAAAGAAAGAAAATCGGTTTGATTCTCGCTTCAATACATACCGGCTCGGCGCG
>JAITIK010000120.1 GCA_031279555.1 Treponema sp. | reverse complement strand
CGGCGGCGGCGCCTTTGCGCATGATATCCTGATGAATGGTGGTTAGAGGAGGCGCCGTGAGACGGCTAAAAAAAACGTCGTCAAAACCAATGACGGAAATATCGTGCGGAACACGGCGCCCCTGCTCCGCAAGACCGGCGATGACGCCTGCGGCGAGCATGTCCGCAGTGGCGAATACGGCGCTGAAATCCTTGCGGCGGGCAAGTTCCCTGCCCAGTTCGACGCTTTCATCCACCGTGATCTCCCGCTGGTACACGTTGCTGGAACGGAATAGTATGCCGTTCGCCTTCAATACGGACTTGTACCCTCTCAGCCGTTCTTCAATAACGCCATGCCGGTGAAAAGGAGGCGCCGCGAAGATAATATTCCGGTGTCCTCGGTCAACAAGATATTGGACGGCAAGTCGGGCGCCTCCAAAATCGTCCAGACCGATATTAAAAATCTTGTCATTTTTGATATAACTGTCAAGGAGCGCCGCAGGCTTGCCGGATTCAAGCAATCTGGCAAAAAACTCATCCTTAAAAAGACCTATCAGAATAACGCCGTCAAGATTCCAGTTGTTAAAGAGAGAATACAGTTCTCCCTCATCAGCCACGGTACGGATCATCATATAATAGCCGCGTTCCCGCAACGTGTTTTCGATGCCGCCCAGCAACGCGCCGTGAAACGGGTCCTGGAGGAAGCTGATAGGCTTTGAGTAGATCAAATGGTTGATCACCCCAATAATCCGAGACGACTTGCTGACCAGCGTTCGCGCCGAAAGGTTTGGGGTATAGTTCGACTGCTGTATAATGGCGTTTATCCGCTCAATAGTTTCTTTTGCCGCTCTGCGGTGTTTCCCATGAATCACGTTGGAAACCGTAGTGACACTGACTCCGGCGGTTTTTGCTATGTCCTTGATAGTCGACATTCTTCCTCGCTTATTTCGCGATCTATCCTAAGGGAAGCTCTAAAAACGCGATCCTGCAGTTCGACAGTTTTTAGAGGTTTTCTTACCCCCCGGAACTTCTGGAAACTCAACCGGAGTTTCCAGAAGTTCCTCTAATTGAATCCCCGCCCGCTCTCGCCACATTAACGCTTGGCTTGTGAGCTAATACGTGAGAGGCGACCGTCCATACGCGGAAACGTTTCCTGTATCAAAGCGGCGCAGTGGGCAGGGAAGCGGGAAAGCGCCTGATTATAGGGGAACGCCGCCATATAATCGAAACCTTTGCCTCCCGCCGCGAAACCGAAAAGCATTTTAAACGCTTTCGCACCGCCAAATTTGATATATAGTACGATCAGTCTCTCCTATACGGTATAGTATAGGTAAAAAAAAAGAGTTTTGGAAGATGGAAAAGAGGAAAGTTACGGATTTTCGTTCATTTTTTCATTTGTTTATCAGCGCATTGTCATTTGTATAATAATGGGGTCAGCCGCCGGCCTTGTTTGAGTCGATGTTTTCCGCCGTTCTGTCCACAAAAGTGGATTGCGCAAGATAAAATGGACGGGTGGTGAATCACAAGCCGTAAAAACCTTTCTGATATTGCTGAATACGCAATATCCATTGAATTCGACCTGCAAAACATGCCTTCGAATGGTGTGGCTCTGTTCAAAATGGCGCGGCGGTTGAAAGAAGCGGGAATTCAGAAAGTGAATGCCAGTTTGGGCTCTCTGAACGCGCAAAAATTCAAGGCAATCACTGGTCATGACGAATTCGATCAGGTAATAAACAACCGCAGGGCAAGCCCTGCGGTATTGTGAAGATTTCTCCTTGAAATCTTTGCGTATACGGGGAAACATATCCCCCGCACCCCCAGCAGCCGCCCCAAGGGACGGGGGATTAAACCATAAAAAACTACGCCCTAATAAACTCGGTCACTGTTTCGGACAATACAAGCGATGTTTCCGGCATAGTTGATTTGGCTCAAAAGCTAGTTCCGGATTGCGAAATCAGAGTAAAATTTCTGGAAATGCCACTGAACAACAATGGCCCTGTTTTCTAACCGTCTAAATTTTTCTGTCATAATTTATAACCCAATAGGACGGGTGGTAAGGTGAAAATCATGTCCGCAGGCGCGCATTCGACCTTCGTTTTTGGAATTATAGGGCAGCCCTGACGCCTCGCTCAGTGGCAGGGCGTCAAGATCGCTTTGGAGGGCGACAACCGGCGCATCTTTCTTCCCCGCTATCCGGGCGACAAATCCCGTCTCAAGTCCAGTATCCAAAATTTCGATTCCAGTACCGTTGAGGATATCCCGAATTCGGGCTGTAGTTTCAAATTCCTCGTTCCCCAATTCCGGGTGGCGGTGGAACCATTCAAAATGGAGCGGGAGGTATTGTTGCAACGCGATCCGATCCATAAGATTACCGCGCGGCGTTGGCGAAGAAATCGTCCACCGCTCTTTTCGTAATAGCCTCCAGTTCACCCGATGCCTTTAGTTCCCGCAACGCCTGATCTATCGCCTTTTGTAGTTCAACGGCGTTTTTCTGATAGACATACCGGGATTCCTCCAACTCGCCGACGGGTTTCCCTACGGTTTTGAAGGATGTTCCCCAGAAGGTGTTGGCCAGCTTCACGTCCGATTCGGTGAGCAACGTCGCGTCCACAACTCTGGTGAGGAGGTTGGTGACAAGCACATCCGGGGTGCTTTCATAATAGTTAATGATGATAGGATTATCCGGATGTTCCGCATTGTAACTTTCGACCGTATACGCCCAGCTTGATGCCGGAGGGACGCTGATCGTCCTTCCCCGAAGGTCGTCAAGACTCGTAATGTCATTGATAAAATCGGGGACCACGATATAACTATAATCCGTCCGGTAACCCTCCTCGGAGAAAAGGTACTTTTCCCGCCGCTCCTCGTTGATCCCGTAATTGTGAGCGGCGATATCAAGGCGACCCGCATCCAGAGAGGCGAGAATGTTTTTAAATTCCAACACCTCATACTTAAAAGTGTATTGGGGGAGTTTTTTGTCAATGGCATCCAGAAGGTCTTTTTCGAAACCCACAAGGTTGCCGTCAGCGTCCAGATAGCAGAGAGGCGGGTAGTCGTTGCTGGCGCCGACCAAGATCGTCCTGACTCCTGATTGCTCCGATTTTTTGCACCCCGTCAAGGCAATAGCAATTGCAACGAAGATTGCAACCATGGTAAGAACGAAGGCATTCTTTGTATTATGTCTCATGCTTGTCTCCTTTAATATAGTATTCCTATATATTTAATACAATAATCAATTATTGTCAAGAGAGACTGTTCTAAAACGCGCCTTATAAGACGTCAGTTTTTGGACCAGTTTCCATCAATATTAGAGGAAAAAGCGGGCTTTGACCAGTTTTTCCAAGAGGTTGTTCCGAAACCAACCCAGTTTTGGAGCAACTTCAAGAAGGAAAAATTACAAACTTGCCGCTACATTAAGAATTTTCGACTCAAAAGGACTTGACTTTTTTATCGTTTGAATAGTATAAATTAATACTAATAATCTATGTTTACTATGATTTATTGGGCGAGACCGAATTTCAAGCTTATTTTTCGTAAAAAGGGAGCGATACAGCGATACTATGAAAAAATTGATTGATTTAAGGCTGATCCTATGTGGAAAGGACGCAGGGAAGCTATTCCTTCTCTTCCAGGGGCAAGATGCTTTTCAAAATATAAAACGGGGAACAGGGTATGCCACGCTTTTTTGAATGGAAAAACATGATCTTTTTTATGCCAAGGGCGCTTTCCGCGCTTCCGGTAACGCTCCTCATCGTTTTTGTCGCAACTCTGTCTGGACTGGCCGTGGGACTGCTCTTAGCCTTCCCGCGGCTTGAGAAAGTCCCGGTTCTCAGCCAACTTTGTCAGGCGCTGGTGTCTTTTATCCGGGGAACTCCGATCTTGATCCAGATGTTCATCGTGTACTACGCGCTGCCTATGCTTCTCTTGCGGATCGGGATCAACATCACCCGGTGGGACAAGCTATATTTCATTTATATAACTTATGGGATAAATACGGGAGCCTATTTTTCGGAGATTATCCGCTCTTCCATCCTCAGCGTACCAAAGTCCCAACAGGACGCCGCGTCAGCGGTCGGGCTTACCCGTACCCAGTCCTATGTCCGGATCATTATCCCTCAGAGCGTGGTGATAGCGATCCCCAGTCTGGGAACGAGCATGACGAGCCTGCTCCAGGACACTTCCCTGGCCTTTGCGCTGGGCATTCTGGATGTGATAGGTCGGGTGCGGGCTCTGGGGTCGATCACGAGCCGGATACTTGAGGGCTATGTGGCGGCGGCGTTTATCTTCATCATCCTCACCTTTGCCCTGGAAAAATTCTTTGGGTATATCGAAATGAAGACCCGCCGCCAAGCGCAGCCGGCGTTAAGCGGCGGTTACAGTACGTGAGGAGGGAATACATGAATTTCAGTTTTTCATTTATGCTGATCGCCCTGCGGGCGGCGGCTTCAAAGATACCGATTACGATTGCGCTCGCCTTTATCTCCCTCGTTATCGGCGTTGCATTCGGACTCCTCATCGCCCTGGCGCGCTTTTTCAATGTCCGGATTCTGGCATTCATCTTCCGCTGGCTTGTAACTGTCGTCAAGGGGATTCCGGTGGTATTATTGCTGCTTGTATTCTATGTGGTCTGCGCCAGTGTGTACGATCCTTTTATGACCGTCTTAGGGTTTCCATTCACTTTTAAGAACTTGAACAAGGCGATTATCGCCGTGGCCGCGCTTTCGGTGTATTCTTCAATCGGCCTTTCCGAAGCGTTTCGGGGATCCTTGGCGTCGGTAAAAAAAGGGCAGTACGACGCGGGCTTTGCCGCAGGGCTTACAAGTTTCCAGGTGATCACACGGATTGCGCTGCCTCAAGCGATCCCGGTATCCCTCCCAATAGTCTGCAATATCTTCATCGCCCTGACCAAGGCGGTCGCCCTGTCTTCCATGGTCGCGGTGGTGGATGTGATGGGCGCCGCTGTGATCACCGTCACAAGCAACTACCGGTTTCTTGAGGCATACGTCGCGGCGGCGATTGTGTACTGGGGCATCTGCTTGGCAATTGAGAGCGTCTTTGCCGCGCTGGAAAAAATATCCGCTCGCGCGGTGAGGGATACATCCTTATGAGTGGTGATTATGAATAGTTTGATTGAAGTGAAGAATCTACGGAAATCTTTTGGCAAACATGAGGCGCTTAAAGGCATTGATCTTACCGTGAATCAAGGGGAAGTGGTGACGCTGTTGGGTCCAAGCGGCTCCGGCAAGACAACGCTCCTGCGATGCATCAATTTTTTGGAGAAACCCAATGAAGGAACCCTCCGCATTGGGGATGACGAAGTTGAGTTGCGAGAGGTTTCGGCAAAACAGATGCTCGCTATGCGCCGGAAGACGGCGATGGTGTTTCAACATTACGACCTCTTTCTGAACAAGACCGCCTTGGAAAATGTAACCGAGGGGCTTGTCACCGCCCGAAAGGTTCCCAAGTCAGAGGCGATTGAGCGAGCCGCTTCGGCGCTGAAAAAGGTGGGGTTGGGGACGAAATTCGATTCCCGCCCCTACGAGCTTTCCGGCGGGGAACAGCAGCGGGTTGGCATCGCCCGGGCGTTGGCGGTGAACCCTGCGGTGATTCTCTTTGATGAACCAACTTCGGCGCTGGACCCGGAAAAGGTCAATGAGATACTGGACTTGATCCGGTCAGTGGCGGAAACAGGGGTTACAATGATCGTAGTAACCCACGAAATGGAATTCGCCTATGATATTGCCGACAAGGCGGTCTTTATAGATTTTGGGGAAATTGTGGAACAAGGCGACCCTAAACAAATTTTTGGCAATCCGCGCCAAGAACGGACAAGGCGATTTCTCTCCCGATTCACCGCCGCTAAACGTCCCGAATATTTTATTTAGGGCGTTGCGTGGAGACAGGAACGGTAGCGTAGGAAAAGCCTGCGGTCATACTGAGTGATTTTCCTGATGATCTTGACTACGGTACTACTGTTGCAATGCGGAGAGCAGGGAGGCAAACGATGAAAAGCGCGTATACATCACGGGAGGCGCGGAACCATGTACTGAGCCGCGTTTTCAACGAGATGGCTATTGGATCTGAGGCTGAACGGCATGACAGTTACGATCCCCGTGAAGAACAGCGGAAACGGCGGGAGATGGGCGATGCCGGTCCGGACAGTTTTACGGATTCTCTCATTGAGGAACTTCTCATCCCAATCGAAACCGGCTTTTTGAAGGGCTATCTCTACCGTCCGGCGAAAAGGGCGGTTATTGAACCAACGCGGGTTGTGATTTTCTTTTCCGGGTCGGCGGGATCTAACCCCTCCATGGCGGGAAGCGCCGTCAATGTCTACAACCGCATGGGAACCGTAGTCGTTGGAGTGGATTACCGGGGATTCGGCGCGAGCGACAATGCCCCGCCATTGCCGCCTCTAACCGGTTCAACCATAACCGAATCCTCCCTGTATCAGGACGGACACAGGATTTACCGCTATGTCCAAGAGTCTATGGGCATAACGGCCGCTGGCGTAATCCTCCACGGCTTTTCACTTGGGGGAGCGGTAGCCGCCCGGCTTGCCGCAGATATTGCGGAGGAGTCTGCCCGTACCGGCGATCAGAACCGGATCGGAGGTCTCGTACTCCACAGTTCTATCCGTACCATGACCCACGCCGCAGCAGCCACCCTGCCGTTGCCCAAGCCTCTGTCCTCTATTCTGGGCTGGATCGGAGGAAAACTCACCGGCGGGGCTTACGACGCCGCATCTCATCTGCGGCGCCTTGCACAGTATGACCCGGATATTCCCATCCACTTCCGGGGCGGCGTTGTGGAAAAAGGGGATGCTCTCTCCCTTGAGTCGACCCGGCTTGAGCTAACGCCGGGTTTCAAAAATGCTACAGTTTACAATGGCGGAGAGGGGCATCAGTCTGTGATTCCGGGAAGCAAGCAAGGGGATAATATGACGGAAGGACTCGCTGCTTTGGAACGGATAGTTTGCGGATTATACAAGAAATCGCGCGTGTCCCAAAGCGCTAGATATAATCAGTAAAACATAGTAATATGATAGATATACTTTGTGTATATCGAGCCTTTCCCAAACCATGCGGAGCGGCAGTTTTGGAAAAGCTGCTTTAGATTTAAGGGAAAAAACCGGGGGTTATCCGCTTTTTCCAAACCCTTTTCCAAAACCAACCCGAACGTAGTTCGCGTTTTGGAAAAGATTCCACTGTATCTTATTTATGGAGGCATTCAAATGGGTTTATTTATTGCCCGTATTTCAGGCGGCGCCTTGGGCGCTCTTTTCGCTCTATTTGCCTTTGCGCTGCACGCGCTTATCCGGCGGGCCAAACTGTCCGACGCCTGGGTGCGGATACTCTCGGCTGCAGGCGCTTTGGGAGGGGCTTGCATTATTATCGCCACGGTACGAAATCTCCTGCGCTATGCCGCCGGGATCTCAAGCGTCATTACCGTTTCGGCGCCCTTTCTGGCTTTTGCCATAGCTCTGACCACCCATTTCTTGATAATTCTTTCCACCGCCCCCAATCCCAGAGTTTGGCGGCTTCCCTATTCCGGTTTGGCTGTGGCGATTCTCTCCTCCCTGCAACTAGCCCTTGCCCTCTTTAACCTTATCCGGAATTGGAATAATTTAACGCGCGGAGGTATGAAGGAATATCTCTATCTCCAACTCTTAGCCCTCGCCTTTATTATCATTGACGTCATGCTTTTCTGGATCATTTTCGGAAAAGCGCGGAATTTCGTCAAAACCGCCGCAACAAACTAAGGAGGAAAAGATGGCAGAAAAGATTAAATCACGGCTGGGAACATCTCAGGAACACTATGCGCGATTGGGCATGAAAAAAGGAAGCGTTGAACAGTGGGAAGACGGCACCCGTACCAACAGCGGAGAAAAAGGTACCTATGAGTGGTGGTATTTTGATTCCCACATGGACGACGGAACCACCTTGGTGATCGTATTCTACACAAAACACATGATGTCTCCCAAGGGACCGCCGGTTCCCCATGTAACCATATCGCTGGTTACTGCTGGCGGTCAGCCCTACGCCGGGGAATTCGAAGTTTCCGCCGCGCCCTTCACCGCTTCTAAAGAAGGGTGCGATGTACAGATAGGACCCTGCTTCTGCAAGGGGAACCTTCGGGAATACCATGTCTATTTCAAAAATGACCGCGCCGAAGCGACGTTGCGACTTACCGGCAACGTACCTCCGTGGCGCCCTGAAACAGGACATCTTTTTTTTGGAGACCGGGACGAACGCTATTTCGCTTGGCTTCCCTCTGTACCTGAAGGGTCCGTAGAAGCCTCCATCACCTTGGACGGCAAAACCACCCATCATAGCGGTACGGGGTATCACGACCACAACTGGGGGAATGCCAATATACGCGACTTGCTGAACCACTGGTACTGGGGGCGGGCGAAAATAGGCGATTACCGGGTCATCACTTCTTATATTTATGGGGAAAAGAAATACGGGTACAATGAATTCCCCATATTCTTGCTTGCGGGGAAAGAGCGGATCATCGCCGACGACGCGGCGCATCTCACCTTTACCGCTTCCGGCGAATTCATTGAAGAACAGACAGGCAAGCCTGTACACAACCGGCTGGTCTACGATTACGATGACGGCGCGGTTCGGTACCGGATCAGTTACGAGCGTCAAAAAAGCATCGTCAATTACAAGATGATTGGGGAACTGCGGGGTTTCATCAAATTTCTAGCCCGGCTTGCGGGTTTTGACGGCGCTTATCACCGCTTTACCGGCAACGCCATTGTGGAACGTCTGGAGGACGGCCGAGTGGTAGAAAAACTGGAAAGCCCCGCCATCTGGGAACTCATGTACTTCGGACATATTCCCTGTTAGCCTGCGCTAAAGCTGGGAGAATCAAAGAGCCGCCCCGTTCTAAAGGACGGAGCGGCTCTTTGCAAGCAAGCTTTCTCCTTGTCCATACTCCCCGAAAGGAGATTTTCGTCCTGTCAGAGATTGGAGTATATGTCTTCCATAAAAGTCAGGGCGCCCCGATACCCGGCGCAACTTCGGTTGTAGATGAGGCGTTCCGTGTTGGGGTAACAAGCGATGAAGTGTTGTATCCCGCGCTTCATAGCGAATTCCCCCTCGTTGGTACTGCCGATGATGAGACTCGTTTCCGGAAATCGTTCC
Source organism: Treponema sp. (assembly GCA_031279555.1). GTDB lineage: Bacteria > Spirochaetota > Spirochaetia > Treponematales > Breznakiellaceae > JAIRKH01. Next base: position 7,362 of record JAITIK010000120.1, on the reverse strand, counting down.
AAGGTTTGATTTATCTCCCATTGATCCCCTGTATACGCCACTTCCGGCGGACGGGACGTTTCCAGATGGAGGAGTTGATCCTCAATGCGTTTCTTGTCCTCAGGACGGAACACCATATCGGTGATGACAGCCACTTCCGGGGTAAAACTGTAATCGTTTGCCAGAAAACGGGTGATGGGAATGACGTTGGTTGATTCCCCCACGACGGCGAAACGCCGCCAGCTTTGCAGTCCCAGTCCAGTCTCCAGATACCGGTAGAAATAGCGTTCCTCCTCTTCGATCAGGGCTTCCGCCAGAGCGCTCCGTCCAGTCGCCTCCCCCACAGCTCGCAGAAAGGCGTTGGTGTCGCTTGCCCCTAGGGGCGCCCCGGGCCAGCGGAAGGCGGGGATGCCAAACCGGGACTCGTATTCTTTCGCCGCTTCCTTGAGGAGCCACGGGTGGAGGATGATGTTAAGAGATGAGCAAGAGGATCGGCGTATGTCAGCAATTCCCTGATTGTGGGAGAAGAAGGTGTTTGCCCGCAGCCCCAACTTGTGGAGGAGCCGGACTATCTCCTCAAAGTTTCCCTCCCAGTAGGGATCATGGTAAGGCATGATGCCCAGCACATTGACCATATCCTCTTCCCGAACCTTCTCCGGCGTGGGATCGACGATGTTGTCCAGCAGAGCATTAACAGCTATTTCGTAACCTCGGTAGCTTTCTCCCAAAAAACCCGCTGAATTGACTGCGTATACCGGCGCCCCCCGCTCCCGGTATTTACGGACAACGCTTTGTATATCGTCCCCGATGATCCCTGCGGTACAACCTGACAGCACAAAAAAGGCGTCGGCGTCAAATAGTTCCAGGGCGCCGGCAATATGCTCCTCCAGTTTTTTTTCACCCCCGAATATCACTTCCTGTTCCAACATATTGGTGCTGGGCAGGGCGGTATAGGCCACAAAATAGGGCAGCCGGAGGCTTCCTTGGCTGGCCTCTCCTGCAGTAGTCTGCATACCGCAGCCAGGGCCGGAATGCAAGATGGGAACCGCCCGTCTGATGGCCGAGAGGGTGGCGTTCGCGCCGCCCAAGGCGCAACTCCCGTGAGGATTTTCCAGAATAATCGACATGCCGTTTCTCCTATTATAAGGCGGTTTCAAAATGATTTTGAACCGCGCCATTGAAAACTGCGGTTTCACAAAGCCCTAAGCTTGAAAAACCGCAAGATATAGTTTCAAAACGACGATTTTGAAACTATGTCACCCTTTTTTTTATAAACGTAAAAGGATCCGCTTCGTACCAGCTTTTTTTGTAGGGCAGAGTCCCGTATTTGGCTATCTTTTTGTTGTACCCTGGATTTTCCAGTTGGCTTGCGATCTTATTTCCCAAATACACCAAGTTCCGATATCCCATGGTGGGACGTTTAATGTCCAGCACATGGGTGGTAGGCAAACCCAAGCGGGCGGCCCAAATAGGTACGCCGATAAAGATGTCCGGATTCAGCTTGTACAGGACATTCACCTGTTCAAAAGGCATCATGTTCCCGATATCTACCGTAAAACTGCCGTAGAGTTCGTTGAGGTATTGTACGTCAAGCTGTACGTCATCATCGTATACCGGGGTGGTCATCCCCACAAGGCGCATGCCGAAATCGTTGATCAGCGCGGCTCCGGCGAAGCTGCGGCCCGTGCCGCCGCAAATAACCACGCGCTTGCCTTCAAGCCGGCGGCGCAGATCAGCTACTAGAGGCAGGTACTGTTCCCGCTGGTTTCTAATGTAGTCCTCCGCTTCTTCGATTTTGCCCATTATCGCGGCGATCCCCCGGAGCCACTTATCGGTATTGCGGACGCCGATGGGCATGATGGTATGGGAGTAAGGAATGCCATAGTTTTCTTTTAGTTCCTTCATAAATTCATCGGCAAAGACCTTGCATATCGCGGTGGAACCTTGAGCGTTGGGGATGCGCCGAATTTTTTCCAGGGAAGAATAAAAAGGGATATAATTAACGGCAATACCCAATTCCCCCAAGATACGCTCTATTTCCATCTGATCCGCGAAACTTACTGTTGGGGGAGCGAAAAGGTTGAGAAGCCCCGGAATAGTTTTCCCCTTAGGCTCACCCTTCAGGATAAATTTATGTATCGCTAGAAAAGAAGCGTCGTAACCGGAAGCGCAGATTTTAGATTTGAAGCCTTCACAATGAATGGGGATGATAATGGTCTCCGGGCTTTCATTTTGAATATCCGCAGCTATAACGTCCACATCGTCGCCGATGATCCCTGAAGCGCACGATGTGAAAACAAAGAGCAGTTTGGGATGATACCGGTCTTTCGCAAGGTTCAAAGCCTCCCGCAGTTTTTTTTCGCCTCCGTGAATCACATCTTTTTCGTCTATATTGGTTACGATGATCCGGGCGTTGCGGAGTGGAAAGTTGCCCCGGTGGGCTTGTCCGACCCGGAACCAATCGTTGGCCATGCTGCAACAGCCCGCGCAGCCCAAAGGCGAATGAACAATAAAAACGGAATCTTCCATGGAGAGGAGCGCCATCACCGAATTGATCTGTTGGCACTGCAAGCTCTGGCTAAAACTCCTGTCCGCCCGGGCAAGGCATTTTTTCCCGTACTGTTCCGCCGCTTCCCGGCTTTCCCCGCCCCAATCGGTAAAAGTGAGCGTATCGGGGCGCTTCTCACGGATTCCCGTGTAGTTTCTCATTACAATCCTCCCTCTGTGATGGCAGGCATACGATCTTGGACAACAGTCATAGCCGCTTCCCATTATAACATGTAATCCTCTATGTTTAATATGTTTATTTTATTAGAAATACTATGGGAAGTCAAGTCTTTTTTCTCAAAATGTTCCGGCTATATGAATCGTTTTTGCAGTCCGAATAAGAGGTTTGCGGCGGTGTATACGCCGGAATCGCTTCTGTAGGAAACGCGGCCAAGTCTGCCAAAATGCGGATAAAGGGGTTGGTTTTGGGAAAGGCTCTTTATTTATAGCGGCTATTCAACCGTTTCTTCATACGGATTGCCAAAATAAGAGTGATTCTTATTATTCTTCAAGAAATCAAATCCCAAGTTTATTGGCGCTCTTATTCGGGAATCATTTATTAGACTTGTTTAATCGCTATTGGGTTTAATTCCACGTTCTTTAAGGCGTAAAACCGGGGGCGCGGAGGATTTGTTCCTCCGCATACGCAAAGATTTCAAGGAGAAATCTTCAATTTGCGCCAGGCAAGCCAAAGAAGCAAAATGGAATATTCTCCCGAAAAAAGGAGTGTTTCATCCCGTGAATGGGGTGAAGTCGCCTGCGTTTGAAGCTGCGGATTTGGCAGATACGCTTACGTAGAGTGTGATCTTATGGCTTTAGCTGTAGAATGTCACATTAGTCTTAATTGGCTTCTGCTCGGTATTGATTCAAGTAATCCCATCGAAAAATCTGTGGAAAACAGTGATACTTTGAAGTCCGAAAAGGAAGCCTTAAAAAAAGAAAACGCCAAAATGGCGGAGGATATTCGTAGAATTGAAGCGGAGTGTAAAAGCCTTGATGACAAGAATAGGGAAATCTCTGACGAGCTTCTTGAATGGATGCGGCAGTTAGTTGATGTTCAAAACAAGCGGTTGAGACTGACTTAATGCGCTACCTTTATGCGCTATGTTCTCAAAAATGATATAGCTATCTCATTATACTGTATATAATTATATGTAAATGTGCAACCTTTTCAACAGTCTTTTTCAAATGCGCCGCCTCTCAAGCCCTTTGCGGCGGCCTTTCCGCCCGCCTTCAGACTCTATTTTTTTACAGCAACTATATTTAAACGCTTTTAAACCCTTTTGAAGCCTTCCGCCGGATTCTCGGTTTCCTCGCGCTTTCTCGCTTTCTTTCTTGCACTCAAAATCGGAATTTCCGCTCGCCATTTTTTTTATATTATATACAATTACTTTGATGTACAGCCTTCCGCGCAATTCCTATTTTGCGTGACACCCCCCGCAGAGTGGGGCAGATGCCGAATATAAAAAGCCGTTATGAGAGAACGGGAAGCCTCTTAAAAAGCGGTTTACAGCCCGCTTGTTTATGACTGCCGTCTGTTCGTTTTCAAGCCGCCTATCAAATTTTCCGCCATGCCGTCGGCTTCCCGCAGGCCGGGTTTAGAATCTGTATCGCTCCCTCCCAAAGGTTGGGAGAGAGCGGCCAAACCTTGCGGCTAAAGCGCGAAAAGGGCTATTGCAACGCCTGTCGCAAAGCGCCCACGTTATTGGTCATAAGTTCCATATACGTTGCGCCCCGGTCAAAATCCCGCTTGGATATGTTATGACAAGCATGAAGCAACACCTTTTTCGCTCCGGTCTCCTCCGCTATGGTGTCCGCCATGCGCTCATTGGAAAGCTCAATATAGAATACCACGGGGATTTTTTCCGCTTTAATCTTGTCAATTAAAAAGGCGATCGTCGCCGCGCTCGGTTCGGTCTCGGTGGAGCAACCGGGGAATGCGGCGAAATAGGAAAGCCCGTAGGCATCCGCAAAATAGCGGAAGGGGAAGCGGTCGCCCAAGACAATGGTTGTGCGTTTCGCGTTATTCACCACAGCTTGAAACTTCCTGTCCAGTTCGTCAAGTCGGGCGCTATACGCCTCCGCATTCCGGCGGAAGAACGCCGCATTCGCGCTGTCCGCGGCGCATAAAACATCGGCTATTGCGCCCACAATGCGTTTGGCGTTTTTCGGGGAAGTCCAGACATGCTCGTCATAGGCGGTTTCTTCATGTTCATGTCCGGCGAGGCTTTCCGCAATTTCCTCCGCTGACGCGCTGGAAGCAAAATACATAGGCGACCAGTCCGCGCGTTCCACAAGCGCGGCAAAACTCACGTCGCCGTATTTAAGATGAATATGGGCGGCTCCTTCATGTTCATGTCCCTCATGACGCTCTTCCTCATTGCCATCGCCGTGGTCATTGAGCATGATATACGCGGGGAATCCATTGGACGGCGTTGCTATTTGATATGTATACCAGACAGAAGCGCCATGCTCGCTTTCCACAATTTCGTATCCCTGATAGGTATACGCGGCGGCGCGGTTTCCGATAACAAGCGTATTCCCGGCGATGGTTAACGATCCATAATCGGACGCCCAGCCGGAAATCAGGCTTGCTTTGACGTCCGCAGCTGAATTTCCTTCTTCCTCAGCGCGATGCGCTATATATGAATCAAGGGATCCATTTTTCAAAAAAAGAACGCCTGACGCCCACGAACCCGCAAAATCGTTGAGCGGGCGATCTTTCACGTTTGCCGGATCGAATTCGCCATGTTCATGCTCGTCGTCTTCCATGCCCTCCACGATTTCTTCTTCCACCACGTCAACCGCGTCCATCATGCGAATGATTTTCATATTCGATGTGTCCATTGATTCGAAAATCCGGTCAACCCATACATCGGATTCACCGCCGGTGTAAATGAAAACATCGCAGTTCTGAATTTTGATGATGTCCCTGGGCGTAGGCTCAAAGGAATGGCTTTCCGCGCCCGGCGGCAACAGCATGGTGAGGTTCGCCCGGTCCCCGGCGATCTGCCGCGCAAAATCATAAGCCGGAAAATTGACCGCAACCACATCCAGCTTTCCATTATCAACCGCCTTTTCTTTGTTCCCCTCCGCGAATAGGGGGCATACAGACAGAGACAGCAATATTACTATACATAAAAAACGTTTCACGTTGTACCTCCACATACAATTTTTACTTTTCCCCTTTAGGAATTTAGATTTGAGGAAAATAGACTTGTCAAACAAGTGTGCTGTTGAAATTTGGCGGATTATATCAAGAATTGCATTTTACTTTTAATGAGATTGGCGTTATTACGGCGCGGTAGATTAAAACAGGCTTTCTCGCCTGTTTTTTAGCGTAAGCGATGACGCTGGCGGCTAAGACGACGACGCCAATACGCCCTAATCCTTCAAGCAAAAGTTGGGCAAGCTCTATTTCATAGCAAATGGAGCAACACCCGTCGGCTCCATTGTGGTCATGTTCGTGGTTAAGCTCTCTGAAGATGAAGGATTCCGCAAGAAAAGCGGTGAAAGCCAAATACACCGTCAAGACAATAAGGCTGAGTTTTCTTTGCGGTAAATATGCCATAGACAAGATTATATCACGAAAAAAGAATTTAGGCAACGGTATATGCCGGGATGGACGCGCGGTTTTGGAATGAATGCTTTAAAGTCCGCTTTTCCACTTAATCCAAGTTTTTTTGCAAAATCTGCCGGCTCATAGAGCGCATTTTGAAAAAAACTCATATAGCTGTTTTTTATCGTCCATATATCCGGGATGCCTCTTGACAAAAGCGTTTGATTTTGTTAACCTGACACAACAGTATGGACGATTAACTCAGCGGGAGAGTGTTACCTTCACACGGTAGAAGTCGTTGGTTCAAATCCAACATCGTCCAAGGTGAATTAAGCCCAGATGGTGGAATTGGTAGACACGCTGGTTTCAGGTACCAGTGCCTCAACAGCATGGGAGTTCAAATCTCCCTCTGGGCAATTGTAAGGAAGGGCGCGTAGCTCAGTTGGTTAGAGCGCCACGTTTACACCGTGGATGTCTGGGGTTCGAATCCCTACGCGCCCAAAGACATAACGCTTGATGATATAAAGCGCCGTTCTCTCCGTCATTTTTCTACACGTAAAAATTGTGAATATGCATCGAAATAAAACTCGACTGTCTACAAAACGAAGCTTTGTGGACAGCCCGGCGGACAAAAATTAGCGCTTAAGAAGCTCTACCCGGTCTGACGTGTAGTATTGATGGCGTTCTTCTAGTATTAATGAATAACCACCAGAAAAATTATAGGCGTAGGCCCGGCTATTATTATAGTCATTATATGCCGTAGACGGACAATACAGCAGCGTTCTGATTGAATATATCGCAGGTTTTAGCCGCGCCGTTCTTCACCCATGAAATTACTGTTTTAAATAACGATTTCGAACATGCGGTTATGACCGCTGAAAGAAATTCTTTTATTTATTTTGATCCGCTATATCATGGTCCTGATAAACCCAACTTCACCGGTTGTCAGACGGATATCTTTAATGAAGACGAACAGAAACGCCTTCGAAATAGTATGATAAAAATGACCGGGCGGGTGGCGAAGCGTTTGTTAAGCGATTCCGGCGCCGAATATATTCGTGAATTATATAATTACAAATTCTTTGATATTATAGTCAATCTACTTTACAAAACCGAATATACGTGGTATATAAGTAAACATGGCATACGAAACGACATTCAGAAAGCGGGCGATGGAATATAAAGAGACGGGGCATACATTTAAAGAAATGTATGAAGCATTTGGAGTTGATTCCAAGCGATATTATAGCTGGAGGAAACAGCTTGAGGAAACCGGC
>JAITIK010000072.1 GCA_031279555.1 Treponema sp. | reverse complement strand
TCAACTTGGGAAGGCCGTCAACTATATCATGGACGATGCCCTCAGGACCAATCTGGAGGAAGTGGTAGTTTTCAAATCTCGCAAGCCAGTTGAGATAGCGCATCGCGGCTTCGGGATTTTTTGAAGAAGCCGGTATGAACATGAAGAGACCCGCTTTGTCGTACGCGCCCTTGTGGGTGAGTCCGTCGGAAGATGTCATCGGATCAATGGGGATGATGTCCGCTCCCGGCAAGTTCTTCTGTAGATCCGCGAGTATGGCGAAGTTGTCGCGGTATATCGTGTCCCATTCGCCGACGAAAGCGCCCGCAAAACCGGCTTTAATGACATTGTTCGACTCTTCGGGAGCCTTGTACAAGGGGAAATCCTTATCAATGAGTCCGGCGTTGTACATCTTGTTCAGGAAGAGGATGCCCTCTTTATACCCCGGAATCAGCAAGTTGCGCTCAACCACCTGATTCACCCAGCGGGTCTTGATGTCCAGGTTGGGATCAATGAAACTCTCTGCCATGTTTGCGCCGAGCCAGCGTATGTCGTTGGTCATGGTGAAAGGAATCACGTTACTTTTGCCGACTCCGCCCGGATCCTGCTCCTTGAACGCCACCAGCGCGTCAAAGAACTCTTGCGGGGTGGCGGGAGGGGGAAGCCCCAGTTTGTCGAGCCAGTCTTTACGCATGAAAATGTTGCGCATCGCGGTGTTCATACGTTGCGCTTGGACGGCGAAAAGTTTTCCGGTTTCCCTGTCATCGGCTCTCATGATGAAGTCGCGTCCGGGAAGCGCCGTATCAGGACCAAGGAACGCCTTTAAATCCTTGAGCGACGTGTCGACATAGGGAGCCATATCAAACAAGCCGCCCAACTGCTGGTAGTTCGATATCATATCGCCGGCATAGGTGTAGCACACGTCAGGAGGATTCCCAGCGGCCATGAGGTTGTTCATAGCGGCGGCTTCATCCCAGCGGTTTACCGGAATAAAAGTCACTTTGATATTTTCGTCTTTTAGGAGTTTTTCCTGAATCCATTTGGTCCATTCGTTGTTGGTGGGATCGGACTTGCCGCCGTCTGTGCCGCGGTCGAATATTTCAACCGTGATTTCAACAGGAGCGGCGGCGTCACCCGCTTGCGCGGGCGCCTCTGTTTTCTTGGTGCATCCGTTTAACAGGCTGAACGCCAGTAAACCCGTCAATAAAAACAAAACTTTACTTGGTTTCATAAACTCTCCTCTCACCGAATTCAAGCGGCAGACGTAACTTCTACGTGGCAAACGGCGCTTCATTTGCGCGGCGTTGACCGCCTTCATCAGTAATGAATTAATTTTTAAATAATTTTATCATGCCGCTGTTTTATGTCAAGACGTGTCAAGCAAAAAATTCAACTTTTCTAACTTTTTGTAACTATACTTATCTTATAACCCATAGCTGTTTAATGAGAATTAACATATTCACGCCATTACCGGAAAGAGAGCAAGCGGCGTGTAGTATGTGCGCCCAGGGGCGCGGATCCGTCATGCGCCGCGCAGTCCGCCCCAAACTGCCATCCTCATCCCCTCGCGCGGTGGACCTTGCCGGGCGGTGAAATCAGCGCGCGGGCATTATCCCTTATTCAGTGAACCTATATGCAATATTTGGCCTCACACCCTTTGATGGCTAAATAAATAATCATACATATCCTCTGAAGCTTCCTTCCATTCGTTGTCAAAATCAAAAGCGTATTCATATGCAAAACTAATGAATTGATCAATGGATGAACAACTCCGCGAAGACAACAGAAACCATAAAGAGCCGCCGTCATTAAATATTACGGTTTCAGAATCAAATCTACCGTCTTGCCCAAACAATTTTTCAGCATTAAAGAACAGCATGAGACTGATTATAGTCAATAAACAGAATTTACTTTTCATCATATTCTCCAATGAAGATTGTTTAATGAAAATTGTTTGTAATATGAATACCTCTATTTTTTTGTCAAGTCTTTTTCCAAATTCTTCCCAGAATTTTGGGAAAGTTCGCCTGACAGGGCGTTTACTCGCATATCCGGCTTCAGCGTCTTGTCCTCCGCTTTGGCTGGGTCATTCTGTCGTATGTAGCCGGACTTGGTCTTTGCCGCTTGCAAAGCCATTCAGACTCATTCTATTAGCAATGCTATTTCCGTTGAAGCGCCCAGGCAGCGCTCGTTGCCGGGGAAAACAACAACAACGCGGTAGACGCCTTTTGCGGCGGGCGGGGAGGGGAGCGCGCTGTTGGCGGCGTCATTGGCGTTTGCGGCGAAATACGAAAAAACGAGGGGCGGTTCTACAGGCGGTTCGATGGACGCTTCGGCCGGCTTGGGTTCGCCGTCATAGGCGAAACGCTGGACCGGATCGGCGATAATCGAAATAAAAGCCTTCTGAATGTGGTATTCAACTTTGATGTTCCCGCCCTGTTTGTATCCGTTTCCCCCGGGACGTTCTATTCTGACATAGTAATCGCCCGCCTCAACCGGAGCTTCGGCGCGGCCGTTCCGGTCGTTCTCCAAATCATCTTCGGACGCAAAGTAGGTGATGACAAAGGGAGGTGCGTCGTCTTTCGCCGCGTGAACTTCAACCGCTTGACGCCGCCCATTGTACTGGGTGTGCTGATAGGTGGCGGAAGTGATGATGGGCGCTTCTTCCAAAGCGCTTTCTTTTGAAACGCAGGAAACAAGAAAAAACAGCGCCGCCGCCATCAGCGATGCCGCCGCGCCGAGGAATAGCGCTCTTGTGATAAACCCTGTCTTCATGCAGCCCGCCTTTTCGCCGTCATTCGTCCAAATCGGAAAGCTGGGTGGACAAGTAGCGTTCCCCTGAGTCCGGCAGCGCCGCCACAATTATTTTGCCCCGGCTTTCAGGGCGGGACGCGATCTTGATGGCCGCCCACACCGCCGCGCCGGACGAAATGCCGGCGAGGATGCCTTCAACACGCGCCAGAGCGCGGGCGTTCACTATGGCGTCTTCGTTGGTAACTTTCACCACCTCGTCAATGATCGACCGGTTGAGCACCTTGGGTATAAAGCCCGCGCCTATTCCCTGAATGCGGTGAGGGCCGGCGATGCCGCCTGAAAGCACCGGCGAGGCGTCCGGTTCCACGGCGGCAATCCTCACAGCGGGATTCCTTGACTTGAGAACTTCCCCAACGCCCGTAATCGTGCCGCCGGTTCCAACCCCCGCTACAAAGACATCCACCGCGCCCCCGGTATCCGCCCAGATCTCTTCGGCGGTGGTCAGGCGGTGAACTTCCGGATTCGCGGGGTTTTCAAATTGCAGGGGCATGTAGCCGCCACAGATGCGGCTGACCAGTTCCTCGGCTTTTTGAACCGCCCCCTTCATGCCGGACTTGCCGGATGTCAGCGCCACTTCCGCGCCGAGCATACGGGCGAGTTTCCGCCGTTCCACCGACATGGTCTCCGGCATGGTGAGGATGAGTTTGTAGCCTTTTGCGGCGCAGGCGAACGCCAGAGCGATGCCGGTGTTGCCCGACGTGGGTTCAACCACTGTCCCGCCAGGTTTAAGTTTACCCTCCCGTTCAGCCGCCTCCAGCATCGCGGCTCCTATGCGATCCTTGACGCTGGCCATAGGGTTGAAGGCTTCTATCTTCGCCAGAACGGTTCCCGGCAGACCCTCACCCATTTTTGCAAGCCTGACTAAGGGCGTGTTTCCCCGCGCCGCGACGATGTTGTCAAAAATCATCCCCCGGCAGGGCGCTTCCCCGCGGGGGGCTGTCTCCCGTTTATCCATACTGTTCTCCTCACTGGAGCCTCCAAACCCCGCGCGGGGCTTGGAGATATTCCTTATATTGAATAATCCGCCTCTTGATTGATGTCATACTGAAACATCGCCAGTATGCGCTCATGGATTTCCGCCAGTTCCGCGTCCGTTCTTGCCCGCGGGCGTTTCACGGACACGAGTATACGGTTGCGGATCGACCCCGGACTCGGAGAGAACACCACCACCTCGTCCGAAAGATAGACAGCTTCCTGAACGTCATGCGTTACCAGAATGATGGTGACAGGATTTCCGGTTCCGGCGGTCTCGTCCCAGAGCCGCAGCAGTTCGTCTTGAAGTTTTTCCCGCGTCAGGGCGTCCACTGCGGCGAAAGGCTCGTCCATCAGGATTATTTTCGGTTCCACCGAAAGCGCCCTCGCCAAAGCCAAACGCTGCCTCATGCCCCCCGAAAGCTGGGACGGATATTTATACGCGGAAGCGGCAAGCCCCACCTTATGCAGATAGTACAGCGCCTTGTCTTCAATTTCCCGTTTTTTCAATTTAACGGCGCCGCCAACCGCGAAGGAAGGCGCGGCGTTCCGCAGTTTAAGGGCGAAAACCACGTTTTGCAGCGCCGTCATCCAGGGGAAGACCGCGTAATCCTGAAAGATCATGGCGATGTCGTGTTTGGGGCGGTCCCGAAACACGCCGTTGGCGAGCGGCGAAATGAAACGGTAACGCCTGCGGTAAGCGATCTGCTCTTTGCGGGTCGCGGGCAGAGGTTCCAACACGAGTTTGCCGTCAATATGGATGGTCCCGTCGGTGGGCGCCTGAAGCCCCGCGAGGATTTCCAAAAAAGTCGATTTCCCGCAGCCGGAGGGACCCAGGAGGGACACTATCTTTCCGTCCGGAATGGTGATGGACACGTTCAACACCGCCGTGAGCCCTTCAGCCAGCCCTTTCTCATTGACAACCGAAAAAAATTTGCCGATGCTTTTGGCTTCTATCATTCTGGCGCCGCCTTTACCGCCCCACTTTCCATACGGCAAGTTTGATCTCTATATACTTGAGTATCTCAATGAGGAACCAGCCGATCCAGCCGAGGATCACCATGCACACCATCATTTCAGGGATGACAAAATAGTCTTTCGCCTGTCCCAGCAAGTAGCCTATGCCCATGCGCCCGCCATAAGATTCGCCTATGAGGAGCATCACCAGCCCCATAGCGACGCCGGTTTTGAGGCTCATAATGATGGAGCCGAAGGCGTGCCAGAAGTAGACTTTGCGGAGAAGGGTGAACTCGCTGGCGCCAAAGACCCTGGCTGACGCGAGATAGCGGGGGTCGGTGTCCTTGATTCCCTGGTAGGTGTTGAACAGCACGGGGTAGAAGATGCCGATGAACATGAGGAAGATGTGCATTTTGCTGCCGATGCCGAAAAGGATGATGGTCATGGGAACCCAGGCGGGCGGCGGTATGGGCGACAGCAACTGCCAGAGGGGTAGGACGTAGGCCCGGATTTTGAGGTTCCAGCCCATGAGGAGGCC
>JAITIK010000190.1 GCA_031279555.1 Treponema sp. | reverse complement strand
TTCACCATTAATATTTCTCAAACAATTCTCAAACAAAACAGAAACAATCGGGGACTAAAATAGCGCCATAGTCAATCGCGCGATTGCAAAAAAACAGCAAATCAACACAAGGAGCGAATTACCATGAACGAAACCGTAAGGAACAGCGAGAACTTTGTCGGGTACGAGTATAAAGACGTGACGACAACCGGCGAAATGGAAGGCGTGTACGCGGACGGCTATCCGAACTTCGGGTGGCAGCTTGACGGGAGCGCGCGCTCCGCGTTGGGATTTTTCGCCGTAACGCTGAAATTCAAGCGCGACCGCAAAATCCGCAACAAGGCGGAACTCTCAAGATTGCAGCGGCAATTCGAGAACTTGGCCGGAGAAATCGAAAATCTCGAAAAGTCAAAAACATCCGGCGCGTTTATCGCGTCAATGACCATCGGGCTCGCCGGCACGGCGCTTCTTGGCGGCGCGACGTTCAGCTATTTGGGCGGCATGATACCGTTGATGATCATTCTTGCCGCTCCGGGCTTCGCGGGCTGGATACTGCCGTATTTTATCTTCAAAAAGATGAGCGCGAAACGGGAAATCGTCGTTTCGGAACTCTCCGAAAAGCAATATGACGCGATCTACGAAGTTTGCGAAAAAGCCCACGCGTTTTTGCCGTAAAAACAATATGGAGGTTAGTGTCATGGGAAAACTTATGGATACACAGAGAAAAATTGAAAAGGGTGTCGTTTCCGCTTACAAAGCGATTGAAAACAGTGCCGTTGCCGGCTACAAGAAGATTGAGAACGGCGTTGTGGCAGAGTACATGAAAATCGAAAACGGCTTTACGGACGCTTTCCTGTCGCCCGGCGGCGACACCGTAAAAGGAAACAGCAAAGAAAAAACGGATCGGGAGGAAGGGTTTCAATGACTGTAATAGAAAAAGCGCAGGGTTTCGCCTTGACGCAAGCACTCAACTATATTTCCGGCTCGCCGGAAAAGAATCTGCCGAAGCTGCTGGAACTCATTGAGATAATCGGCGGCAAGTCCTTTGAATCCCGGGCAAGGGCGTTTCACGCGGTTCTCGACGACCCTGACGGCAACTGGTACCGGTACATTATGAACCTTTGGCGTGACATCGACGGCGACGTGCTGAAGGCGACGCTTCGGAATTTCGGCCTGTACGCAAGCATTATCGGAGCCAAGAAGCAGGAGGAAAACGTTAAAAAACTGGGTTGCAACATCCCCTACGCGATCCTGCTTGACCCGACTTCCGCCTGCAATCTGAAATGCAAGGGGTGCTGGGCGGCGGAATATGGCGCCGGGCTGAATCTGACCTATGATGAACTGGAATCCGTCATCGGCCAGGCCAATGAACTCGGAACGCAATTCTTCCTGTTTTCGGGCGGCGAGCCGCTGATCCGCAAGGCTGATATTATCCGTCTTTGCGAAGCCCATCCAAATTGCCAGTTCGCGGCGTTCACGAACGGGACGCTGATTGACGAAGCGTTTGCCGGCGAAATGCTCCGCGTGAAGAACTTTATCCCCGCAATCAGCGTCGAGGGGCTTGAGGCCGACACCGACTTCAGGCGCGGCTCCGGGACATTCAGAAAGGTCGAGCGGGCGATGGGGCTGCTCCGCGAAAAACGCCTGCCGTTCGGCATTTCCTGCTGTTATACAAGCAGGAACACGGAATACATAGGCAGCGAGGAATATTTCGATCAAATGATAGCGTGGGGCGCCAAATTCTGCTGGTTTTTCACTTATATGCCCGTTGGCAGGGACGCGGTCCCCGAGCTCATGGCCACGGCGGAGCAAAGGGCGTACATGTACGGGCAGGTGCGAAAATTCCGTGAGACAAAGCCGCTATTCACGCTGGACTTCTGGAATGACGGCGAATATGCCGAGGGCTGTATCGCGGGCGGCAGGCGTTATCTGCACGTCAACGCGAACGGGGATTTTGAGCCTTGCGCTTTCATTCACTACTCCGACTCGAATTTGCGGGAAAAGACATTGCTGGAAGGGCTGCGATCCCCGCTGTTTATGGCCTACCACGACCGTCAGCCGTTCAACGATAATCATCTGCGCCCCTGCCCGCTGCTTGACAATCCCGGCGCGCTGACGGCGATGGTGGAGGCTTCCGGCGCGCATTCCACCGATTTGCAAAATCCGGAGGATGTGCGGGAGCTGTCCGCGAAATGCAAACACGCAGCCAAGCGCTGGGGAACGGCGGCAGACGCTCTTTGGGGAAAATCGTGTTGCGCGGGTTGCCGCGATGGCGATTTGCTGATGAAAAAGGATGCCTAATGACATGAATCGCGCCATCTATCCGCCGGCCGACGTGGCGGCTTTCCCGGGAAGCGATGTTTCTCAATGCACGGACATCATTGACGGATATTTATTCCGCGATATGATCCTCAGCGCAACTGTGGAATTGGAAGCCCGCAAGCGGGAAATCGACGAATTGAATGTTTTTCCGTTCCCCGACAAAGACACGGGCGCGAATATGAGCGCCACAATGGGCGCGGCGGGCGTGGAACTGCGTGATAACGCGCCACCGTTGATTGGAGAAACGGCGGAATTGACGGCGGCGGCGCTCCTGCGCGGCGCGCGTGGCAATTCCGGGACAATCCTCGTACTCCTGTTTCGCGGGTTTTCCCATGCGTTCAAAGGCAAGGCCGCGGCTACCGCCGCAGAATTTGCGCTCGCGATGGAACAAGGCGTATCGGCCGCGTATAAGGGGGTGATGAAGCCACAGGAGGGAACAATCCTCACGGTTTCGCGCCTCGCGGCGGAAGCGGCGCTTGAAAGCGCGAAAAGCGGCGATGGGATTAAAGCCTTGTTAAAATCCGCTCTGGACGCCGCGCGCACCGGATTGTCCGATACGACAAACCAAATCCCCGCTTTGAAAAAGGCGGGCGTGGTTGACGCCGGCGGTTTGGGCTATACCGTCATTTTGGAGGCGATGCTTCGCGCCGCGCACGGCGAAACGAGCCGGATCATGCCCGGCGCCGGGGAATTTAAGCCGGAATCGGTCTTTCCGGCCGTTGACGCCGGAGAAACCGATTTTAATTATTGCGCTGAGTTTATCGTTCTGTTTCAAAAATCGGCGGATAGACAACATTTGCGGACATTTCTCGCTTCCGCGGGGATCAGTGTTGTCATCGCGGACGATGCGGAAATGATGAAGGCGCACGCGCATACGGGCAAGCCCGGCGAGTTGTTGGCTGAGTTGTTGGCTTTTGGCGGTTTGCTCACGTTTAAGGTTGAAGATATGCGCGGACAGCAAACGCGTTATCACATGGAAACATAATTTCGAGGGTTGATTCGACACCGGAAAAACGAGTAACGGGAGGGGAAGACAATGAAACATCAGACAAGCATCGCGTTGAAAGCCATCGCCGGAATTGCAGCGTTGGCGGCATTGGCAACGCTGATATTCAAGCGGAAAACGCGCAAAAATGATTCGGCATAGCGGGCCGGTCATTCATGCCGTCGCATACCCATTGACAAGGAGGGGAAGCTATGGCGAAAATTGTCGTTGACAGCGGCTGCGACATCTCGGCGGAGATTGTCGCGCGCACCGGGGTTCCAATCGAAGTGGTTCCTTTGACCCTGCGGCTGGGAGAGAAAACTTTCACGGACAACGGCACAATGGATACGGAACTGTACCTGTCGGAGATGGAAAGCAGTCCGGCGGCTGCGCAATCAGCGTCGCCGTCCCCAAAACAATTCATGGACGCCTACAACGGCGGCGAAAGCGTTTTCGCGGTGACGCTTTCCTCTTTCCTCAGCAGTTCCAATAACAATGCCAATTTGGGGAAGCTGTTGTGCATGGAAGAAACAGGCGCGAAATTCATCCATGTCTTTGACAGCCTCTCCGCGTCGGCCGGGGAAACGCTGGTCGCGCTGAAAATCGCCGAGTTTATACGCCAAAAGATTTCCGACAGCGAAATTATCGGCAGGATCAACCATTTCATCGGCAATCTGAAAACATACTTTATTTTGGAGAAATATGACATTGCCGTGAAAACGGGCCGCATGGATCCTCATGTCGCTAAGATAGCCTCAATGCTCAATATCAAACCCGTCTGCGCGGGCATCGGCGGCAAAATGGTCATGATTGACAAGGTGCGCGGGCAAAAGAGAGCGGTAAAACGGCTGATAGAGATTATGGCGGCGGAAAAGGCCGATTTCGGGAGCAGGACATTGGGGATTTCCCATTGCCAATGCTTCGATGCGGCGGATGCAATAAAAAGAGAGATATTGAAACATATCCCGTTCAAAGACGCTTTCATCACGGACACCTCCGGCCTATGCTCCGCTTACACGGGGCGCGGCGGGATAGTGGCGGCGTTTTAACGCAAAGTTTGGGAATCAGGAGGCGAAGCCGTGAAAAAGTATGTCCTGCGAAAACCAACCGGGATGCTTGCTTATTTGCATGACAAGCAGCGCCGCGACAGCCGTATCGCGCTGTTTTCCAAAGTTTCGATCATAACCAACGCGGCGATTTCCTTGGGGAAAAATGGAAGCGATTAAAATGACCAACTTGGCGGCATCGCTGATTTCGATTGTGCTGACGCAATCCGCGCTTTTGGAAATAAGCAACGTTGAAAACACTGCACGGTACTGCGGTTACACGGGGTTAATTTTCGGAGGTCTGTCCGCGGCAATCGGGATAAGAATGGCGTTTCGCATGAAAGGCGGTTCCGCATTGTCAAAGGGGCAAGGGCGGTAGAACAATTGCCTGCTTCTATATTTTATGATCAACTCTATCAATAAGCGGAGGGTGGTGAGGGCATGAAGCCGGACGATTATCTGTCCATAGGGGAATTTGCGCGGATTGTCGGCATCACGCGGGATTCCCTGCGGGTGTATGACAACAAGGGCATATTCTCTCCCGCCGCGCGGGGGAACGGCTCGGAAAACGACTACCGCTATTACGCACCCATGCAGATAACGACAGTCAAGATGATCCGTGTTCTGACCAAAATCGGCGTCCCGCTTAACACAATACGAGAGATGGCGGCAGAAAGGACGCCGGAAAAACTGATCAAACTGCTCCG
>JAITIK010000066.1 GCA_031279555.1 Treponema sp. | reverse complement strand
TCGTCTTTTACCGGACAACTTCTTTTGCTTCCGCGCAAGGGGCGCGTAAATCTCCCACTCTTGTATCGTAACCTGATTATATATGCCCTGCGCCGGCTCTCCGCCTGAAATTCCTTTTCGAATTCAATCAAGTCCATAGGATAATCTATCACGCATAAATGGCATCAAAAAGCCGTTTCCTGCGTCAAGTATATACCCATGTTAATTTATATATAAGGGGAATACCGGTTAGATGAGACATTTGGGTTTATTAGTATCGGCTATGGCGCTACTTTCCTGTCAAAACGAAGAGCGGTGGTATCCGTCTGCGGAGGCGGAGAGATTCAGGGGCTACGAATACGCGCCTGCGGACGGGGGCGGGACGTTCCACGTTACGACGGTCGTCCACAATACAGGCGGCGGGGACCCGGGAACAAGCGGTGAGCAAACAAGATTATCTGAGACGGCGGCAAAAGCTCAACATGCGGGCATTCAAGCTGATGGATCGAGAATACCCGCGTCATTTCTATGCGTGAGATGAAGCGAATACCTGGCGGGGGACGGGAGCCGGGTGGAAACACCAAACCGTAAAGAAAGCCGGCGGGTCTACGGAGAAAGCGAAACCAAATGCGGGAAGGCGGCGGCGCGGGCAAACTTCAGCGGCTTGTACGATGGGCGCCAACCGGGTTTTCCGGATACCGGCGCGTCATGTCAGGCGCGGCGAGATAGAGGAGGCGAAGGAGCGTGTCGGAGAACTCAAAGAGATAGTGGAAAAACGACCAGCGCATATACTATGAGACCGGAACTATGCGTCATTGGAATTGATGAATTGTCTGGAGAAAAGAGGGCTGAACCGCCTGATTCGACTCCATGCGGGGGATTGTAAGGCGGAAGAGGGATGAGGAAGTGGCTCATAACAAAGTGCGGTTAGACCATTTAAGGCGGACGAAGCCGGAACGGACGCGGGAACCCGCAAAAGAAACAATTTCGTTGCAAGACCAGGATAAACGAAACCATAGCGCTAGGGTTATACAAGGAGCGGTTTATCCGGCTGATGATGGAGGAAGACGCGGAACGGAATGCCCAATTATTCCTTAAGGAGGAGATGATGAAGAACATTGTTCCAGTTCGCGCCTTGCCGGGCAGTCCCCACAAATGAAAGTGTTTCAATAAATGCCAATGCAACCAAAACCCCTGCTTTTAAGCCTTAAGTTTATGATGTTGCGTCTGGCGCCAAATTCCAGCCGGACTTTCTCCTCTTCCCGCTGGATTTCCCATAAAAAGAGCCGGGGGAATCTCCATGAAACCCCGGTTGAGTTCTCAAAGGCTTCTAAAAATAAGCGAACAAGGCTTTTCTCAAAAACTGCCGCTTTTGGAGCGATCCGGTAGAGCGCGTTTTGGAATACCTCCATAGGGTGAATGAAATTTTTGACTGCCCTATAGTTAAAAAGTATGTTTCTTGCTCTTAACCACGCTTGCTTAAAACGCGCTTTATGTATAAAATGAATTATTCTTAGAATACTTTAAATTGGAGGCATCCATGTCAACAAACGACCGTTCCTATGAAACTATAGAATTTCCGCAGGAACTTATCTCATTCATTGACGAATGGAAGATAAAACCCGGCAGTCTTATTATGATCCTGCATAAAACACAGGAAACCTTCGGGTACATCCCCATGTCGGCGGCGGAAAAACTTTCGCACATGACCAACATTCCGCTGGCGCGGATATACGGCGTCATTACCTTCTATCATTTTTTCAAGACGACGAAGCCGGGTAAACACAAGGTCTCCGTATGTCTTGGCACCGCTTGTTACCTCAAGGGCGGCGGCGACTTAATTGAAGAGGCCCGAAAGATTTTGAATATTAAACCAGAAGAGGTTACGCCGGATGGTCTTTTCTCAATTGATGAAGTCCGTTGCGTGGGCTGTTGCGGGTTGGCGCCGGTTCTAACGGTGGGCGCCGATACGTACGGAAAACTGACAAAAGATCAGCTCCCCGCTATTTTTGACAAGTACCGGAACGCGTAAACCATGCGCGGCAAGCGCAAGAGCAGACTTGTACGCCAAACTTTCATAATATAAATATTTATAGGAAAGGTAGAAAAGTGCATTTTACATTAGGAGACATTATAATTGATATCACTCAAAATGGCGCCGAATCCGGAGCGGATACAGTGGAGCTTTCCATTGTCGAAATATGGACGAGTGAAAAAGCGGAGCTACGGTTTTGGGTGAAAGACAACGGCAATGGTATGGACGAAAAGATGTTGAAACAGATTGTAGACCCCTTTGTTACGGATGGGATAAAACATCCTCAGCGTAAAGTCGGGTTGGGCGTTCCATTTCTTATTCAGACTGCGGAACAGTCTGGCGGCGGCTGGGATATTCAGTCAAAGAAGGGCGAAGGCTCTACAATAACCGCGTGGTTTGATCTCCGCAATGTCGATACGCCTCCGTTGGAGGATATTTCAGGTATGTTTCGTACTATACTTATGTTTCAGGGTCCAAAAGAAATGACGTTTCATCGTATTCGTAAAGGCGCGGAAGAGCTTCCTGACCTTGATTACACGGTTCGTAAAACGGATATGATGGATGCGCTTGGAGATTTGGAAGATACGGCAAATCTTATTTTGTTGGGAAGTTATTTAAATTCATTGGAAGACGGCTAAAAGCGCTCCGCGTTTAGATGCGTCGCGTTTCCGGCCCGATTATTTTACTATTTTACAACCTATTGAAAGGAGACAATATGGCTAAGATGAGTTTGGAGGAACTCCGCGCGTTGCGGGATTCCAAAAAGTTAGACCTTAAACGCCGCGATGTCGAAGGCAAAACGATTCAGGTCATCGTAGGCATGGGCACCTGCGGAATAGCCGCAGGCGCGAAGCTCACCCTGGATGCGTTCCTTGCGGCTCTTGACGAGAATAAGTTGGTCGATCAAGTGCTGGTGAGACAGACCGGCTGTATGGGACTGTGCCATTCCGAGCCAACCGTTGAAGTCATCGTACCGGATATGCCGGCTGTTATTTACGGAAATGTTGACGGCGCGGTTGTGAAAGAAATCGTCAAAACGCACATTATCGGCAAGGAGTTGCTGAATAATCACATATTGGACCGTCCTGCGGCGGATATTATAGGAGCGTAGCATGGCCTATAACCACTACATCCTTTGTTGCGGCGGGACGGGCTGCGAATCCGGAAAAGGCGATGAAATTTACCGCAATCTTATCGCCGAAGCGGAAAAACTCGGGGTCAAATCTCAGGTGCAGATTGTAAAAACCGGTTGTTTCGGATTCTGCGAGCAGGGTCCCATCGTAAAAGTACTGCCGGAAGAGTCCTTTTACGTGCTTGTAAAGCCTGAAGACGCCCACGAAATAATCGCGGAGCAGATCGTTAAAGGGCGTGAAGTGCCTCGTCTTCTCTACAAAGAGTCCGGACAGAAAAGACACGAGGCGGTTGAAGACATTGGGTTCTACCAGAAGCAGATCCGCGTGGTGTTGCGCAACTGCGGCGTTATTAATCCTGAAAGCATTGACGAGTACATAGCCCGCGACGGTTATGCCGCGCTTGAGAAAGTCCTGTTCAACATGACGCCGGATCAGGTAATCGAAGAACTCAAGGTTGCAGGTTTACGCGGACGCGGCGGCGCGGGCTTCCCCACATGGATCAAATGGAATTCCACCAAGTGCGTTCAGAACGATCAAAAATTCGTGGTGTGCAACGCGGACGAAGGCGATCCCGGGGCGTACATGGATCGGTCTACCATTGAAGGCGATCCTCATTCCATCCTTGAAGCCATGACCATCTGCGGTCATACTGTCGGCGCAAATCAAGGGTACATTTACATCCGCGCCGAATATCCGCTTGCGGTTCACCGCCTTGAAATCGCCATTCAGCAGGCAAAGGACTACGGGCTGCTGGGCAAAAACATACTCGGCTCCGAGTTTGACTTTGACATTGAGATTAGGCTCGGCGCGGGCGCGTTTGTCTGCGGCGAGGAGACGGCGCTCATCAAGTCGCTGGAAGGACAGCGCGGCATGCCCATCCCGAAGCCGCCGTTTCCGGCGTACGACGGGCTGTGGCACAAGCCCACGGTCATCAACAATGTGGAAACATGGGCGAACATTCCAATCATCCTCACCAAAGGCGGCGCGTGGTTTGCGAGCATTGGCACCGAGAAGTCAAAAGGCACCAAGGTATTCGCGCTTACCGGCAAGGTGAAAAACTCCGGTCTTGTCGAAGTGCCTATGGGAACGACCCTCCGCGAAATCATCTTTGAAATCGGCGGCGGCATAAAAGGCGGCAAGAAATTTAAGGGCGTACAGACCGGCGGCCCTTCAGGCGGCATCCTCACGGAAAAATCGCTTGATCTGCCGATTGATTTCGACACGCTCACCGCAAACGGCTCCATGATGGGTTCCGGCGGCATGATCGTCAT
Source organism: Treponema sp. (assembly GCA_031279555.1). Taxonomy (GTDB): domain Bacteria; phylum Spirochaetota; class Spirochaetia; order Treponematales; family Breznakiellaceae; genus JAIRKH01. The sequence goes on along the minus strand of JAITIK010000066.1, from coordinate 4,633 downwards.
GGACGAAGATGATTGCGTGGTTGATGTAGCCCGCTTCTACATGGAGTTTTGCGTCGACGAGTCCTGCGGCAAGTGTTTGCCCTGCCGCATTGGCACCACCCAAATCCTCAACCTGCTTAACAAGATTACCAGCGGCGACGGGCAGGAAGAGGACATCGGCAAGCTGGAAACCATCGGCAAAGCCATGACTAGGGCAAGCCTCTGTATGCTCGGCGGATCCGCGGCAAACCCGACCCTTTCCACCATAAAAAATTTCCGCGGCGAGTACATTGAGCATATTCATGCGCATACATGCCGGGCGGGCAAGTGCAAGGCGTTGCTCCGTTACGAGATTCTTGCGGATAAATGCAAGGGATGTACGCTGTGCGCCAGGAAGTGTCCGGCGAACTGCATCAGCGGATCGCTCAAGCAACCTCACGTCATCGATCAGGCGAAGTGTCTCAAGTGCGGCGAATGTCTAAAGAACTGTAAATTCGGCGCGATTGTGAAGAAGTAAGGAGAGTATACTATGATAAACATAAAAATAAACGGAATCAGCGTTCAGGTTGAAGAAGGAACAACCATTTTGCAGGCTGCGAAGAAAGTCAATATCAAAATACCGACGCTCTGTTATAATCCTGATCTGCCCGCGTGGGCAAGTTGCGGCCTTTGCATCGTGCGCACCGCCGGACCCGGATCGCCTCGTATGGCGCGCGCCTGCACCACTTCATGCGCGGAAAAAATGGACGTTGTCACCCATGACGCGGAGCTCATTTCCGTGCGGCGGACGATTCTTGAACTCATCCTATCCAATCATCCGAATGATTGCCTCCAGTGTCCGCGCAACGGAAGATGTGAATTGCAGAATCTGGCGGCGGACTTTGGACTGCGCTACTCTCCATACCACAAGGTGTTGAACGTCCTGCCCATTGACGACTCGAACCCCGCAATCGTGCTGAACCCGGAAAAATGCATCCGGTGCGGACGGTGCGTGAAGGTATGCCAAGAGGTGCAGAACGTGTGGGCAATCGAATTTCTTGGACGCGGTATCAAAGGCAAGATCGCGCCGGCCGGGGGCGCCCCGCTGGGTGAAAGCCCCTGCATCAAGTGCGGGCAATGCGCGGCTCACTGCCCGGTCGGCGCGCTCTATGAGCGGGACGACACCGCAAAGGTGTGGAACGCCATTCACAATCCGGCCCTGCATTCGGTTGTACAGATCGCTCCGGCGGTGCGCGTGGCTTTAGCCGAAGAATTCGGGCTTGAACCCGGCGTGGTTATCACTAACAAAATTTATGCGGCGCTTCGCAGGCTCGGCTTTAAGACCGTGTTTGACACGAACTTTTCCGCAGACCTCACTATTATGGAAGAAGCCTCTGAATTGGTGAAACGCCTCACCGAAGGCGGAGACATTCCGCTTATCACAAGTTGTTGTCCCGCGTGGGTCGATTACATGGAAAAATACTACCCGGACATGATACCGAATTTCTCCACCGCCAAATCTCCCCAGCAGATGATGGGCGCAATGATAAAGGCGTACTGGGCGCAGAAAGCGGGCGTTGATCCGGACACGGTGTATTCCGTTTCCGTCATGCCGTGTACCGCAAAGAAATGGGAAACAAAGCGCAATGATGACATGAAAAGCGCGGAACACGGGCAGGATGTGGATATTTCCATCACCACCCGTGAGCTTGCCCGCATGATAAAGCAAGCCGGCATTGACATTCTGAATATACCGGAAGAAGAGGCTGATAATCCGCTTGGACCCTATACGGGCGCGGGAACTATTTTTGGCGTTACCGGCGGCGTCATGGAAGCGGCCGTACGCACCGCGTACAACTTTGTCACCAAGAAAGAATTGCCCGACATCAATTTTACCCCAGTTCGCGGACTTGAAGGCGTAAAAGAAGCGGAAGTCGATTTCGGCAACGGTACGAAGATCAAGATAGCGGCGGCTCATCAGATGGGCAATATTGCCGTGGCGCTTGACAAGATACGGCAAGCGCGCAAGGAAGGCAAGGAGTCGCCCTATCAGTTTGTCGAAGTGATGGCATGCCGGGGCGGGTGCATTGCGGGCGGCGGCCAGCCCTATGGCGCCACTGATGAAATCCGCGAAAAACGCTCCGCAGGCATCTACGCCGATGACAAACATTCGGCGCGCCGGTGTTCGCATCACAACCCCTTCATCAAGCTCGTGTACGAGGAGTTCCTGGGCGAACCCAACGGACACAAGGCGCATGAATTGCTGCATACTTCTTATACGGCAAGACCGCTGTATACCGTGTAAGCGATTGGAAGGGGAGTGCAGGGTTGCGTCATCGGCGCCGGCGGCGCAACGAAAACCCGTTAAATCCAATAGCGCTTTCGGCGAAAAAAAACAGGATGAGGATTTTGGCGGCGAATTGTGAATGAAATAATGGACTAGAGCGGCGAGTGAGATGCGCGTCGCCCCACAATTTGAAAAGTATTTACAGAAACCCTTTCCCAAAACGCGCGGAGCGGCAGTTTTGGGAAAGCTGACTTGGATTTAGAGGGAAAAACGGGCTTTCGCCGTTTTTTTCAAAGCCATTCCCAAAACCGACCCGAATGTAGTTCGCGTTTTGAGAATGGCTCTTTTGTTTTTTGGCTCTTCCGGTTAAATGGTGGAAAAATCCATGTTCAAATTTCCCAAATAAGACAGGATAGCGGTTCTAAATCGCTCCCTGTTTCTAAATCCATAGGCCATCCTTTTAATCTGTTGAATGCGGCTATTTGTCGCTTTTACTATCCTGTTCGCCGCCTCCAACCGTACCGCGTTCAGTATCCTTCAGAAATAATTCCTTGTCATCTTCCCCGCTTTTATCATCTCAGGCCATCCGGCGTCGACTCCGCCTTTTTGGAGGCCACGCACACGCCGTCTCAAGATCGCTCCGGCAGAGGTTTAAAAACGCTTTCCATCTCTCGCTCCGGTTGTCCGCCCGCCGCGAATTAACAAGGCATTCAAACCGGTTCTTCGTTAATGGATTTCCCCCTATATTCCTCAAAAACTCAGCGTACTCCCGCCGCCGCACTTTACCCGCCCCCTCCGTGAAACGCTTCGTCCCATGAAACCGGTCGAAGGCTACCAGCCGTTTCCATCTCTCAAAGCCCTCTCTCGCCGCCTTTACATACGCATCCCACATATCCATCCATTGATACGCTCTGTATTTCGCTCAAACCTACGCTCTTTTGCGTCTGAATCCGCTCCTTCATCCCTTCCCGCTAAAAAAGAAGAAATTATTGTAAAGCATGGGCGCCTCGCGTAACGTTTCGGCTGTATATGACATTTTGGCAGGGTTGCAAACTTATGCTTTGTAGCCCTGCCAAAATGTGGCGGAGAAAGAACGCGCAAAGGCCGCAGGCCGACTGCGTTTTGGCGAAGCCCGAGTCGCCTACGGCGCGGAGCATATACTGGCCTGTTAGGCGAAATACCCTGTGAATTAGTTTGGAAATTATTAAACCTATTGACAAAATTAAGGTATAAGAATATTGTATGATCAAGGAGAATAAAAATGGCTAAAAAAATTAATTTTGAAATAAATGTTGCGGATATTCTACAATTAGAAGAATACGATAGATATAAGTTACATGCGGCAAATTTTAATGGTGAAGTAAACCCCTTGGATGAATTCTTGGCAGATGAGAATTATTGGAAAGATTGGAATCAATATCGCCCTAAAAGAGATGACTTTAATAGAGAATATATTTTTTCAATGATGGAATTTTATCCAAAGCCAAATACTTGGCTATTTGGGGGTATATTTAAAGTAATTGAGCGTAAAGAAGATGCATATATTGTTGAAGAACTTGATAAATACAGAAAATTTACAGGGCGTCTGTTATTGAATTTTGAATACAAGGATCGTGCTCGTCGTTTACGATTAGAAAATTATATTGATTATATAACTATTAATCAAATATTTGAATATCGATATGTCGGAGAAATTTTTCCAGGTTTTGATAATATTAATCATGACTTCATTGTCTTGGAAAAAATATTTAAATTAAGTAAATCTGACTGGAAAACAGCTTTAGAACATGTCAAAGGGGTATATTTATTAACAGACAAAGAAACTGGCAAATCATATGTTGGATCGGCATATGGGGATGCAGGTATATGGTCAAGATGGTCGAATTATATAAATACTTTTCATGGCTGGAATAATCAAATGATTTCATTGGTAAACAAAAAGGGGAAAAATTATATAAGAGAAAATTTTAAATTTTCTATTTTAGAAATTTATGGAATGTTTGTATCAGACGAACAGATTATTGGACGGGAAAATTATTGGAAGGAAAAATTAATGACAAAAGAACATGGATATAATTCAAATTAAAGCACAGGGTACTTCGCCTAACAGGTCTGTATATGCTTCGCCGCTAAAGCGGCTCGGGATCCGAAAAACCGCAGCCGGGCTAACGCCCTTTGTGCGGTTTTTCTCCGCCACATTTTGCCAGCCCTGGCCTTTGCTGCGCAAAGTCCTTATCCGGGCTGGCAAAACGTCATATACAGCCGGAACGTTATGCGAAATACCGCCCTAAATTTTTGGGGAATATCATAAAACACTATTGACAAAAAGTAATCTATAAATTAATATTTTAGAAATAAATTTATAGGACGATATTATGAAATTACAAT
>JAITIK010000118.1 GCA_031279555.1 Treponema sp. | reverse complement strand
TCTTTTGCGCCGCGGCTCGCGAGGCCGCCCTTCCCGCCAGGCTCTTCCACGCCCTTTTCTCCGCGTTCCCGGCCATCGTCTTCCCAAACGTCTTCCGCCGTCCGTACGCACCCCGCGATCTCTCGTCCAACTTCCCGCCGCCCGCCTCCACCGCCCTCTTCCGCGCAAACGCGCGCCGCCCGGCGGCCGATTCGATCTTCGCCGCGGGCACGAAAACCGCTTCCGCCGCTTCCCCCTGCGCATCTTCCCGCGAAAGCCATTCGGCGCCCTGACGTCCGGCTTCCGCCCTCCGGAAAGCCGCGTGAGCGGCGCGCTCTCCCGCGCCGCTCACGCCGACATGCGGGACGAGCGGACTTCCGCCGCCATCCGTATACAAAAAGCTCCGCCGCCCGCCTGTCGCTTCCGTACAAGCCGTTCTACATCCGTCTCGTCTGTCACTTCGCCGGCCAGCCGCGCCAGGCGGCTTCCCGGGACAAGCTCGCCGGCGCCGGGGGGAATGAGGCGCGCCTGCCCCTGGCCGCAGGGTTTGTCTATCATGACTTTTGGGAGAAGAAAATCAGGGGGCTGCCACTTGCTTTTCGGTCAGCCCCCTCAAATGTCATTACAGCCGGAACGATTGCTGACGTAAAAGTTCGTGCGATTCGCGTGAAATCAAGCCAACCTTTCAAGCATGATTCCGAAAATCAACATACGACACGCCCCGTTCGCGCGGTTCGTGGATTACTGTTGCAGTTTCCGCGCCACTTCCACCATGTCAAAGACTTCGAGTTGATCGTTCACCTGAATGTCGTTGAACCCTTCTATACTCAGACCACACTCAAAACCAGCGGCGACTTCCTTCACATCATCCTTGAAACGGCGCAGAGATTCTATTTTGCCGGTGTAGATTTCAACATTGTCCCTGATGACATGCACTTTTGCGTTCCGTTTTATCACGCCGGTAAGCACGAAACAGCCGGCAATAGCGCCGAATTTCGGGGTCTTGAATGTATCCCGCACTTCCGCGGTACCGAGCGTTTCCTCTTTCAATTCGGGCTTCAACAAGCCTTCCATAGCCTGCTGTATTTCTTCCACAGCCTTGAAGATAATATTGTACTTGCGGATGTCCACCCGTTCCTGATCCGCCAGGGCTTTTGCCTTTGGCACAGGACGCACATTGAAGCCGATAAGAATAGCCTTTGACGCGCTGGCAAGCTCCACATCGCCTTCATTGATGGCGCCTGGCAACGCCTGAATAACGTTAAGCCGCACTTCCTTGGTGGAAAGCCTTTCGAGACTTGAACGGAGCGCTTCCGCGGATCCTTGTACGTCCGACTTGATGATCACCTTGAGTTCCTGAATTTCACCCTCACTGATGGTGTCACGAAGGTTTTCAAGCGTAATTTTTTTGACATTTTTCGCATCCTCGCTGCGCTTTAGCTCTTGGCGTTTCGCTGAAACATCACGGGCAAAACGCTCGTCTTCGACCACTTGGAAGGGATCGCCGGCATTGGGGATGCCATCGTCAAAACCAGTCACTTCTATAGGCGCGGAGGGACCGGCAGAGACGACCTTATGCGCTTTGTCATTGTAAAGGGCTCGAACTCGTCCGGGCCAAATGCCGGCCACAAACGAATCGCCTATCTTGAGCGTACCGCGTTCCACCAAAACCGTGGCGACGGTTCCACGTCCGGGATCGATGCGGGATTCAAGCACCTTTCCTTCAGCGCGGCGGTTGTAATTCGCCTTGAGCTCCAGAATTTCCGCTTCAAGGAGGATCGCTTCGATGAGTTTGTCAATGTTTTGTTTCTTGAGCGCGGAAATTTCGACAAACATGGTCTGGCCCCCCCATTCTTCGGGTTGAAGTCCATAATCAGAAAGCTGGGTCTTTACACGGTCTGGATTGGCTTCCGCTTTGTCGATCTTGTTCACCGCGACGATGATGGGAACGCCGGCTTCCTTGGCGTGGGCGATGGCTTCCACGGTCTGGGGCATAACCCCATCGTCCGCGGCGACTACCAGCACCACGATGTCCGTAACTTGAGCGCCTCGCGCGCGCATACGGGTAAACGCCTCGTGTCCGGGCGTGTCGAGGAAAGTGATCTTGTCGCCTTCCGCTGTTTCAACCGTGTACGCGCCGATGTGTTGGGTAATGCCGCCGAATTCGCCGGTGACGACATCGGCGCTCCGTATGGCGTCAAGGAGCTTGGTCTTGCCATGATCAACGTGTCCCATGACCGTCACCACAGGAGGTCGGGGTTCCAAATCGGCTTCATCGTCTTCTTTGCTTTCTATGACCGTCTCATCGTACAGATTCACGATCTTCACATCGGCGCCGTACTCGGCTGCAAGCAATGTCGCCGTATCCGCGTCTATCTGCTGGTTTATGGTGACCATCTGCCCCATGCTTAAAAGTTTTGCAATTAAATCCGCGGCGCGGAGATTCATCTTTTTTGCCAGTTCCGACACGGAAAGCACTTCCATTATTTCAATAACTTTGGGAACTGGATGCGCGATATGAGCGATCTTCTTCTTTGTTTGACGGAGCTTTTCCTCCATCTCTTCTTTATCTTTGCGTACATAAACCGGTTTTTTCGCCTTAAACGTGCGTTTTACCGCTCCTTTCCCATCAATCGGATGCGTCGCCCCTGGCATGTTGGTTCCCGTTCCGGTACGCTGGCTTCCGATGCGCCCGCCGCCCGGACGCTGATTGGCAGGCCGGTTCTCCGCGTTCCCCGCAACGCCGCCGCGTTGCTCGCCGGGCTTGCCTGGGCGGGAAAAACCGGTGTTGTTTCTGCCGACACGCCCGCCGATGGAAGCGCCGCCGCCGGAACGATCGGGGGGCTTTCCGCCGTAGTTTCCTTGCCGGACGCCTCTTCCCGCGCCGTCGCCCCTCGGTCCTTGGTTGCGGCGATTGTCCGGGCCGCGCGGTCCTACCTGCCGTCCGCCGACTCGTCCCACCACCACATGGGGGCGTTGCGATATTTGGAAGGTGGCCACCTCTTTCAGCGCGACGGGCTTTTCCTGCGCCGGCGCGCCGCTTGAACCGGACGCGGCGACATCCGAAACAGCGCCGCCGGAAACAGGGGCGTTTTCAGAAACAGGGGGCTCTTCGTCCTTTTGACGGCGATCCGCGGTCTTCACTTCCTCAACCACAGAGATCGCATCATTTTCTTTCTTTTCGTCTTTTGTCTCTTTGACCGGAACAATATCACCAGCGTTAGCGCCGCTAACATCGCCGGCGTCAATAGTGACGTCGACATCGCGGGTTGTGACAGCAACAACCCGCGGCTGAAGTCTTTTGTTCTGCCCCACTGAAACCTGCGCCGCTGATAATTTTGTTGTTTTCACCACAATTTTACGGCGCTTCCCTTGTCCGGGAGCGCCATTTTTCTCCCCAGACGGCGCATCGGTCCTATCGGCTGACTTTTCCTCCGCCGCTGTTTCGCGTTTGGGATGCGCCTGTTTAATGAGTTCTGCCTTTGGGCTTGTGTTGTCTAATTCCTCAGCCATATTCCACCTTTAATTTGTTCACGAAGAACATCACTCCTCTTCGTACTCAAAACTTAATCCAACCCCGCAATTCGGGCAATTAGTCATATCAAGAGTTATTTTAGCGCCGCATTCGGGACATTCGTATTCTTCGACTTCTTCAATCGTTTCAAAGTCACCTTCCGATTCGGCGGCGGAACCCGCTTCTCCCGCAAGATACTCTTCTTCTTCGACAATATCCACATATTCTTCGATAAGTTTGCGCAACGCCTCAAGTTGCCCGGGCAACAGATTCATCTCCGCAAGCTGTTCGGGCGTAAGTTTGATGAAATCTTCGATAAAATCAGCGTTGTTGTTTTTAAGCGTTTCAGCGACATCCGGATCAACATCAGGAAGCTCCGATATCCTAGCGTACTCCTCGGCGTCCGCGAACAACTCGGAAGCGGCGCGCCTCGAGCCGGCGTTGATGTCCATTTCCTCAAACTGCGACTTCGTCTTGATGTCAATGCTCCAGTCAACCAGTTTATTGGCAAGTTTTACGTTGTTGCCCTGTTTCCCAATGGCAAGCGACAACTGCGAGTCATCCACAACCGCAAGCGCCTGCCGCCTGTTTTCATCAAGAACAATAACGTTCACAATAGTCGCCGGCGACAGGGCGTTTTTAATAAAATTACAGGGATCCGTATCATATTTGAGGATATCGATTTTTTCCCCTTCCAATTCCTTGATGATGGCTTGGGTGCGTACGCCTTTAAGCCCCACGCAGGCGCCCACCGGATCGACGTCTTCCTTCGTAGAAAAAACCGCTATCTTGGTGCGGTACCCTGGCTGGCGGACGATACGGTGAATTCCAACGGTTTTATCGTACACCTCTGGCACCTCAAGCGTGAGAATAGCGCGCACAAAATCAGGATGCGTCCTTGAAAGAACAATTTCAATGCCGGTGGACGACTTGCGAACATCGGCGATCATCGCCTTGATGCGGTCATTCACATGAAAAGATTCACGCGGAGATTGATTCCGTTTCGGCAGGATGCCCTCGACCTTTCCAAGATCCACATAAATATCGCCTCCCCGCTCCCGTTGATAGTATCCAATGATAATTTCTCCGATTTTATCCTTGTACCCATCGTACAGGCTGGTATTCTGAATGTTTCGTATTGAATGCTGCGCCGTCAGCTTGGCGCTTTTAATGGAAGAACGGTTAAACTCTTTGGGGTCTACCGGTATGAGTATTTCATCCCCAACCTCCGCGTCGGGGTTGAGATCGCGAGCTTCCTCCAAATCTATTTCAAATACTGGATCGCTGATGCCATCTTCTTCCGCATCGACAATTTTCTTCTTGGCGAAGATTGAAACTTTTTTGTCATCACTAAAGCGCACAACGGCATTGATAGGAACCGGAACAGACAATTCTTTTCCATTGACAAATTCCTTTGTCTTCTCAGGTATTTTATAACGCCTGCGGTACGCAACTAAAAGGGTATCTTCAATAGTTCTGCGGACATGTTCCTCAGACATATTACGTTCTTGCATGAGTTGGTTAAACGCTTCCGATACATCTATTTCCAAGACCTTCCCCCATTCGTCTATTCCCGTGAATAGACTTCGTAAGATTTATCTAATTTTGCTTTTGCAATAACTCCGTATTCCAACAGCACCATTCCTCGTTCATTTTCAAGCGCTATCCGCCTTTCATCAGCCGACTTGAGTACGCCTCCCGTCCAATCGGATATGTCCGTCCGGTAACACCGGACGCCCCGCCCGATAAACAGAGCGAATTCGGAAGCGTCTTTGAAAAGACGCTCAATGCCCGGAGAAGACACCTCCACGGAAAAGTCTTCTTTCGGGAACGCCAAATCCAGACGGGGTACTGCGGCGCGGTGTACCCGCGAGCAGTCGTCAATGCCAACAACGCCGTCTTTATACACCACGATTTTTATGTGCGCGCTTCCCTTCCGCCGCGCAACAACCACCTCGACCAGAGTCATATTAAGACCGCTGACAATAGGACGCAACAAATCAAACAAAGCGTCTGTTTTTCGCGGTGTAAACTGCACGTTTCCTCCCAAGCATACAAAAAAAGGGTCGCCAACGACCCTTTTTACCTTATTATCGACTATGTATAAATACATACTAACAAAACAGAAAAATTTTGTCAAGCGGTACCAAGGGCTAAAGCGTGATAAAGTGCGCTAGAGTGGAAAAATACGCTATTTCAACCTGCCCCGATACTGGGCGATATCCAATATATCAAGCCTTTGCCGGTGAACGGGTAGTTTCCGGGCAAAATTGGCGAAGTCTCTGCGGGCCTGAGGCGTCCACATATTCTCGGCAAACGCAACGATCCGCGGAAATATCATGTATTCCGCGATTCTTCCCGCATAGATGAGTTCCGACCACAGATTGCATTGACCGCCCATGACCAGCGCCGCTTCGCTCTCGGACATGCCGGCGACCGGATTCATTGAATATGACTGGTAGACAGTGGAAACACCCAATTGGCCGGGTTCCTCCGCGTCGCCGCAATTCCGGTAGTCCAGATAACAGCCTTCAGTGTTCGGCGACATGATCACAGGGTGTCCGCGTTTAACCGCCGCCTTGCCGCCGTCCGCGCCCCGCCACGACATAACCGCAACCTCTTTCGGCAACGTGTATTGCGGGCTGTCCTCCAACACCTCATCCCACCCAATGGCTGTCTTGCCCTTTTCCGCAAGCATGGCTGCAAGTCTCACCGTTATCCGGCTTTGCAATTCCGGCATATTCTTTAGTCCGGCGTCTGCTAGGCGTTTGTTGCATTTTGGACACCGGCTCCATCGAGTGACGCGCACCTCATCGCCGCCTATATGAACATACGGCGAGGGAAAAAGCCGCGCCAGCGTGTTAAACACAGCGTCCGCCAGATCGAAGATCGCGTCATTGCCCGCGCACAGAACATCGTCAAATATGCCGAAACGATCTTCAACGCGGTAGGGCCCGCCCGTGCAGCCCAGATTGGGGTATGCGGCAAGAATCGCGCTTGCGTGTCCGGGAATGTCTACTTCCGGCGTCACCTCTACATGGCGGGCTGACGCATAAGAAACTATTTCCCGAATGTCGTCTTCCGTGTAAAATCCGCCAACGGAAGGCGATCCTGAAAGACGACGCTCCACCCGCTTTGAGCCTATTTCCGTAAGGAGCGGATATTCCGGCACAGGCAATCTCCAGCCCTGATCATCGGTGAGATGCCAGTGAAACACGTTGACGTGGTGCAATGACAGGGCGTCAATAAGCTTTTTTATAAAAGGCGCCGTGTAAAAGTACCGTGACGTGTCAAGCATGAAGCCCCGCCAGCCGAAGCGCGGTTCATCTTCAATACAGGCGCACGGGATTTTTTCGCCGGACAAAAAAAGCTGTCTGAGGGTTTGCAAACCGTGATACGCGCCGCGCCCGCAACCCGCTCGCAGTTCAATGGATTTACGCCCAATGGCAAGCGCATACGCCTCCGTCCTCAACATCTCATCGCGCTTGCAGACGATCTTTCTCGCCGCGTCTGTACCGGAGAAAGCGGGCGAATGCCGCGCCTCCTCCTGTGACGCCGGCGCGAATTGCTTCGCAAACTGCGTCTTCAAAACGGATGCTTCACTCTGAAAATCGCCCTCAATGACAGGCAATCCCGTATATTCAAAAAAACCGTCACGCTCCTGTATGAACGCTGGTTCGGGAATAACAGCAACCGGCATAATTTCTCCTTTCTCTTTTCCGTAAACTGTTGAAAGTATATACGCAATGCGGCAAATTGTATAGGAAGGCTCCCGGTAATTCCTAACGCAATTCCGAGAATACCTGATAAGGCGTTCTAAAGTCAAGTGTTCTTCTTGGCCGCTCATTGAGCGGTCTCGCAATTTTTGACGCGCCACGCTGGGCCAGTCCCTGAAATCGACAACCGGATGCGGCATGTCACGTGTCAGATAATTGGCATTTTCACACGCCCCTTTCTCCCACGGCGAATGGGGATGGCAGAAACATACCGCTATCGCGGTGTTTTCCGTAAGTTCCTTACGCCCGCTGTTCTCTTTCTCTTGATCAAACATCATGGATTTTTTCAGAGGCGGCTCAAGTTTTTTAAGCCGCCTCCCAACCATCTTCCGCTTATGAGGCGCCCTCTCAGCGGCGGACGATTCCCGGACGCTTGTTTCAGCCGGATAGGTGTCTATAAG
>JAITIK010000110.1 GCA_031279555.1 Treponema sp. | reverse complement strand
CGCCTCTTTCAAAATCAATTTGAACATCAAGTCAAACAATTGAAGCGTCTCCCGCCCCTTGTTGTCAGCCACATCGACCCCCCATATACAACAATATATACCACAAAAAGACAGGCTTGACAATAGATTTCATGGGTTTTATAGACCGTTTGTCGTGGGAGCTTCAAAAGCCCCGCGCCTTTCCGCTGACGCGCCTCTTCCGCCGCGCTAGAGGAAAACGCGGAAGGCGCGGGAAGTACGCCGGCGGCGTCCGCTGGTTTGCGTGTATAGTGATTGCTGTTTTCCGTGGTATAAAGCGATAAAAACACCGGCGGGCGATCCCCGCCTCAGACTGACATCGATTGATAATATATCACACTTTTTCAATCTTTCAAGAGAAATCTGTCAAAAGACTGAAAAAATCGTCTCATATAATAGAACGCGGGCGTTTTATTTCGCGCGGCTCCTAAGGTACCGTGACGGCGCAATCTCTACGCCTAAAAGCAAAGGGGAGGCGTTCCGGCGGAACGCCTCCCCTCCTCTCTGGATCAAAACAATCTCTCTATGAGGCTGACACGATTTGAACGTGCGACCTTCAGATCCGCAATCTGATGCTCTATCCTGCTGAGCTACAACCTCGTTACAAACAACACCTGAGCCTTTCTCAAAACGCGAACTATGTTCCGCGAACTATGTTCGGGTTAGTTTTGAAAAAGCCTCGCATTTTTACTTTTGCAAGCACATTGCGCAAACAAAAACACGGAGCAGAGAGGATTCGAACCTCCGTTACCCTTTAGGGGTAAAACTCCTTAGCAGGGAGCCACCTTCGGCCACTCGGTCACCGCTCCAATAAACGCCGCCTTTTCCATCAAAGAAATCGCTGGCTTTGATTGCCCAAAACGGAGAGAGAGGGATTCGAACCCCCGGTACCTTGCGGCACAACGGTTTTCAAGACCGCCTCCTTCAACCACTCGGACATCTCTCCAAGAGGTTTTTATAATAGCGGAAAGCGCGTTTTTTGTCAAGAGCGTCCAGCGCGATTTCATTAAAATTGAAATGGAGGCTGGCTTTTCACTCTCTTGTAAAAGTTTCATAACTGGTTATAATATTGCGCAGTATGCCTGCGAAAAAGACAAGGGTGTCAGCGCCCGGAAGGAAGATCACAAAGAAAACAAGGGCCGGCAAGAGATCGGTGAGGTCCAAAAAATTGTCCAAACCAATGCGGACGTTTGCCGCCATTATTATTGCATTGGCGGCGTTGTACTATATGAGGCGGAACTACGGGAATGATATAACGGATTTTGCGAATTCGATTGGCATTGATTTCCCGAACGCGCCCGAAAAAATCGGGACAATCGCCGCGCCAACGGCGCCTCCTGCGGGAAGCGCCACCTTGCCGGGTTATTCGGAAGCGGACAAGATACGGATTTATTCCTTTAATATACAGATATTCGGCGCATCGAAAATGAAGAAGGCTAAAGTCGTTGACGTGCTGGTTGATATTATTTCCCAGGCAGATGTGGTCGCGGTTCAGGAAGTGCGCTCGACAAGCGACGATCCTGTTCAGCAGTTTATGAGGCTTTTGCCCGCGCGGTACGACTATGTTCTTGGACCCCGGGAAGGAAGAACCGCGTCAAAGGAGCAGTACTGGGTCATTTACAACACAAAAAAACTCAGTGTTGTTGACAGCGCGACGTACGATGATTCGGATGACCGGTTTCAGCGCAATCCTCTGGCGGTTTACTTCCGGACCAATGACCGGTTCGACTTCATCTTGATAGACAACCATATTCAGCCGTCCGACGCGGAGAAAGAGATCGCCGCTTTGCCTGAAGTCATCAGGTATTTTCAACGTGTGTGGAACGAGACCGACGCGCTTGTCGTGGGCGATTTCAACGCGGACGGAACGTATTATAACGAAAACAACCTTGCAAGCGTGTTTCCAGATTCGGATTATCAGATCGTCATTACGAATGAGTACAACACGACCGTGGCGGAAAGCGACAACACTTATGACCGGTTTATAATCACCACGTCTTCGAAAGAAGACTTCACCGGCAACTTCGGGGTTGTGTACTACGATGCGATTTACGATTTTCCTTCTTTAGGTATAGAGCCGAAAGAGGTGAGCGATCACTTTCCGGTATGGGCTGAATTCTATATTGACCGTGACACGGATTAAGCGAGCGCCGTTTATGCCGAATAAAAACACGGAGTTTTTTAATAAACGCGCGCTATTCGTCCGCGCCGTTCGTTATTCCATACCGGTATTGCTGGGGTATCTGGCTATCGGCGTCGCCTTTGGGCTTCTTCTGGCCGATGCGGGCTATCCATGGCAGCTTTCGCTTGTGATGAGCGTCGTGATGTATGCGGGAGCGGGACAGTATATCGCAGTGGGGCTTTTCGCCGCCGGCGCCGGGCTTATGGAAGCGGCGCTGGTGCAGTTTGTGGTGAATGCGCGGCACATGGCGTACGGCTTGACCATGCTGAAACGCTTCAACATGACTGGCGCACTGAAATATTACCTTATATTCGCCCTGACCGATGAGACATTCGCCCTGCTTTCTTCCTTGCCCACCGAGCCGCAAGGCGCGCTGAGCGGGCAAGAAACTGGTCGCGCTGAGACGCTTGAGGAACGCGCATGGTTTATGTTCTATGTGTCATTGCTGGATCATGGATACTGGACGGCCGGTTCGGTTATTGGGGCGGCGGCGGGTTCCCTCATTCCGTTTGGCATGGAGGGGATAGGTTTCGCGTTGACCGCTCTGTTCATCGTATTGTTGATAGAACAGATATATAGGATAAAAAAGCCGCTTGTTTTCCTTGTTTCCGCCCTTATCGCCGTCATTGCGGCAACTGTGTTTCCAAGCAGGCTTTCATTGCTTATGGGTATGGCAATTTCATTGCTTGTTGTACAGTTCATACAAAATATGAAAGGAGTAGCATATGGAAAAGATAGCGAGTTTTCAGGTTGATCATCTGCGTCTAAAGCCGGGCGTCTATGTGTCCCGTCAGGATCAGTTTGGGGAGACAACACTTACCACCTTTGATCTTCGTTTTAAGGAACCCAATAAAGAGCCGGTCATGGATCAGCCGGCGTTGCACACGCTAGAGCATCTGGGCGCGACGTTCTTGCGTTCCCACAAAGAATGGGCGGATCGCACGGTGTACTTTGGACCTATGGGGTGCCGAACCGGTTTTTACGTCATTTTTGAGGGAAAACTCGAATCAATGGACATTCTGCCGCTTTTACGGGAAATGTGCGATTGGATTTTGGATTTTGAAGGAGCCATTCCGGGCGCATTGCCTGCGGAATGCGGCAATTGCCTTGAGCAGAACCTCACTATGGCGCAGTGGGAAGTAAAACGCTATGCCGAATTGCTGAGAAATCCCGCCCGCGAGAACCTAAACTATCCGTCGTAAAACGTCGTAAAACGAGGGGAATTTCAAATCCTTGAGAACTGCGCGGGCAGTTTTATTGACTGAAAGAGGGCGCGTAACTTTTTGTACGGCGCTTCATGCCGCATGATCCGTATGAAGAGATCATAATTCCTATTCGATCTGATTTTGATGGTTTTTCCGGCGCAGTCCGGCAACATTCTGTCATTGAGTTCCGGGAAAAATTGTTTTTTTTGCGGTATAAAGACGCATTCGTCTCCGTCAAAGCGAATTTTGGCGATATTTTGAGGCATGGGAACGAGAAAAATGAGAAAATCAGAATCGCCGCCTCCAAGAGTCAATGACCACCCCGCGCTGACGGTATGCATGTTCCGCCGTCCTATATTGGTGTTTTGATCCTCCACAAAGAGCGATAGAAACGCCGGTTCAACGGTTTTTTCTGAACAGATGAAAAAAAACGCGCGATCAAGGGATTGCAACGTATATCTGCATAGGAGCGTAAAAGCGAAAGTCATGCAGAAAAAGATCGCCGAAACGAACGGCGCGATTGCCGGCGAAAGCCGCGGCGTCTGAAAAACGGCTTTTGGATATATCCGTACTATTGAAGAAGCCGGGCTTTCAGGGGTGATAATTGTGGGTTTTCTCTCCGCCGTCGCCGGTCGCTTCTGTTCGGCGGCGGGCGGGCGGGCGGACGGCGCCGCTGGCTTTGTTGCGTCCGGTGCCGCCACAATCGGCGGTGCCGCCGCCGAGGGTAGGTTCATCCACTCAAGCGAGGCATGTATTGTGGAAAACTGCGGCGCCGCTTCCGATACGCTATTCCGCGCATTCGCCGCGTTGGTAATGAGTACAACTTTTTTAAGGCGGCCGCTGGTAAGGGACTTGATATAGGTTGCCGCAAAGTCAAGCGCCTTCGCAGGGTTGGATGCAACAGATGTCTTACGGAGTGACCTCACCGCGATAAAGGCGGCGTTGAGATCGTCATTGCCCATGATCCGACGGGACATTTCTACAGCAGCCGCGTTGTTAAAGCCTATCAAATGAAAAGTGTCGCCGAATTTAATCTGTTCTTTTATGAATGTTCCAGTAATAAAAGCCTTGACTTCATCGCTTGCATTTGTTGTATCCAACAGTACGATAATATCGTAAGGACCTCGAACTTGTCCATAGCATAAAGAGAATGTATATAAGAAAAATAGCAATCCCCATAGTCTTTTCAAAGCTTCTCAAAAACTCTTACAAACCATGAGTCAATCATAGAAAATAGGGCATAGAGATATTATTCGATGAAAACACGTTTATTTTTCATTACACACTCCATAATCTACGCCTTGTTTTCCATTTGTTTTTCTTCCGTTGAACTCATGGGTACAAAACAACACAGAAAAACTGTTTCAAACCCTCGAAACGGTCTCTCCCACACTATAGTTCTACGGCGGAAATAAGTTTCACCGTATATGATACTTTATCGTCGCCTATCGCAAACTCAAAAGTATCTTCCACCGCCTTATTCAGTAAAGAGATGCCTAACGGTGAAAGATAGGAGATGATTTTGTTTGCAGGATCGGATTCCCAAGGACCTAAAATTGTAAATTCTTCTTCCTCATTGATATTGTTGTTTTTGAGCGTCACCTTGACGCCAAATGACACACGTTTTGTATTTACAGACTTAGGATCGAATATCTGAGCGCGGTCGATTTCTTCTTTTAACTTGGCGACCGTAGAATTCAGAATTTCCTGTTTTTCCTTCGCGGCCTTGTACTCCGCGTTTTCACGCAGATCGCCAAGAGAAAGGGCGTATTCGATTTCCTTGGAGTTGGCGGGAACTTCCACGGTTTGGATATGCTCAAGCTGCTTCTGTTTTTCCATATATTTCGCCGCCGTGACAAAGAGTCCCCGCGTAACGGCGATGGTCTTTTCCTTACCATCCAGAAACTTGAAGTCCGGACGCTTGTCGGTGATATGGGAACGCAGGACCAGTTTGTCCGCCGGATCAAGGTTTTTCACATCGTTGAGAAAGGCGTAGAGTCTTGTAATGGCGTCGGCGTCCGACTCTTTTATGAACGAATGCAGTACGCCTTCTTTGAACAGGATCGTGTATACCTGCTTGTTGGTCTTGCGGTTCTCGACCGTATCATGGTGGTTTTCAATTTCACGGTACGTTACATCAAGGATGCGGATAAGCGTGATGAGTTGTTTCTCAAAAGAGATGTTAGCTTTCCTGAACCATGTCGCGTCGCCGCTATTCTTGAAAAACCAGACGACCGCATCGCGGTATTCTCGATAATTTTCAAAACAGGAGGTAACGAGGGCTACGAGTCTGTCCTCAAATCCCTCTTGTTCAAGCGCATCCAGCATCGAAGGCGACAGGGCTGTGGGAAAGAGCTTGAGGTAGATGTCCGTCCAGTTGGGAACGAAGAGCTTGATATGCCTAAGAAAGTCTTCCCGCAACGACGCTTCTTTCAAGTTGAGAAACAGTTCTGAAACGTCGCCGATTCCGTCAAACACATCGGAAAAATTGACGTCAAGCTTCATCCCCAGTTGGGGGAATTTTCCGGCTAAAGCCTTTACGATGAGGTAGGAAGCCACGACATGTTCGTTTGCCTGCGACCATGACTTTAAGCAGTTCGTAAAGTACGAGAACATTTCGGAAAAATAGTCGGAGTCCGTCTCAAAATTTTGTTGAGATACGCATTCCATCAGGGTTTTGGCGCGGTCAAAGAACGATTTCTCAGCCTTGAATCTGTTGTACAGCTTCTCTTCCATGGTGATGGGATGATCGCGCACCGTGTAAACATCCGCATTGTCCGGTGAAACGCCAAAAGAAGGATTCGCGTTCAGAATCTGTTTCGCTTTGGCGCTCCAGCCCGCCCATTCGCCGGTGGAAAGTACGGAAGGCGAAAGCTCTTCCTTTATTCTTTTCATGGAACAGGCGTTGTCAAAGCTCTTTATTACGGTTTTCAACGTCCACTCAACATCATCTTTCACTTTTTCGTACAGCTTTTCTTTTTTCCACGTGGCTTTCAGCACCCAGATATGATTTTTCGACAGGGTTTGCAAGGCGTTGACCGCCATTTTCAATGACATGGCATGTCCCCGCTGTTTGGCGAAGTCAATGACAATCTCGTCGCCCTTGATATGCGCGACGCGCCCCACGCCCCACGTCCGGTGGCACACGAAATTGCCTTTGTCAAAAGCGATGTGTTTCTCAAAATCTACAATGGCTTCATGTACATTCCGGTAATTCTGCTCCAGATTGGAAATGCGGATGTATTCGTTAAGTTGGCTGTGTTTCTCATATTTTTTCTGATAACATCGGACGATCTCCTTCCGCGCATGATTATCCCGTTCATCGTAATCAAGGATGAGTTTCAGGATATTGATGGCGGTGTCAATGTCGCCGCGCTTCTCGCAGAAATCATACACGCTTTGCAGGAGCAGAATAGCCTTATCTTCGCTGATGATTTTTGCGGTCTTTTTCGAAACGTGCAGGAAGAAATCAATATCTTCCGGACAGTAGTCAAGGAGTTTTTCCCAAATTTCCCGCACATTTGAGAAAAGCTGTTTATTGATGTACCGGTGCAGACTCTTTTTGTAGTAATCAACGGCGACATCAATATCACCCGCTTCTTCATAATGTTCGGCAAGCGATTTTACAATATCCGCTTCCTCAAAATCAACCTTGACGAACCGCTCCCAGATGGCAAAGGCTTTCTCTTCATCACCGTCGTTTTTGTAGCATCCGGCAAGGGTGCGAAGCGCAAACTTGGATTCGCCGTAATCCAAAATCCGCTCGCACAAGTACTGAACAATGTTCCACTTGTGGTTGTCCGCAAATATGGTGACAAGGCTGGTGAGCGCGGCATCGTCAATAAGCTGGCGGGACAGGGCTATCATGCCGGAAAGGTACAGGGCGATAATGCTGGTCTTCGTATGAACAAGATGTTCATCACACAGGTTTTTAAGCTCGTCATAAGCTTTTTTTTCCTGCGCTTCTTTCAAGATGACATCCATATCCTTGAATTGATTTGTAGAATAATTACTCAATGTAGAACGAGTCCATTTCTCCTCGTTCAGCATTTCCTGCACATTTTTCAGCAGCGCTTCCGACATTGCTTCACTCCTTAATTCCGATACAATTCGTAAATGGCGGGATCGATGACCCTTATCTTAAGCATGGTTTCTTCTATTAGAACTGTATCTTCCCGCGCATTCTCGTAGTGATCTATGAGCCAGAAATACCGGTTAATAAGACGCGGCTTTGAATACATGATGTTTTCAGGACGATTTTTTACATCGTTTTCCAAAGAAAAAATAGATTGTTTCAACCTTCCCAACTCTATCTGTTTCAATTCCCGTTTAACCGAAAAAACTCCCAGCAAATTCCCATAAATTGGCATCCATTCCGGCGTTTCCGTATCGCTGTAACCCAAACTTTTCACTTTGTCACGCAAGCGTATGATGAATTCCGATTCCATAAAACGCAGATCGACAGCTTGAGGATCAAGAAAAAAAGCTTCCCTAAACAAAACTTTTGCGTAGCGGGTCTCTTCAAGCAGAGCGTTTACATCGGCAAGCTCCGAGATGGTTTCCGCATCATTCCTCTTGAGGCGGGCCGCCTGCTCAAGGAATTTAAGTCCCAATTCGTAATTGCCGCAACCCTTGTAACAACGTCCGATTTGAAGCAAAAGCGCCGGATCCTGCCACACATCCTGCTGACTCTTTTCTTTTTCTACAACTTCCTGAAAATGCTGCAGTGCGGTCGCAAAAACAAAACGCCGTATCGCATAGAGGCACAATTCATAGTTCTGTCCAATCCGGTCCAGAAAAACATAAAACGGCTTCCATTGCGACAAAATAAATTCCCCTTTTTCATAGGCGCCTCTTGAAAGCTCTTCACCCTGCTTTATCTTGTCCATCCACCAATTCAAGCATTTTAACGCATACACTACTTCAGGATGTTCATAATCAATTTTCATCGCTTCATCTAATGCGGCTACGGCTGACGTCGCGTTGGATGCTTTCAAGCTGTCGTAGGCTTCTTGGATAAGCCTTTCTACAGAATTGTTCATAGATACTTATCTCAGTATATAGCAAAAAAGGCGTTCTTGCAAGGGGCGAATGTTATTGTTTGATCAAATTATTTTCTTTCAATACAGCTTCAACGCTCCGCCATTCATATACGCAGTACAGCCATGCGGGAGCTTCTTCAAAATCTCTCATCAATGCGCCGGAGTCCCGTATGGGACGAAGCGTTTCGGGAAAAAGGCTGCGGGTATACGTTCTATTCCACCTGACGTCTTCCGCCCGCGACCATTCGGCGCCGGTTTCCGTATAGGTTGACGGACGCCGGCCCGGGGTCACCAATTCGGGAAAAAGGATGGGTTTCCAGTACGCCTCAAAAGCCTCAACGTCCGAAAACCGCTGTCCGTTGGCAAGCCCGCCGGAAAACGCGCGCATCCATTCGGCAAGGGCGGCGATGCGATCCGCGCGGATGCGGACGCTCGCAAGGGCTTCCTCGCCCGCACGTTTGCCGCCGTTATGGAGGATTTTCGCCGAGGTGAATGCGCCGGCCTCAATGGAGCCGTTTATGTCCAGGTATGCGATATTTCCGCTTATACGAAAAGCGCCGGAACCGGCCAACGTTTGCGTCCATTCGTTCCAACCAGAGTAAGTTCCGCCCATATAATGCAAGGAGGTAAAGAAAAATGAGCCGTTCAGGTCAGGCCGCGTGGTTCTGAATTGGAAAAAGGGAAAGTCATCCAGTATGATGAGCAAGCCCTGTTCCGGCTGTTTGTCCTTGTTTTTGAACCTGATTTCGCGTATTTCAACGGTCTTGCCGCGATAACGCGCTGTTGTTTTCACGGAAAACGCCGAGCCGTCAGCCACGCGCCCCGCTGTTTCGACCAGTCCCAGACAGCCCGAAAGGATAAAAGAGAAAAGAAAAAACGCAAGAAATGTTCTCAAACGCATTGAACAGTCACGCCTCCACTATAGCATACCGGGAGTCCTTTCACAAGCGCTTCCCCCGCCAACATCCCGCGCCCGCTTCTTTTAGCAGTCCAATTCTGCGGCCCTTTTGGACGCCTCATGCACGGCGTTCATCACGGCGCCACGGAACGCGCCGGCTTCCAGCGCGGCGACGCCGGCAATGGTTGCGCCTGCCGGGGACGCGACCATGTCCTTGAGTTCCGCGGGATGTTTGCCGGTTTCCAGAATCATGGCGGCGGAACCCAGCGCGGTTTGCGCCGCATAACGCAACGCCTTGTCCCTCGGCAATCCGGCCCGTACGCCTCCATCGGCGAGAGCCTCAATAAAAAGGCAGACAAACGCGGGGCCAGAGCCGGAAAGACCCGTCACCGCGTTAAGGTATGGTTCCTCAAGCCGATCAACAATTCCAGTCCGCGAAAGCATGAGCCTGATTTCTTCAACCATGCGGTCAGGCGTTTCCGGCGAAGGGGCATAGGCTATGACACCTTTGCCGACGAGCGCCGGCGTATTCGGCATGATGCGGATGACCGGCGTTTTTCCCACAACAGCCTGAATTTTCGCTATTGACCAGCCGGCTGCCATTGACACGAGAGTCGCCGGGCGCGCGGATTCAGCGCGTTTCTTTATTATAGAAGCGATTTCCTCAAGCGCCGTTTGAAGCGCCTGCGGTTTTACCGCGAGAAAAACAACGTCCGCTTCCTGAACGGCTTCCGTATTTGAACCGTACACGGTTGCGCCTATCTGCTCCGCAACTTGTTTCGCCTTGCTTTTATCCACATCCGCAAACCCAATCGCGCCGCCGCCTGTAACGTTCGCAATGCCCTTCATGAGCGCGGCGCCCATGTTTCCGCCGCCTATACATGCAATGATCCTATCCATAAGGGCATGATAGCACAGTACGGGGTATTATGGAAGGCGCTTTGTTGAAAGGCGCGGCGCGTCCTTGCGGAACGCCCTTTGTTCGCCATTCTGAAGCGTAGATGTCCATCTTGCGTTTAACCATGAAAGTCTTCTTTAATGAACCTCCCCGCCCTGAAGGGCGGGCTATCTTGTAAGCGTTACATCGTTTACGAGGTTCGTTCTGTAAGGAAATTATGTAACTGTGGGGCCTGCCGCTATTTTTCGTTGGTGTCGCCAATTCTAACCGCCCTAAGGGGCGGGGTATTAGACCCCGCCGCGAATAAACAGGAGGTTGTGAAACT
>JAITIK010000073.1 GCA_031279555.1 Treponema sp. | reverse complement strand
TAACAGCAGTATCCCCACATGGTCAAACCCGAACAGGAAAAGAACCGCCACAATGAGGCTCGCAAAGGCCATCACGCCGTCCGATACTTTGTTCCATATGCACTCAACGCCTATTTTCTTTGCTGTGGGGTTCAGTCGTCCGGCATGGGCGACTGAACCCCTGTTTGGATTGCAACGGGATTATTATACATCTTTGGGTCTATTATCATGGACACGCTTCGCCTTGCCCTCGGAAACAGGCAGGCTGTCGTGTTCATGAAGTTCCACCTTGGGATTTATGGTGATGGACGCCTGCAAGGTTTTGCGTATTTTCTCTTTGAGCGCATTGAGAAGCCTTGCATCGTCCGTGAAAACAGCGGGACCCACCTCGACCCGCACCGTAAGCCTGTCCAACGCGCCGTCTTTCTCCACTACAATCAGATAATTGTTTCCGACTTCCTTCATCGACATGATGACCTCTTCGATCTGGCTTGGGAAAAGGTTCACCCCGTTGATGATGAGCATGTCGTCGGTGCGACCCGTGATACGGCGCAACCTCTGGTGCGTTCTGCCGCATACGCACGGCTCGATATAGAAACTGCTCAAGTCCCGCGTACGGTAGCGCAAAATCGGCGTGGCTTCGCGGCACAAACAGGTAAGTACAAGCTCGCCGGTTTCGCCCTCTTTCATCGGATCCAGCGTGTCGGGATTGACGATTTCCCCAATGTAGCCGTCTTCCCACAAATGCAGCCCGTTTTTGCATTGACACTCAAACGCCACGCCGGGACCGTTCATCTCGGAAAGCCCATAGGAATTGTACACATCGATCTTGAGCAGCGTCTCAATGCGCTTCCTCGTGTCCTCTGAATACGGCTCCGCGCCGGCAAACGCCTTTCTGAGCTTGAGGCTCTCCCGCTTGACGCCTTCTTCCCGCATCTTGGACTCAACGTGAAGGAGAAAACTTGGCGTGGCATGAACCACCGTTGTCCCAAAATCCTGCATAAGCCGAAACTGCCGCGCCGTATTGCCCGCGCCGGACGGAATCACCAACATGCCAACTTCTTCGCCGCCAGCGTGAAAACCAAGTCCGCCGGTAAAGAGGCCGTATGTAATCATATTCTGAAATACATCGGTTTTATTGCAACCGGTCGCGTAAATAGAGCGGGCAACGAAAGTCGTCCAGCGAACTATATCTTCCTTATTAAAGTAAATCGTTGTGGGCGCGCCGGTTGTTCCGCTGCTTGCGTGGAGGCGGACAATCTCGTCTTTTGGAACGCTCAAAAAGCCGTAAGGGAAACCGTCTCTCAGATCGCGCTTGGTGGTGAATGGAATCCGGCGCAGATCGTCAAGCGTCTTGATGACGTCAGGCGAATCAACGCCCGCCTCTTTCAGCCTTTTCGCGTAAAATGGGGTTCGGAGCGCGTTTTTCACGGCCCATTTCAGCTTCTCAAGCTGAAACGCTTCGAGATCGCTTCGGCTCATGATTTCCACGCTGGGATTCCAGTACTGATACGCCGTCATTCCGCCGCGTCCTTTCCCAGATTAAACGCCTTTTTGTTCGCCTCAATCACGGCGCTGTCTTTTGCCGCGAACAATTCCTCAATGGCAGCCTCAAGCGCCCCGTCAGGGAGTGGCAGGAACGGAGCCGCCGCGCCCGCCATGACCATGTTCACAGCCCTGGGCAACCCGGCCTCCTGCGCGAGGCTCGCCGCGTTGACGATGCGGTGTTTCGGAAAACGCCGTATAACCTCAAAAATAACGTCAATTTCAGGGTAATCGTCTATATTCACAAACGGCTCCCCGGCTGTCACCAACGCCCCGTCCGGCGCAAGCCACGCGGCGTACCGGAGGCTCTCCAGCGGCTCCATGGAGACGATGATATTCGCCGCGCCCTGCGGCACAAGATCGCTCGCAATAACAGCATCCGCGATGCGGAGATGCGCAAGAACCGCGCCCCCTCGTTGGGACATGCCATGCACTTCAGACTGCCGAACCGACAACCCCGTCCGCACTGCGGCGTTTGCGATGATAGCGGCTATGGAAAGTACGCCCTGTCCTCCCACTCCCGCAAGTATAATGTCTTTTTTCACACCATGATGATAGCGCCATTTCAGATAAAAGGCAAGGGCGCAAGTCCGGGCGCAGTCAGCGCCGCTATTTTTGTAGAAATGTTCTCGGACTTCCTTCAAAACGCGCTATAAACAGACCGTTCCTGTATAAAATTCGATAGGTGCGCCGCAACCGTTTGAACGCCGTCACGTAGGTACCCCTGGCAAAGCCGGGGATTGAATGGCGAGCCGCTTAAAGCGATTTGTTTCGGAACCGCATCAAGCCGTTTGTCTTCCGTTTCCTGTTTTCGGATGCGCTTCCTGTCTCATCGTTCATTTCACCTCCTGTCAATTGAACTTTGACGGCTCGACTTGGCAAGAGGCTCTTCTATACTCCCTGAAATGTCAAACTATTTGTGTCCCTTGGCAAAAACAAGGAATTGCCGATTGTATTTATCTCTTCTCCGAAAGGTTCGCTTAAATATACGTGCGTCCCTATAGGACGAGTAAGGCGGATCCGGTTTGCTATTTTAGGACGGCATTTCGGTTGCAGGAACCTGCGGTTTACGAACCGTGGATTTGATGACATTTTTATTGCCCGAATAAGGGCTTTGCGGCGGCATAGCCCAAAAGCTTACGGTGGGTTTATGGGTGAAGTTCTAAAATTATAGTATCAGGCGCACGCTCCCCAAGAACCAGAGATTTATTACGAGGCCGACAACGATGTTGCGCATCTGTTCCTTTTTCGAGAGCCGTATGCCTTTCCTAACCGACCGGGCGCGCCATGCCCTCAACGATGGACGTTTCCTTTCTGTCTTTCGCGCGATCCTCTTCGTTGCCGTCAGCGCCTCTGACGAAAAACGCTCGTAATACGCATGGCC
>JAITIK010000039.1 GCA_031279555.1 Treponema sp. | reverse complement strand
TGACTTTGAGCCGGCTGGCGCCGGACGCATTGCGCCAGGGCAAATATTGCCCGTTTATCCGCTTACAAAAGACCTGCGCATGGCAAAGGCGCGCGCCCTGGTCAAACAGGCGCTTGACGCATACCTTTCTGTTATAGAAGATGAAATTCCCCAAAGCATACGGGAACGGTACCATTTGCTTACAAAAGCGCGCGCCTTAAAAGCCATTCATTTCCCTGAATCCATGAAGGAACTCGAAAAGGCTAAGAAGACCATCATGTATGAAGAGCTTTTTTATCTGGAAGTGATGGTCGGGAAGCGGGCGCAGGCAAAGCGCAACGTTATGAGGCGGACGCGGACGGACGCGGCGTCCTGTATGGCGCAACAAAAAACGCCTGATTTACAAAACGCGCTGCTGGACAGACTGCCTTTTGAACTGACAGAAGGCCAGCGGGAAGCCGTGGCGGACATTAACAAGGACATGGACGGCGCTTACCCCATGGCGCGGCTTTTGCAAGGCGATGTTGGCTCAGGCAAGACTCTGGTCGCGTTCTTAGCCGCGCTCAAGGCGGTTGAGAAGGGCGGACAGGCGGCGATCATGGCGCCGACAGAACTTTTGGCGCGTCAACATGCGGAAAACGCGGGGAAACTGCTGGAACCTTTGGGCGTCAACGTGGCCTTTCTCACCGGCAACATCAAATCCAAAGGACGAAAACAATTGCTTGAAAATTTCGCGTCAGGCGCGATTGACGTGGCGATTGGCACTCACGCGCTTTTTTCCCATGACGTGGACTACCGCGATCTCCGTCTCGTGGCCATTGACGAGCAGCACCGGTTCGGGGTCATGCAACGGCAGGCCATCTTGGCGAAGGGCGACGCTCCGGATCTTCTGATGATGAGCGCGACTCCCATTCCAAGAACATTGGCGATCACCGTGTTTGGAGACCTTGACGTATCGGTCATCAAAGGGCTGCCTCCGGGACGGCGGCCTATTGTCACCCACCTCGCGCGGGAGTCCAACGAGGGCAAAGTGTACGAGTTTGTCCGCGCCCAACTCAAGGCTGGCGCTCAAGCCTATTTCGTGTATCCGCTTATTGAGGAAGGTGAATTGGATCTTAAAGACGCGGTTTCGATGGAAGAACGGCTTGCGACGGAGATATTTCCAGAATACACGATCGCCCTTGCCCATTCAAGAATGGATGAGGAGGAGAAACGCCTGGCTATGGAGGCTTTCCGCAGAGGCGACATACACATACTCGCTGCGACCAGCGTTGTGGAAGTGGGCGTTGACGTGCCGAATGCAACCTGCATGGTCATAGAACACGCCGAACGCTTTGGACTTTCGGCGTTGCATCAACTGCGCGGGCGCGTCGGGCGGGGAACGGCCCAGTCCTACTGCTTTCTCGTGTATTCCGATAAATACACGGAAGACGCCAAAGCCCGCCTCATGGTGATGCTGGAGCATTCAGATGGTTTTGTCATTGCGGAAGAAGACTTGAAACTGCGCGGACCCGGGCAGATTAACGGCGTTGAACAGTCGGGCTATATCAGGCTGGGACTTGCGGATCCTGTGGAACACGCGGCGATCCTCGAAAAAGCCCGCGCCGACGCCTTCGCCATGCTGGAAGCGGATCCCGGACTCCTTGCAAGCGATCACCGGTGCGTGGCGGAAGCGCTGGCGCGGGCGCCGCCCTTTAACGATGTGGGCGTGTGAATCCCGGCGCGGCGGTTGGCGGCATTTATGAAGGCGGTTATGCTGCGGCATTTATTCCTTAATAATAGGGCCAGCCTGAAGCGTTCCGCCAATATTTACGGCTTGTCCGCTTTGTTTTTCGCTTCTTTTGAAAACTTGCGTATTGACGCTTGCGGCGGGCGCGGCGCCTGGAACCCGCATATAAAACACAATGTCTTTTGGCGAAGGCATATACCTTTTACGTTCAATTGTCACGTTGTTTTCAAGATTTTTTAAGAGCGCTTTGAAAGAGGAGCGTCATTCGGCGTTTAGACTTGACAAATATACGGAAATGGGTTGTTATGCATACCATGAAGCGAATATTTATGATCATGATAACAGCGGCAACAGTAACATTTGTTGGTTGTTCAACATTTGAAGAAGCGCAAGCGCCTATAGAAAATCCTGAGAAATATCTGGAGAAAGAATCTGTGGCCATCAACAAAAAGAACATAATTATGGGAGAATATACGCTTGAATGGAAGGAGAAAATACACAATACAACAACTGTTGGCGATAATTATCATGAGATTCGAGGGGCCGGTTTGTTTTATATAGAAATAATATCTTGCTATATAAAGTCGAAAATTTTCTTGCAGAAAAAGGTTATATAAGGGAGACGCAAAAAGGCGCCGCAAAAGTTTATACAGGAGAGAAATATATGTATGTTTATAATAACAATAAAGAAATAAAATATACCGCGTCTGATGCGAATGATAGCATGTTTGCTTTTTATGACGGCATTCTAGGCGCTGTTGTTATCGAAAATATGTTTTTCGGCGGGACGCTGTTTAAGACAAGAAGCGGATTCAAAATAATAATTGAGGGAAATGAATATGGATTGTTCTCTTACTATAAACCCAATTTTTATCGAAGAAAAGATTTCCCTGAACTAGATCAGGACAGGATTGATAGAATTGCATTATTTATTTTGGCTGCTTTTGAAATTTCACAAAAATTTTTTTAGAATGAAGAAGCCCGGGCAGGAGTGAGAGGCTGTTAAACCCTCTCACGAATAAACCTCCCCGCCCTTTAGGGCGGGGAGTAGACCCCACTGCGAATAAAACCCAAATGTCGCGTAACGGGATTGTTTTGCAAGACCCGTCGCTTTGCGCGTCTGCATGCCGCCGTCAGTCAATTTTAAAATATATTTTTCATTTTCTGCGACAATATCCTCAAAAAACACTTCCGTTGTTTTTCTGTATTCCTTGCGCTTAAACAAGAAGAACATCGGCCTGGAACATGGGAAAAGCCTGAGTCCCATCTCACGCAGACTCGGCGGATGCCCTTCCACCTCCAGCAAGTCCGGTTAAAGCGGCGATTACCCACGCATGTCTTCAAATTTTGCATTTAGCTTTTATCCGCTGGAAGCGGTTTTTGATTGTTTAGCCCACTTCCGCAACGCCTCAATGCAGGGTCTCTTGAAAATTGCGACTGAAAGCCCCGGACGTTCAATCTCCACGCGCAACTTCGCGGCGTTTTCCTCAACAAGAGGTTTCTTCGCCTCAAGTTCAAGCAGGCGATCTGGATCTACGCCGAGTCCCAAGACGAGGGGGCGCAGTTTGTCTGACGGTATGATGGTTTCTTGGCAACCGGTCATGGCGACGATGGAATTGTCGAGAATGACCAGCGTCATATGTGTGTTGGAAGCGACCGCGTCAATAAGTCCGGTTATGCCTGAATGGAGGAACGTCGAGTCGCCGATGACGCCGACAACATGCTTGACGCCCGCGTCTGAAGCGCCTTTTGCCATGCCAACAGAAGCGCCCATGCACACGATGGTTTCCGGAACCGAATACGGGGGGGACGCGCCAAGCGAATAGCAACCAATATCAGACGTAATGGCGACCGATTCAAGACCAACGACCGCCTTCTTGATGGCCTCGTAGCTGTCCGCATGAGGACATCCCCGGCAAAGTTGCGGCGGGCGTCCGGGCAGCTTGGGAACGGTCACGCCGGCGGCGCTGGCGGCGCTTGAAAGTATGTTGGCGCGGGGAGGAAGACCCAAGGCAAGCCGCACCTTGTCGGGATCGAGTTCGCCGCATCGCGGCGCCGGCGCTTTTCCGCAACCTTCATTGTCAAAGCCCGCGAGCTTTCCGGCAATAGCGGGCTTTTGCGGCAACAACCCTCGCAATCTTTCCTCGATGAACGGCTGCCCTTCCTCAATAACCAACACCTTTTCGGCTTTTCCGCACAGCGTTCGGATGCGATCAACCGGCAGCGGATACGCGCTGATGTGGAGACGGGCGGGCGCTTTTCCGCCTCTCGCCTTCACAAAATCTTCAAAATTCTCGTTGTAATAGTTTCCGCCCAGTCCTGCCGTGATCACCGCAAAGGCCATGTCCCGATCTTCAAGTTCCAATGTATTGCGCTGGGCCGACCACGCCGAAATAGCGTTCTGTTTTTCGATAAGCGCGGCGTAATTCTTCCGCGCATGGGCAGGAAGAAGCATCCATTCGCTCTTATTTTCAGCCTTGGAAACAGGATTTTGCGCTCTCTTGTCCCCCACCGCGACTTCGGCGCGCGCGTGGGAAAGCCGCGTCGCAAGCCGGAGCAGCACCGGCACATGGAAGCGCTCGGAAATGTCGAATGCCTCCCGCGTAAAGGCGTAGGCTTCCTGCTGGTTCCCAGGTTCAAGGCAGGGAATCATGGCAAAAGAAGCGTAAAACCGGGAATCCTGTTCATTCTGAGAACTATGCATCCCCGGATCATCGGCGACCGCTATGACAAGCCCGCCCTTTATGCCGAGAAGGGCCCCGTTGACAAACGGATCCGCCGCCACGTTCAGCCCCACATGCTTCATGGTGACAATGCACCGTCTGCCCGCGAATGATACGCCAAGCCCGGCCTCAACCGCAGTTTTCTCATTGGCGCACCACGAGACGCGGCGTCCCGCTCTGCCCTTCGCCGTGTTTTTTTCATATTCAGCGATCAAAAACTCTAGTATTTCGGTTGACGGCGTTCCCGGATAGCCGTACGCCGCGCTTATTCCCGCATGAATCGCTCCAAGCGCGACAGCCTCATCGCCCAGAAGGGCTTGCTTTTCCGTTTTATTCACATTCCCCACATTTCACTCCTTTATACAAGCCGCCAACGGCTGTTTTTGAAAAATCATATTCCCTCGAATGTTTTCTCAAGTATTTCTTTATCCGGCGCTGTGGTAAAGAGGGACACAACCGGCGTGACGATAAACGGCGCGATAATCGCTATGGACGCCGCCAAAGGCGACCGCGCGGCGCCTAACGCAAAGAAAAGCGCGATATCCACTGTGGCGCCGGTAAAAAGACCGGCATACGCGCCGGCTTTCGTCACCCGTTTCCAATACAAGCCGAGTATGTACGGCGCGGCGAACGCGCCCGATATGACACCCCAACTCAATGACATAAGAGTGACGATGAAGCCGATTTGGAAGCGGGATATGAAATACGAAATAATGACAAAGACCGCGGAAAGAAGGCGCATCAGGGCGACCGAGCGGTCTTTGCCTGTTTTTGGATCGATCTGAACCGGCGCCAAATCAATGGCGACCGTGGAAGATGAAACCAGCACGAGGCTTGACAGGGTTGACATGGACGCGGACAGCACCAACAGCAGGATCAGCGACAGCAACAATTCCGGCAAATTTTTGGTGAGCAAAGCCGGCACAATCGAATCGTAGAGGATCGCGCCGGTTTGGGGGTTGCGCGGCACGCTATCCAGCGTGAAAAACACGTGGGCGTATGCGCCGGTCAGATATGCGGCGACGCCTATCATCAGAGCGAAAATGGTGGTGACAATCGCAGCCTTGGGAATGACCTGTTCGTTCTTGATGGCGTAAAATTTTTGGGTCATCTGCGGCAGCCCCCAGGTGCCGAAACTAGTCATAAACACCAGCGACGCCACCGTGAGCAGGCTGGGCTGGATCGCAGGCGGCACATGGGCTTGATAGTTCTCCGCAACTTTCCCAAGCATCGCGGACAACCCGCCGCCCTGCCCTGTGAGCGTCATTATCATCGCGGCGGCGCCGAAAAACATGATTACGCCTTGAATGAAATCCGTAACCGCTATGGCAAAATAGCCGCCCAAAATGAGGTACACGCCGGTGAAGCCTATCATAATGAGCAAAGCGATATCATAGGGGATACGAAAGACCGCTTCAAAGAGATGCCCCAGTCCCTTAAACACCGACGCCGAATACGGCAACAGAAAGAAAAATATGATGGACGCCGCGACCGATTTGAGATGTTTCGCGCCGTAACGCGCCTGCAAATATTCGGGCATGGTCATTGCCTCAAGATTTTGGGTCTGCCGCCGCGTACGCCGCGCAAGCGCAATCCACGCCAGCCCCGCTCCGACAATCGCGTTGCCAAAGGCTATCCACAGCGCGTTCAATCCAAACTGCCATCCCTGCGCGCCCGCAAACCCAATGAAAATAACCGCTGAAAAGTACGAAGTGCCATACGCCACCGCAGAAATCCACGGACCAAGCGTTCTGCCGCCCAAAAAGAAGTCTCCAATAGTCTTGGTTCTTCGCATTCCCCAGACGCCGACGCCGATCATAACAGCAAGAAATATTGAAAGAAAGATAATGCCTGACATAATAAAACAGTATACTCTACCATGAGTTTGCGCAACAAGGGGGCAAGCCAAACGCCAGATCCGCTGACGCTGGCTGACACTTTTTAGTCAATGATTCTGCTCAGTACGCCGTCATTATGCCGCCAATCCGGAGAGGCCTTGACCCGCAGATCGAGTTCTATCTTCCAATCAAAGATGCGTTTCATCTCTTTGAGCGCGGCAAGCCGTATTGAGCGAATCATTTCGCCGCCCTTTCCCACGATCATGCCTTTTTGAGACTCGCGCTCCGCGATTATAAAAGCCCGCACCCACAGCTTCGCGCCGTTTTCTTTGAGTTCCATATCCGCAATATCGACATAAATGGCGTGGGGCAGTTCATCCCACAGCCGGTTCATGGCTTTTTCGCGGATGATTTCGGCGATGCGGAACTTGACGTCTTGATCCGTATAGCACTCTTCAGGATAGAATGCATCCCCTTCGGGAGACATGGCGAAAAGCGCCGTCAGGAGCGGTTCAAGCCCGGCATTTTTCAGCGCGGATATTTTAAAGCGCCGGTCTTCGCTTAAATTCGGGAAAAATCTTTGAAGGAATTCCCCGGCTTTCGCAAAGTCCGCGTCCGGGGAATCCATCTTGTTTATTGCAACCACAAGGTTTGTGGATACGCCCGCAAGATCGCGGGCTATCTTTTCTTCTTCTTCCGCCGGCGCGCGGGAGGCGTCAAGCATGTACAGTACTATCTCCGCATCCGCAATGCTCCTGTCCGACACGTCCCGCAACTTTCTGTTGAGTTTCTTGTCTGATATGTGCCGGCCCGGTGTGTCGACAAACACAAGCTGCCCCTGTTCGCGGTTCACAATGCCCCGGATGGCGTTTCTGGTGGTTTGCGGCGCCGCGCTTACGATGGCGACCTTTTCCCCACAAAGGCGGTTCACAAGCGTTGATTTTCCAACAGAAGGCCGCCCGACCACGGCGACAAAGGCCGCCTTTCGCGCTTGTTCCATTATTTCTTACGGTATTCCTCATAAACGGCGATCATAGAGGAGATAAACCGTTCCACCGAATAATCTTTGGAAATTGACTCGGAACGCATCCCCATGTTCCGCTTCATTTCGGGATTTTCCAATATGGCGACGGCTTTTTCCCAGAGACCGGCGTCATCTTCAACAACATATCCGTTTTCTCCGTTGATCACCATGCCGGCGATGCTAATGTCCGCCGCAGCCACAATAGGACGCGCGCTCGCCATCGCCTCTATGAACGTGATGGGATGCACCTCGCTGTGCGACGCGCTCATAAAGAGATCTGAAGCGGCGTAGGCGATTTTTATCTCATAGGGCCACTGGAGATAGCCGGTAAAAATAACGGCGCCGCTTATGCCGAGACGGTACGTGTGAGCCTGCAATTCATGGCGATCCGGCCCGTCGCCCACAAGCAACAACTTGGCCTGGGGGCGTTTTTCGCGGATACGCTTGAAGTTGCCGATAAGCGTTTCCACATTTTTCTCAATGCCGAGCCTCCCGACAAAAATAATGACTTCATCGTCCTCCGCTATATTAAAAGAGGCTCTAAACGCCTTTGTTTTTGCGGCAATATCTTCGGACCGCTCATAAAAAAGGGAAAGATCGATGCCATTGGGAATAACTTTAACAGTCTTGTCATATCCAATAGTATCAAGAAATCTTTTAATCTTTTGAGACGGCGCGATGATACACTTTTGACTTCTTAAAACCCGTTTGAAAAACGGCTGTACATGAACAAAAATTTTTAAAATCAAAGGAAGATAATAGGAGTAATCTTCGTAATACGTGTGCATTGTATGCACATAGGGGATGTTCAGCTTTTTACAAACCCTGCGGGCCGCCAGGTAGAGGCTGAATTCCGTATGCGAGTGAACAATGTCAAGTTTTAGGGATCGAGCGATAAAGATAAGTTCTTTTTCAAGAAAAAACCCCACCCGGTGCTGCGGTTCGTTGAGGAATTGAAAGGAAGCCACTCTGAAAACGCCTTCTTCATCCTCCGCTTTGGGATGTTGTACCGTAAAGATATATACGCGATGCCCCGCTTTTTCCAATTCCGTCTTGAGCGTACGGACAACCGTAACGACGCCATTTACCTGAGGTACATAGGTATCTGTAAAAACGCCTATATTCATACATAAACTCCAATTTATTTTATAAAATAACTCATTTTTGAAGAGATGGCAAGTGAAATCGGATGATCCCGCAGAGTTCACGAGGGTGGGAACAACATGATCAAGCGCAATGCCCGGCGCTTGAAGGGCGGACGCCCTCCCACAGATACGCCGGCGGCAGATGACCGCGCTTTTATCCATCTGTCATCTCCCGCTCAACCGTCTTCTTTAGCCTCATTCACCTTCCGCGCCGAATCAGAGCGGAGGGAGAAACCTTTTTCGATTAAGACGGCGATTTGGCGCCGGTTTTTTTTGTCAATGAGGGGGGGAGATAGGAATATTTTGGAATTCTGTTTTATTGATTGCCGTTAAAATGGTTTCAGAACAATGAACCTCCCCGCCCTTGAAGGGCGGGGGCATTTTGCAAGTGTTACATTGTTTACGAGGTTCGGCGGACTTTCGGTTCGACTGTAAGGAAATTATGTAACTGCGGGGTCTACCGCCATTTTTTGTTGACGTCGCCGACTCTAACCGCCCCAAAGGGCCGGGTATTAGACCCCACTGCAAATAAAGATAGAGAACCTCTGGAAACTGAAGTCTTAGAGATTCCCGATATTTTGAATGGAAGCTCGTGTTGCCTTCCATCAATAAAAGATTGCTCTGTTCAAGAGGAAACTGAATTTGCCTCCTTGAAGCGGCGAAAAAGCGCGGCGGCGGTTTTGCATGGGAACGCGGCGACGCGGCCTGCGAAGTCCTCCTTTAACTCCCCTTGCTAAAAACGCCGCTTTGATACTACACTAGGTATTCATAACAAGGGTCAGAAAACTATGGGCTTTAATCGTAAAGCGTCGTTGAGTCACACCGTGGAGCGGAATATCACCGATCTCATTATAGACGGATACTACCAGCGAGGCGACAAAATACCAAACGAAATAGAACTCAGCAAAAAATTTGAGGTGAGCAGAAGCACGGTACGGGAAGCGATTAAAACGCTTGCCTCCCGGAACATCCTTGAAATCAGGCGTGGATCCGGAACCTTTGTCTGCGACAAGCCGGGTATCGCGGAGGATCCGCTGGGGTTCCGCTTTATCAACGACAAAATAAAGCTCGCCTTGGATTTGCTCGAAATACGCCTCGTTCTTGAGCCTCATATAGCGGAGAAGGCTGCGGAAAGGGCTGGAGACGAAGAGATTAAGGGGATCGTCGCTCAATGCGGCGTAGTGGAAGAACTCATTCTGAGCGGCGGATCCTACGAGGAAGAAGACGTGCTGTTTCACACCAAGATTGCCCAAGCGGCCAAAAACGCGGTGATTCCTACTCTTATTCCGGTGATCAATTCGACGATTTTCCTTTTGATGCGGGTGACGAATACGGCCTTGCGGAAAGAAACCATACTTACGCACCGGGCTATCGCGGAGGCGATTCAGGCGCGGAACGGCGAAAGCGCCCGAAACGCGATGATGGAACACATCATGTATAATCAGCGTTTTGTCGAAAAACTCAAGACCGATAGGGAAATGGATTCCAGCGTTATAAGCGTCCTGACCGGTGAAATGTAAAGAGTCGCAACTTTAGCGGCTTGCCGTGACTTATCAAGGCTTTCTCAACGCCGTCGTGTTTGGGAAAGCCTCGCCCGGTTTTCATTTTACAACTCCTTTTTTATGCTCATCGACAGTGCGCGAGAATCGATGCAATGAAAGAGACAAAAATTCACTAAACAGCGCTGTTTTCAGTTAAAAAGAAAATTTCTCACTATTTTGCCGCATTTTTTCATCGGCAGTACCGGCGGTACTGCCGTAACGCCGCCACGTCGCCACCGGCAAAAAATTTATATTTTTTTGTTGACAATTGGAAATTTACCATATATGCTGATCATACATCAGACGAATGACGTCCGATGTATAGGGGAGGTATAACAATGTTGCGTAGTCAGGAGATCAGAAGTGTCGCTCCAGAAATGGATCCGCTGAAACTGGGCATGGGTTGGAGCGTGGATGATCTGGGAAAACCCCAGATCATGTTGGAAAGTACGTATGGGGACAGCCATCCGGGATCGGCGCACCTCAATGAATTGGTCGCCCTTTGTGAGGAAGCGATAAAAGCCGGCGGCGGCAAGGCGGCCAAATATTACGCCACGGACATATGCGACGGACAGTCCCAGGGGCATGACGGCATCAATTTTTCTCTGGTTTCACGGGAAGTCATCGCTTCGTTGATTGAGATTCACGCTATGGCGACTCCGTTTGACGCGGGAGTGTTTTTTGCAAGTTGTGACAAGGGGATGCCCGCCAGTCTTGAAGGGCTTGCCCGTGTAAACGCTCCGGCGATTGTGGTTCCGGGCGGCGTGATGAACGCGGGGTCAAATCTGCTCACATTGGAGCAGATCGGCATGTACAACGCCATGTACAAGCGGGGGGAAATTACTCTGGAGGAATTCACGCGGTACAAACGCAACGCCTGCCCATCCTGCGGCGCGTGTTCTTTTATGGGAACGGCTTCGACCATGCAGGTCATGGCGGAAGCCTTGGGCATGGCCATGCCCGGTTCGTCCCTTTTGCCCGCGACCAGCGGCGAACTGCGGGACTTTGCGCGGAAGGCCGGGGAACAGTCGCTTGTTCTTGCAAAGAAAAACATACGCCCTTCGGAAATAATGACAAAAGAAGCGTTTCATAACGCGATTGTGGTTCACGCCGCGATAGCGGGGTCGTCAAATTCGCTGCTCCACATCCCCGCCATTGCGCATGAATTGGGGATTGAGCTTGACGCCGGGGAATTCGACCGGATTCACCGCAATTCCCCATATCTGCTCAATATCCGCCCGTCCGGGAAATGGCCTGCGGAGTTTTACTTTTACGCGGGCGGAACTCCCGCCATTATGGAAGAAGTCAAATCGCTTTTGAATCTTGATGCGCTGACCATATCGGGCAAGACTCTAGGCGAAAATCTGGAAGATATTAAAAAAAGCGGTTTCTACGAAAGATGCAATGAGCATCTAAAAACCCACGGACTTTCAAAAGAGGATGTCATCCGTCCCTTCTCGAATCCGATTTGCGCCGCAGGGTCGCTCGCCGTATTGAAAGGAAACCTCGCGCCGGAGGGAGCGGTGGTAAAACATTCCGCCTTGCCGCGGGAAATACGGAAAGCCAAGCTCCGCGCCCGTCCATTTGACAGCGAGGAGGAGGCGATTGACGCGACGCTCACCGGCAAAATACTTCCCGGAGATGCGGTGATCATCCGGTACGAGGGACCCAAGGGCAGTGGAATGCCGGAAATGTTTTACACAACCGAAGCAATCGCCTCGGATGCTACACTCGCTTCCTCGGTGGCGCTGATCACGGACGGGCGTTTTTCCGGCGCGACGCGGGGTCCCGCCATCGGGCATGTCTCGCCTGAAGCGGCTGACGGGGGACCCATCGCGCTGGTACGGGAAGGGGACGTCATTGAACTAGACATTGACCTGCGGCGTTTAAATGTCGTCGGCGCGGACGGAAAAGATATGTCCCCGGAGGAAATGGAAAAAACGCTTTCGCAACGGAAAAAGGAATGGCGGCCCAAGCCCGCAAAGTACAGCAAAGGCATCTTGCGGGTATACGCGAAAAACGCCGTTTCCCCGATGAAGGGCGGATACCTCGAATGAAAGCCGAAATTCGGACGAGGCGAGCGGGCTATTACGACTGATTCCGGCGTTGTTTCCGGGATTCAGCCTGATATTTTTTTAAGGAGAACTTATGAATGTCCTTTTTGAGCCAAGCGGAGAAAGACTCATTCTTTTCGCGGTTATCGGCATCGCTTTTTTGCTGTTGCTGATTATCAAATTCAAGATGCAGCCGCTTCTTGCGATCCTTTTCGCAGCGGTACTCATCGGCGTCGGCGTGGGTATGCCGCCGCAAATGATCATTGCGTCCATCAACAAAGGCATCGGCAACACCTTGCAAAGCATCGCGCTGCTTGTCGGCCTCGGTTCGATGTTCGGCGCGATTCTCGAACTTTCAGGAGGCGCGGAAACGATTTCAACGACGCTGGTAAAAACCTTTGGCGAGAAAAAATCCGTATGGGCGTTGGGTATTACCGGACTCATAATCGCCATACCGGTCTTTTTCGATGCGGGGTTGATAATCCTGATACCGCTCGCCTTCGGGCTTGCCAAAAAGACCGGGAAATCAACGCTGTTTTACGGCATACCGCTTCTTGGCGGGCTCGCAGTGGGACACGCTTTTATTCCGCCGACGCCCGGACCAATCTTGGTCGCGGCAATGCTGAACGCGGATCTGGGGCTGGTCATCGCGCTGGGGCTCGTCTGCGGCGCAATAGCGATGGTGCTGGGAGGCGTGTTGTTTGGATCCTATGTGGGAAAAAAGTACCACATTCCGGTACCGGAACACGCTCAAGCGACTATGGAACTTTCGAAAGAGAACCGGAAGCTGCCTTCTTTCGGTACCGTTGTGGCTATAATACTCACCCCGCTCATACTCATACTCTTGAACACCGCGTCCGGCGCGCTCATCAACAATGGCGCCGAATCGCTCAAGCCGCTTCAGCCCGTTCTTTCGTTTGTGGGAACCCCCCTTTATCGCGCTTACGATTGCCACGTTGCTCGCGCTGGCGCTGCTGGGCGTTAAAAACAAATACAGCCTTGCGGAACTTGAAAAAGTGATGACAAAATCCCTTGAACCGGCGGGAATCATTCTGTTGGTTACGGCGGGCGGCGGAGTACTCCGCTATATGCTCGAAGATTCCGGCATCGGCAAGGTAGTAGGCGATTTTGTGGCCGCCAACAATATGCCCGTGATTGT
Organism: Treponema sp.; assembly: GCA_031279555.1. Taxonomy (GTDB): domain Bacteria; phylum Spirochaetota; class Spirochaetia; order Treponematales; family Breznakiellaceae; genus JAIRKH01. The sequence goes on along the minus strand of JAITIK010000039.1, from coordinate 57 downwards.
GGTCGCGTTTATTGTCGCGCTTGCGGTGCGCATTTCCGTAGGTTCTGCGACCGTCGC
>JAITIK010000193.1 GCA_031279555.1 Treponema sp. | reverse complement strand
TTAAAGGACATTATGAAGATATTATAAAAAAATATAAATGATAATGAAATGAAAGAATAATAAAACGCCGTGCGTCCATGCACGGCGCTTCGTAACAGATTTTACTGCGCATAACAGGTCTGTATATGCTTCGCCGCCGTTGGCGGCTCGGGCTACGGTTTTGCTAGGTCATTTCGCTACGCTTCATTCCCACGCAAAACCTTCGCCACAGTTTGTCGGCCCTGGAAATGCTACGCATTTCCTTATCCGGGCCGCCAAACCGTCATATACAGCCGGAACGTTATACGAAATGCCCCCCCTAACGTTTTCTGAAAAAATTTATTGGAAAAATAATTGAATAATAAAGCATAGGAATATGGATAAAAAATACGGGAAAAACCGAAAAGCAAAGTTTTTTGCCCCCAAATTTATTGTAGCACCGCGCCATCCATGGCGCGGGGAGTTTATCGCCTTTGACCATAAGAAATAAGAATAATGGGGTGTGCCTACGGCGCAAATATGAAAAAGCCTCTCAAAAGGGGCGGAGAGGCGGCTTTGCCACCCCACCGCCCCAGCCGTTTCATCGTTTAGCAAGGATTGACAAAAGAAAAAAAGTCTGGAATTATAAATTTTATGAAGAAAATTATCATAATGGTGGCGGTCTTTGCAACCTTCACCGCAGAGGCGGCTTTTTCACAGGCGGAAACCAGCGCGGACTTGTCCCTCTACGCATCGACATGGGGGGAAATGCTATTTGATTTTGCCGCCAGGTGGAAGTTTCCTTTTTTGCGGGGAGAAAGCCCGCTCTCAAGCGGCAACAACATTGCCCTGAAGCTGGACGCCAGCCTTTCGCCAATATCGGCAGGGCTTGCCGGCGACGCGGTACTGACTGCTGCCCCTTTTCTCTCGTTCACCATTGGCGCAATGGCCGGCACAGGCTGGAATTACGACCTTTTTGGCAAGGTTCCTCTGGTTGGACTTGGACTAAACCGTAAAATGAATGACGGTGATCCGCAAGACGGCGTTAGCGGAAACGGTCTTGACGGCACGGTATGGAATGTTCATGCGGGAAATACACTTCAATTTGACTTTGCCGCGATTTTCCCCGGCGACTGGAATCATGTTGTTGTGCAGGTTTACAACGAAATTCAATACTACGCCTACACTAAAGCAACGAGCGATGAATTTTGGTTTTATCAAATGGACGATGGCATGAATCAAAACGCATTCCGCTATAAATTTGAAACCGTTTTTGGTTATGCGATGCCAATCTTTGTCGATCTTGTGGGCGTTCAGTTTTCAGGAACATTGCCTTTCTACAATATCAAAACAGGTGATACTGTGCGTGACGTTGGCCTTTCATTAGATACTGCTTTTTTAGTCAATTTCAATATAAATAAACATTTTTCAATTATAACGCTTGCGCGTTTTTCCAACGGCTTTACAGAACCGATTACCAGCGCATACGAGCGCGAATGGGCATTTGATCGTGTTCAACTTGTCGCTACATGGCATATAAAATGAAAAAGAATGCCATGCTGTTTTTTCTTATTTGTTTCTTTTTGATTTGTTGCAGGACGGATAAAAGGTCAATCAGCGAAAAAGAATTTGATGATTCTAATGAGAATTATAATGAAAATTTATGTTCCTTTGAATTACAGCAAGTATTAGACAATAAAGTAAAAGAGTTAGATTTTCCTGGAATACAGGCGTCAGTTAGGGTAAATGATTTTTATTGACATAGCACAAGCGGTTCAGTTGATTTAAAAAACGGAGAAAAGTTGACGGAAAAACATATTTTAAGAATTGGCAGTGTAACTAAAAATTTTACCGCCGCTGTTATATTGAAATTATACGAACAGGGAAAAATCAGTTTAGATGATACGATACATAAATGGTTCCCGGAATATCCAAAATCTGATTTAATTACAATACGCCAATTATTGAATCATGGCAGTGGAATTTATAATTATACTGAAAACTTATGGTTAGGGGTACAGTCTGTTTTAATGCAACATAAGAAATGGGATCCCAATACGCTGCTAAAAAGCACCTATAATAAAAAATTTTACTTTTTACCCGGAGAAGGGCATCATTATTCCAATACCAATTACTTGCTATTGGGGTTAATAATAGAGAAGATAACAGGCAAAACTTTATCGAAGGTATATAGAGAATATATATTTGAACCGATAAAACTTAATAATACTTTTTTTATCCCCTATGAGGAAATTCCCGAAAATTTAATTTCAGGATACGACCGTGACGTAATACCTTTTGGCATTCATAAAATTACTCCGGATGAAACTTCATTCGCGACTTTGGGTTTTTCCGCCGGAGCAATGGTATCGACAGCGGATGATTTGCGTAAATGGATTGATAGTTTGTTTAAATCTAACTTTTTAAAAGAAGAAACTTTAAACGAAATGGTGAAGTTTTTAGAAGTAGAAGATCATGATGTTCGCGGGCAAATAGGGTATGGACTTGGATTGAGAGTATTAAATATAGACGGCAATATATTTTTTGGACATACGGGAACAATCCCCGGATTTGGAGCCGCTGTTTTTTATTGTCCCGGGAAGGATTATAGTATAGCTGTAATTAGTAATGTTTCGGTGTTTGATCAAATGAGTGTTCTTGAAGGATTGTTTTCAGTAATAACTAAAATGGAACTGCCGGACTGTAATCCGCCCCCGCAGGACTACAGCCCGGCAGCATCAGATTATAGTCTGTAATTTATAGACTACAGTCTTGAAATATCAGACTACAGTCTGAAACTGCTAGACTAAAGTCTAAAAACAGTGGATTATAGTCGCAACGTCATACATTGTAGTCCGGCACGACCGGACTTAAACAGAAACAAGGAGGCGCACGATGGCGCATAGTGATTGGATACCCACGCGGGAGCAGGATTTGGTGGATTTATGCCAAAAATGGAAGCTGGAACTGGAAAATTCGTCAAAAATAGCCGCTTACGGCTGGGATCAGACGGAAGTTACGGAGGTTTTGGGCAGGATAGGCGCCTTTTTGACCAGCCGGACAGCCTATGAAGCGGATAATTCCACGGCAAAACGGCTTGCCAAGGAGGAAGCGAAGGAAGAAGCGGTTGACGCGATGCGGGACTTCGCCAATTCTTCTATCCGTTTCAACAAAAAAATGGACGATCCGACAAAACTGATCATGGGAATCCACCCGAAGGACACCACGCCGACAACCCACGGAACGCCCACGAGCCAGCCGGACACGGTAGTGGAAAACACGGTCAACCATTTTGAGCATCGGGTAAGGGCTTTGAACCACGAGACCGGGGACGTTTCCAAACCGGCGGACGCTTACGGGGTGCGGTATGTGTGGCAGGTGGGCGGGGAGAGACCGGCTTCCGGCGCGGACATTAGGGGGCAGACGAAATTCAGCCGGAAGACAAACCTTGTAGTAACGCACACGGAAGCGGACAAAGCCAAAACTTGTTACTATGCTACTTGCTACGAAAATGGCAAGGGTGAACAGGGGAGTTGGTCGCCGGTGGAGGAAGCAGTCATCGGTTAAGGCTTTTGTGTAAAACGGGGCCAGTTGCTTCGCAACAGACCCCGCAATTATATTACAATGGAATGAATAAAGGCATTGTTCCCCCGCCGTGCGCCGTCCGTGGCGCACGGCGGTTCTGTAAGAGGGGGCAAAAAACTTTGAATGAATTGTATAAAAATTATTGGAATAAAATAATAAAAATAGAAATGGTGTACGGGGGGCACTTCGTATAACAGGTCTGTATATGCTTCGCCGCCCGTTGGTCGGCTCGGCATCCGCAACGGCTCGGTCATTCCGCTACGCGCCCCAGCTACGCTGGGGAACATTCCCACGTCGTTGCTCCGGCACAGTTTTTTGAAGATCCTCCTTAAAATACTTGACTGTAGATATATTCTAAGTTAGAATATAATTTACAGACCAATTTTCTGGTTCCAATTTTAACAACGGAAAAGGCCGTAATGGAGGTTATTAAATGAAGAGAAAGGATTTTTCTGTTTTTGAAATGATAGCGCTTATACTATCATTGGGGTTGGTTTTTTGGGGTTGTGGAAAAAACACATCTAACTATAAGGATGTTTTATCTAATAAAAACAATCTATCTGGTTCATGGAGTGGGAGTATTCAAGGAAATAACATGATTGTTGTTGTTGCTGATTACGAAGGGATATCTTCGCCTTTTGGGCTCGGCGGGTGGTTATCATACATACCAGAAATTGAAAATGTGGATACTGGAACATTCGCGATGGTAGACGGCGTTACAGTCAGTTTGTATAGTAATAAAAGCGGAGCGCGTATTATTGGAACAGCAAGTATTAGTGACGATAATACGCTAAGTCTAATTTTAAATAAGAATTCTATTGCGGCAGGGACATATACCTTAACAAGACAATAAAATGGGCGCTTTGAGACTCTATTCTTTGCTGGTGGATTGCGCCATAAGGCGGCGTTGCCCCCTTGGGTATATTATTTTTAATAACTCATGTTGCGCAAAAGGAAGTTTTAGAATCCTCCAAAAGCCAAATTGTGTCAAAACAACCTGATTTTTAGTTGAACTTAGGGTGTTTTCAACGGCCTATTACACCCTTGCGTAAAATGAATTAATAAAATATTGTTTACAATAAAAAATGAGATAAAAAAACGTCGCAAACAGCCGAAACATTATGCGAAATGCCCGTCAAGAATTCTCGAAAGAATTGCGGCGGCGGAATCCATGCCGCCGCCTGACAAAAAGTACAATTTTTTTTATATAATGACAGCAGTGTATAAGGGAGAAGTATTTTGAAGGTATTAGTCCATGACCTGAATGAACAAGATTTTACATTATTGAGAATCGCCGAAAATGATTTTGAAATAATTAACGCCAATAATGCATTCGCTCCATGTATGGGTTGTTTTCATTGTTGGTTAAAAACTCCAGGGGTTTGTAAAATCAATGACGGTCTAAAAAACGCCGGTTCATTAATTGGGAATAGTGAAGAGATAGTTTTGATAAGTAAAAATTGTTATAGCGGATATAGTGAACCGGTTAAAAAAGTTATTGACCGCAGTATTTCAATAAGTTCGCCATTTTTCACATACCGTTCCGGGAAGATGAGACACCGGCGCAGATACAACGTTGGGCGGAAATGCCTTACGGTGTTTTTATATGGAGACTTTCTGGAAACAGAGAAGATTGCCGCGCAATTAATTGTAGAGGCAAACCGGAGCAATATGGATTGCTATGGCGCTAATTTGCATATAATAAAACACGTTAGTGAAATAGGAGAATTTTTAAAATGAATATATTGGTTATTAACGGCAGCCCGAAGAAAAAAGGCGGCGCGTCGGCATTTTTTTCGAAAGCGCTACGTTTTATGCTTTTTCCGCAAAAAGTTATGTCAAAAACTATTGGCCTATCCCGAAATTATGAAAATATATTTACGGAGTTGAGAAGTGTAGACATAGTTATACTATCGGTTCCACTTTATGTTGACGGTATTCCTTCTCCTGTGATACGTTTTCTTCAGCAAATGGAGCGATATTGCGTAAATAATAAATGTAAATTTATGCTATATGTTATTTCAAATTCAGGTTTCGTCGGCGGGCATCAAAATCGGGCGCATTTGGAGCAATATAAATGTTGGTGTGAACGCGCCGGTATTGCATGGGGCGGCGGTCTTGGTATAGGCGGAGGCGTAATGCTTCATGTAATATTTTATGTGATATTGTTGTTAAGCATTATACAATTTGTTATTGGTATTTTAATTAATATTCTTTCCGGGGAACCGGCCGTTAATAATGCTCTTCTATTGAGTTTCGCCCGAAACATGGTTGTCTGGCTGTTTTTTAACAGTGGTATGCTTTTTTATGAATTTACACTGGCACAAGCAATAAAAAAGAAAAGAGTCATAAAGGATAAATACACAAGAGCGATGGTTCCTTCTTTTATCTTTCTAATTTTTGCGGATATATTTATGGCATTAGAAGCATTGTTTCATGGAAAAATGATATTTTCTTTATATAAGAAAATCGATTATATAAAAAATATGCAATAAAGACGCCGCCGGCGTCTAACGTAATGGACGGACACTGCGTCTGACAGGACTGTTTGCGCGCGCCAGCGAAGCTGGAGACGCCGCCGGGCGGATCGGGATTCCGTTCCGCTATCTGTTTGTCGCGCTTCGCGCATAAAATCCCATGCAATCTGCCAAATCGGCGGTTAGGCGATTTCTTGCCGCGCAAACTGCCATCGAACCAAAGGTTCGCAGGAGCCAAATAATCGGGATTTTTGTGGTGCAAAGTACCGCAAAAATCCACAAGCGCGACAGGCTCCTAGCACTTGCCTCTAACTATTCTCTCACCAACGCCGCCAGCTTCGCTTCTTCCCCGGCGGACAAAACGGCGGGCAGTATGGCGGGTTGATTCTGATCGGTCGGCAACAAAAAGCCCGCCTCCAAGAATCGCTGGAACAGCGCCAAATATCCGGCGTCATCTAGGCGTTCGCCGTAATGGAGATAGACGCCTTTTCGCCGCCATGCGCTTGATGCGAGGGCTTTTGCCAATACGGGAAAACGCGACGTCAGCGGCGCCATCCGCGCTCCGGCGTATGTGCTTGGTGTTTCAGCGCCTATTTCCGCAAGCAAATCGTAAACGGCGCGTGTCGCCGCCGCAAGGGTAACTGGCGAAATGGCGTCCGAAGCGGGCGGACACGCTGATTCAGCGGATGCGCATCCGACGGGAAACGCCCCGTTCCTGACCGCCAGCGTCTTGGGAGCAAGAGGCCACGGCAACACCGGCGCCAACAGCGGACATGAGGGCGTGTCTTCCACAGGAAGAAATGGCCGCCACAATGACACGGTTTTTTCGCAACCCTCATTATGCCCGTCGCCTAAAGCCGGATCGAAAATCGACCGTATTGGACGGGCTGCCCCGCTAAAACCAGCGCCGCTCAATACGCAGTGGAGAGAATGCTCATCAGCGTATATATAAAACGAATAGCCGGGCAACAATGTTGCAAGCGCCTTGAAGAAACGGCCTTCCACATGAGTAGGCAACGGCGCGAAAAGCCCTCGTTCCGCAGTGTTTTTCAACTCGCGCAGTACGCCCGGAGGATTATGCCCTAAAATGGCGGCTCCTCCGGCCTGCCACAGGTCGACGTACCGCTTCCCGTTTGCGCCATAGAGACGAAAGCCGCGCGCCCTTGTGATACGCGGCAACTGGTCAAGCGGCGCTTGTTCAAAAATATTCTTGCTCTTCATCTATTCTCGTGAGATTCGAGCGGTTGTAATCGCTCAAAAAACTCAATTCCTTGCCGGTGTCAAAGCGAATGATCAGGATAGCGCCCGTCGCATGATCGCGGATTTCTTTCACATACCCATACCCATGGTCATCGTTAAAAACACGGTCTCCAACATCCCACTCCACGCGGTCTGATTTCGCGCCCTTTGCCTTGCGTTCGCCGGCTTTGGCTTTCATGGAAAACCCACGCGGCGCAACGCCGATAATGCGCAGGGCTGACTTGTCGATTTCACCCAAGAAAAGAGAAGGCTCCATGAACGCCGTTTGCCCGAACATGCGGCGCGCGGCGCAGGAGGTAAAGTACAATTCGTCCATTGCGCGGGTCACGCCCACATAAAAGAGGCGGCGCTCTTCCTCCAGTTCCTCTTCTTTCTTGTCATCCCTGGGAAACACCCCCTGTTCAACGCCGGTTATAATAACCCGCTTGAATTCAAGCCCTTTGGTATTGTGCAGTGTAATAAGAGTCACCACATTGGCATCCGTATCCCGCTCTTCCATAGATCGGTCAAGCTCTATGTGTTCAAGGAATTCGAGAAGCCCTTCCAATGTCGCCGGATACAGGCTCGCGGCGTTGGCAAGCTCTTGCAGGTTCGCAATGCGCTGATTGCCCGCGATTTCATCATGCGTCAGGTGATACGCGGCGACACCCGTATTCTGAATAAGCGTCGCCACACATCTGGAAAGCCCTTCGCCTGCGACAACTTCGCCTTTTTCACCGGTTTTTATCTTTTTCACCGCCATTTTTGTCTTTTTCGCCTCTTTTGCGGGCGTTTGCCTCCCCGCTCTATCGCCGGCCTCCGACGGACGCGGTTCGTTCATGTCAAACAAGGCATCGCCAGACCGCGCGCGCGCGTCCCAGACATCTTCACCAGCAGGATACGTCAATGCGGAGCGTCCGGATTCAAGAGCGTCAATGAAGGCGCTCAGTCCGGCCCGCGCCCGTGCCGGCAGTATGGCAGAAAGCCGTTTCGCTGAAGCCCACAAGTCGCCATCCGCCGCATCAGCGATCACCCTGCCCATAGTAGCCTCGCCGACGCCGCGAGCCGGCTTGTTTACCACGCGCCGGAAGCTGATTTCATCCCGCGGATTTACAAGAAAAGACAACAGGGCAAGCGCATCCTTGATTTCCTCCCGTTCATAAAACTTGAGCGATCCCACCACGCGATAGGGAATGTGCCGGCGCAGCAACTCCGTTTCAAAGCCGAGCGATTGGGCGTTTGTCCGGTACAGAATAGCCCAATCTGAATAGCGCCCTTCTCTCTTTTCCTTATTTTCATTCTTCGCCTTTGCCGTGTTGCCGCTGTGCGGCTGATTGCCCGCGCTTGGATGGACTGAGCTTTCAATGAGATGCGCCGCAAACACGGCCTCCTCATCTTGATTCGGGAGGAACGCCAGCACCGGAATTTTTCCGGTTCCCCGCTCGGCGCTCAAGGTCTTGCCGAGCCTGCCTTTGTTGTTGTCCACCACTGAGGAAGCCACGCGCAGAATCGCCGAAGTCGAGCGGTAATTCCGCTCAAGGCGGATGATGTCCGTATTGGGGAAGCGGTCGGGGAATTCGATGATATTCCGCACTTCCGCGCCCCGAAACCGGTAGATCGACTGGTCGTCATCTCCTACAACGCACACATAGGTTTCGGGACCGCAGAGTTCCTTCAAAAGTGTAAATTGGGCGACATTGGTGTCCTGATATTCATCGATCATAATGACCTTGAAACGGCTGCGGAAATCCTCGGCAAAGGACGGATTGCTCCGCAGAATGTCAACAGGCTTCTTGATGAGATCCCCGAAGTCGACGTTGCCGATTTCGGCGAGCCGCTTTTCATACCGCGCATACATTTTCTGAAAGTCTTTCCGGTGGTTGATGCGTTTCAATTCAGGATCAGAGGGGCTGATAAAGTAGTCTTTTGCCCGTGAAATCTGGTGGGCCATGAGTTTAATCTCCGCCCTAGTCTTCTCCGGCGACACGGTCGCAAGCAGGCTCGCCATATCATCATCATCGTAAATGGTAAACGCCGGGTTAAGCCCCACAAGCCGCGCGTTCCGCCGCAAAAACCATGCGCCAAATGAGTGAAACGTCCGCAACATCGCATATCCGGCGCGGGAGTCTATCGCCGCGGCGCGTCCCGCCATTTCCCGCGCCGCTTTATTGGTGAAGGTTACGGCGAGAATAGCATATGGAGGTATCCCCCGTTCACGAATGAGATAGGCGATTTTGGTAGTAATGACCCTTGTCTTGCCGGAACCCGCGCCTGCCAATATAAGAAGCGCCGCGCCGTTATGCAAGACCGCTTCCCGTTGCTCGGGGTTGAGAGCCGATAAGTAAGATGGTAAAGTCTCTGTCATGCGTTTATCCTGAGAAGGAATAGACGGTTGGGAAATGGAAGCGGGGCGCGGCGCGCTTATAGCGCGATACGGAAGACAGCCTTCATTAAACCAACATCCTCTCCTATCCCGCCCTAAGCGGGCCGCGCCTTAAACGGGCGGTTCATTTCCCTCCGCTCCCACTATATTCCCAGCAACCGGCTGTAGGCGTCCAGCGCCGCGTCCCCGGAATTGCCAGCGAGCGCCTTCTTGGTGAGCGCCTTGCCAAGCTGCACTCCCTCCTGATCGAAGCTGTTGAGATTCCACACAAAGCCCTGAAACATGACCTTATTCTCGAAGTGGGCGAGAAGAGCGCCAAGCGCGCGAGGCGTGAGTTGTTTGCCGAAGATAAGGCTTGAAGGACGATTGCCGGCGAATTTCTTATTGGGGTTCGCGTCATTCTTGCCTTTGGCAAAGGCGACGATTTGCGCGGCGAGATTGGCTTTGAGCTTGGTCTGGCTGCCGGAGCCGTCAACCACAACGTCATCCTTGCGCTGGCTTTCAACAAATCCGATGAACTGGAGCGGCACAATATCCGCGCCTTGATGAAGCGACTGGTAGAAGGAATGCTGACCATTAGTGCCGGGTTCGCCAAACACCACAGGACCTGTGGCGTATCGCAGCGGTTCGCCATTGCGGTTTACGCTCTTGCCGTTGGATTCCATGTCAAGCTGTTGCAAGTGCGCGGGGAAGCGGGAAAGCGCCTGGCTGTAGGGAAGAACAGCCGTATACGGAAAACCGAGAAAATTCCTCTCCCACACGCCGATAAGCGCGTCGAGCAGGCTCGCGTTTTTGAGAATATCGGTTTCCAGCGCCAGCGCGTCAGCCTCATGCGCCCCTTCCAGAATCTGCTTGAACACATCGCATCCAAAGGCGAGGGAAAGGATCACGCCGCCAACGCCCGATGTCGAAGAGTACCGTCCGCCGATGAAATCGTCCATGTAGAACGAGTCGAGGTACGCGGGATTATGCGCGAGCGGACTTGTCTCGCTTGTTACGGCGACAATGCGCTTGCTGGGATCAAGCCCGGCCGCTTTCAGTTTTTCCTTTACAAAAAGCTCATTGGCCAAGGTTTCCTGCGTGGTTCCACTTTTCGACACCAGCACAAACACAGTTTTCTCAAGCGGAACAGAGGCGATCACTGCGGAAGCGTCATCCGGGTCTACATTGGAAATGAATTTCGCATCCAGCTTCTTTTTCCCTTGGGCCGCAGCCCACTGTTCAAGGGCGAGATACAGGGCGCGGGGTCCCAAATCAGAGCCGCCTATGCCGATTTGTACGACATGGGTGAAGGGCTTGCCGGTTGATCCCGTGATTTTACCCGCATGAACGTCACTAGCAAACTGTGAAAAACGCGCAAGCTCCTGTTTGTAGAATTCGCCGAGGTTTTTTCCTTCAAATATGACGTCGCCGCCAAGCCGCCCTCGCAGCAAGTGGTGCAATACCTTGCGGGTTTCGCCGGTATTCATGGGTTCGCCGTCAAGCAGCGCCTTGTATTTGGCGATGAGTTCCTGCTCGTCCGCGAGCGCTTGAAGCGCCGCCAATATAGTTTCATCAACGGGTTTCGCCGCGTATGAATAGGAAAGACCGCCCGCCATAGGCGCAATCGCGCTCTGTATCCGTCTGGCGGCGTTTGGCGCGGCAAGCGCCGCGGCATAATCAAACTGTTTGCCTGCCTGCGCAAGACTGGCAAGAGTCGCAAACGCTTTCGTTTTATCAAGATCAGTGTATTGCATGATTAATTACTCCTATGAGGTATAGTATAGGTAAAAAAGAATAATTTTGGAAGACGGGGTAAAGACGAGAAAGCTGTTTATACAGAGATCTATTTCAAAACACCGCCCCGCGAATATGGCCGGGGCCGGTTTTGAGACAGCCTTTCATGTCGCCGTGAGCGCGCTTCTAAAAAGTCTAACTTTTGGAGTCCATAGATTTTTCCGACACTTGCTCCAAAGCGCCGGTCTTTTTCATATCCAGCAGGTACGATCCCAGCTTGAGATCGGTAAGGGCGACATGGGATAAAACCCAATCCCGCAGGTAACGCACCAATGCATGAGGCGCATATGCCTTCTCGTTCTCATAATCATGCATCTGCTTCAGCACTTCTTTGACAAACGTCTCATGCTCTTTTTTATGAAACGCATAACCAGGATAGTTGACCCGCCGCATAATCTTCTCTTCGGTTCCGAAATGATAGCCAACATAATCCACCGTTTCGTGGAGCGCGGTTACAAAGCCCGTATATACCGCTCCATTTTGCCGGCATGCGTCGTACAAATTATTGATAATTTCGATAAGCCGCTGGTGCTGCTTGTCTATCAGGGGAATTCCCACCGAAAACCGGTCTTCCCATTCCATAAATTTTTCCGCCATAGCGTCCCTCTTGTTTTCCACTTTTTATGCGCAATTCTTATGATATTCTACCGTATTGCACTTGTTTCCGCAATAGCCATTATATAAATATCCGCACATTCTAAAGGGCGCCGGCCTTTTAAAGCGCAAAAACAGCGTATTTTCCCTTCTTTTCAGCAATCCCGACTCGCTCGTGAAAGGTTTTTACGGGGCGGGCTCGTAGAACGGCTCGTAAAACGAGGCGCGATTTACGAGCCGAACCGACTTTTTTCCGGCTGCTCAAGCATAGAATATCATTTTTCCTCTTGCATAAATAAATACAAATGATTTACTATACTTTCTAATTTCCTCTGCGGGAAAGAGCGCGGACATCAGTTCGTGATATTTACATGCGCGGTGGAACGCCGCATTATAGGAGCGAAAATGAAAAAGACTGGGGGGTTCCTGCTTATTGCCGTTATAGCGCTTCTGGCAAGCTGTCAGAAGAAAAACGACAGCATACGGTCGGCTGACGGAGGAGAGGCGTCAAAAAGGCTCTATATTTACAACTGGACGTATTACACGCCGGACTCGGTCATCCATAAGTTTGAGGCGGAGTACGGAGTTACGGTGGTTTATGACGAGTTCGCCTCAAATGAAGACATGTACGCCAAGATTCAGGCCGGCGGCAACGGATACGACATTGTATTTCCTTCTGGCGATTACGTGTCTATTATGGCGAAGCAGGGCATGCTTGAAAAGATCGACACGTCGAAACTTGCAAATCTCGGCAATATTGATCCGTTGTTGCTTGAAAAAGCGACCTATGATCCGAACATGGAGTACAGCGTTCCGTACTATTGGGGAGCGGCCGGCATAGCGGTCAATACGGCGAAAGTTCCGGATTTTGAGCGATCATGGAATATATTCAGCCGCGCCGATCTCAAAGGGCGCATGACCATGCTGGATGATATGAGGGAAGTCATGGGAGACGCGCTTGTGTATCTTGGCCGCTCGGTCAATACGAGCGATCCTGCCGAAATTGAAGCCGCGAAGAACCTGATAAACACGTCATGGAAACCAAACCTCGTCAAATTTGATGCCGAGGCGTTTGGAAAAGGTTTTGCCAACGGCGACTTCTGGGTGGTGCAGGGATACGCCGAAGTGGTTTTTGAAGAAATCGCCGACAACGAAGAGCTTAAAAACAGCACGGTCTTTTTCATTCCAGAGCAGGGAGGGCCCGCTTACATCGACAGCATGTGCATCCTGAAAGGAGCGCGGAACCTGGATCTCGCGTATAAATTCATCGACTTTATCCACCGCCCTGAAATTTACGCGGAATTCGCCGATTATTTCGGTTTTCCGGCCACCGCGAATGTTCCGGCGCGTCAATACCAGAAGGTTGCGCCCTATTACCAAGCCCGCGATTTGGCGAACACCGAGTTGAAAGACGACCTCGGCGAGGCGCTTGAGCTTTACAACGCCGCATGGTTCGGTTCGATCAGGATTGGCGACTGATCAGATCGACGGCGGAACTTGATCCAATGCGGCTGCAGCCGGCTTCAAGGAAGGCGATCATGGCTTCCTTGGTTTTTATGCCGCCTGCGGCTTTTATCTTCACTTTTTTTCCAATACATGTTCTGAAAAGCGCGACATCTTCCAGCGTTGCGCCTGTTACGCCGAACCCTGTTGAGGTTTTAATGTAGTCCGCGCCCGCGTTAGTGATGATTTCGCACATGCGGATTTTTTCTTGTTCGGTCAAATAGCACGTTTCTACGATCACCTTGAGAATTGCATCCCCGGCAACTTTCTTTATGCGGCTGATTTCATCTTCTACACTATCGAAGCGTCCGCTTTTGAGCCAAGCGATGTTGACCGTCATGTCGATTTCCGAAGCGCCGTCCGCCAAGGCGGTTTCAGCTTCCGCTACTTTCGACTGCGTGGCGCTGTAACCAAGCGGAAAGCCGACGACAGTGCAAACTGCAAGGTCAGGAAACGCTTCGTGTACGCATGTTACATAACACGGCGGAATGCACACGGACGCCGTTTTGTACCGGATCGCTTCGTCGCAGAGTTTTGCGATTTCATCCCATGTCGCCGTCGCTTTGAGAAGCGTATGATCCACACGGGCTAAAATTTCCTGATCAGTCATGGCTCGCCTCTTTTGTTTTTTTGAGGAATTTTGAAAAGAATCCGCCATATAAAAAGAAACCCGCAAACCCCGCCGCTATAACAAGCGGTACAGGACCAACGCCTCCAAAAGCCGAAAGCAGAAACGCGATCAGAAATATGAGAAAGGCGATGCGCGTCCGCCATGCCGCGCGGCTTTCCGTACGGCTTTCCGCCAGATCACGCGCGGCGGCGCCGGACTTTTTGGGGAAAAATCCGACGCAGAGTTTTGCCACCGTGGACAAAATCAAGGCGCCGGCCGCAGTCCTGATGCCGGTAAAGGCGCGCTGTACGGGCGGATAATCCGCGAAACGGGTTGCGCATAACGCAAGAGCGGTGACAAGCGCGATGCCCGGCAGTACAAAGCCAATCGTAGCGACCACGCCGCCCGCCGCGCCTTTCCGCTTGCAACCGATAAATGTCGACATGTTCACCGCAATAACGCCGGGCGTCACTTGGGCGACGGCGTAGTAATCCAGCGCCTCGTCCATAGTGATCCAGCCTCTCTTTCCGATGATTTCACGTTCCAGCGCCGGCATCATCGCATAACCGCCTCCAAAGGTGATACATCCCATTTTAAGGAAGATGATAAAAATGTCTGTCAATTCTTTCATATTTTTACAGTTGAGCCAATTTCAAAACGCGAACTTCATTCAGGTTAGTCTTGGTTCCCGTCCATGTTGATAGTATCATATCATGTTTCGGCTGTATATGGCAATTCGTCGGGGCGGACAAGGGCTTTGCCAGCCGCCTGGCGGCGAATCGCAAGCGGGCCTGGTATGTGAAGTACGGACGCGCCTTCTTATTTTATTCGCAACGGGGGCAATACCCCGCGTTCCATGGATCAGATTTTGCCGCCTTCTTCATAAGACGCCTCGATTTCCATGTCGCTCATAGCGGGCGCAAAAGTTTCGCATACCGTATCGCTTACACGGCGCGATTCGCCATCTTGTTTTTTACCGGAGACAACTGTATCAGCATGTTCGCAAGCCGGGGAATGGGTATGTCCATATTGTTCTTGAGCCAATGCTGCACCAGGGCGATGGAGCCATTCACGATGTACACCAAATAATATTCCTCTATCCCCGGAATATCTGACAGCGGCGCCTCAATAAAAGAATTCACCAGATGCACTTTCCTGGTGAAGCGGCGGAAGAATTTCTCTTGAAAACTGATGTCGCCGTTTTCACTGAGCAGCGCCTGAATTGAATTGCTGTTGTCCGCGATGTTGCGCACGATCTCTTCAACCATCTGGATGATTTCACGCGCACTGCGTTTTTTGTCAAATCTTTTTAGTATATCTTCAAAATACGCGATGGTTCCTTCTTCTATTTGTTTAAGAAGATCATACTGGTTATTGTAATGCGCGTAAAATGTCGACCGGCTTATATCGGCGCGGTCGCACAGTTCTTTAACGGTGATGCGTACAATTGACTTTGACTTCATCAGTTCTATAAGGCTGTCCCGCAACGCCTTCTTGGTATACCGCGCCTTGCGGCTGTCTTTTACAACGCTGGCTGCCGCAACTTCCATTTCTTTCACCAATCCTCCCTATATTTTGCCATAAATTGTCCAGAACCGGACAAAACGCTTGATAATGTTCAATTCACATCATAGCATACGCAACGTGTTCTTGCTTTTTATATTTATTATATGTATTGTAATAAAGAAAATCAAGGAACAAGCGGTATGCCCGCCGGCTGCGGCGGCGATGGCGCTTTTCATGAGGAGCAAAAGCAAGATATGGAACGATTGTATGGACGCCCGCTTGTCATAGTCGCCGTTATCGCGGCGATCACGGTGTTCTTTGCGGTTCAGCTTCCGCGAGCGGAATTGGACAACAACAACACGAAGTTTATTCCAAAGGAAAACGAGTCACGAGTTATTGCGGATTACATTGAAGAGACGTTTGGGTCATCGGTGATGATTTTGGTGGGGCTGGAACGACCCTACGGCACGGTGTTCGATCCGGCGTTTCTTGAACGCATTCGGGAATACAGCCAAACCATAGAAACTGTCGAGTTCGTGAAAAGCGTCAATTCGATTATGTCCACGCAATACATAACCGGCGACGCCGACAGCATCATCGTCACCGATTTGACGCCGGAAAATTTTGCGGGAACCCAGGAAGAAATCACCGAGCTAAAGCGGCGCATCGCGTCGTGGGATTTGTATCGCGGCACGCTTGTTTCGGACAACCTTTCGGCGACGCAGATCATTGTCAGCCTTGACGTGAAAACCGAAGACGTTGGGACGCCCGAAGCAGTCGCAACGCTGGTGGCCATACGCGAGACGGCGAAGGAAATGTTCGCCGGTTTTGCCGAAGTCTATGTAACGGGGCTGCCGGTTATCAGCGCGACCATAAACGAAGCGATAGGAACAGACCTAGTGATACTGATCCCACTCGCGGCGCTGGTGGTTTTGACGGTTCTGTTCTTTTCTTTCAGGCGGTTCACCTTTGTGGCGCTCCCCCTTCTTACGGTGATTGTCGCGGTTATATGGACAATAGGAGCGATGCCGCTTTTCGGGATAAAACTTACTATTCTTTCCACGGTTTTGCCGGTGATACTCATCGCGGTTGGGAGCGCTTATGGGATTCATGTGGTAACCCACTATATGGAAGACACGCAGAACCGGCCATTAAGCGTTGATGAACACCGCGCTCTGGTGTTCGCGTTGATGCGAAAGCTCATAAAACCGGTGTTTCTTACGGCGCTCACCACGTTCGTCGGTTTTGTGTCATTTTGTTTTACCTCCATTATTCCGATACGTGATTTCGGCTTTTTTTCCAGTTTCGGCGTGGCGGCCTCTTTTATCGTGGCGGTGACGCTTATTCCCGCGCTGTTGCTTATCCGCGGCCCCCGCGTTTTGAAGGAGCGCAAAAAAAAAGCGGACGGCGCGGACGACGCGGTGAACAACGCGATAGGAAACGCCTTTATCGCCATCACGCGGAGACGGATTTTGGTGTTGGGCGCCGCCGTCATCGCAATCATGGTTTCGGGATACGGACTTTCAAAACTTGTTGTTGACAACAGCACCATTGAATTTTTTAAGAATGATACGGACATAAGCCGTTCAGACTGGTTTATACGGGAATATTTCGGCGGATCCCGCGACTTGACGATTCTTGTGGAAGCGGACTCCAGCGAGGCGTTGCTTGATCCGGCGGTGTTAAGCGCCGTCGACAATCTTTCCGCCTATCTTATGGAGCGTGTTCCCGAAGTGGGCAAGGTGATGGGATTTACGGATGTGATAAAGCGTGTCAATCAAGTGTTCAATGTTGACGAAAGTCCCGACGGCTTGCGGCGTCCGGTCAGCGGGGCGGATGGCGCGGACGGCGGGTTTGGATTTGCCGATGAAAGCGGGTTCGGATTTGGCGATGAAAGCGGGTTTGACGAGCCGACGCCGTTGGCGGCGAAGGACTACCCGGTGGAAAGCGCCGCCCCCGGCGCCGGCAACGGCTCGAAACAATACAGCGCCGCAGATATTATCGCCACGCTTGACGCGGCTTCAGGGAAATCCTTCACTATGAGCGGCAACGATCTTATCCGCGAAGTTGAGCGGCTCACCAATTACAACGGTTTTGCGTACTACGAAATCCCCTCTTCGCCTGAACGGTACGGGAAAGACACGCCGGAAGAATTGCAACAACTCATTTCAAACTATCTGGTGTTGCTTTCCGGCGATGACAGCTTTGACTATTCAAACGACCCGCTTGAACCAACCGCGATAAAAATGACCGTCCAGCTTCGTACAACCGGAAACAACGACACCAAAACAACGATCAATACGATTAAAAAATATATTGACGTAAATTTCCCCAAAACGGCGCGGGTGAAGATCAGCGGGGGCGCGGTGATGGAAGGCGCGGTGGCCGACCTTATTGTGGGATCCCAGATCACCTCCCTTGTTATTTCTGTGCTGATGGTGTTTCTTATTGTCGCGCTGTCCAACCGCTCGATCAGCGCGGGATTTATCGGGGCGGTTCCGCTTGCCATTGCGATACTGGGCAATTTCGCGGTGATGGGCTTTTTGGGCATAAAACTCAATATCGGCACCGCGCTTATAGCGAGCCTCGCCGTGGGCATCGGCATTGATTACACGATTCATTTTATTGAGTTCTTCAAGCGGGAATATCAGACCGATCATAGCTCCGGCAATGACTTTCTTCGCCGCACTTTCACTGGATGCGGCAAGGCGATACTGATTAACGCCGTATCCGTAGGCGCGGGTTTCGCGGGCCTTTCCCTCTCCCAGTTCAAGATACTGTCTGAGCTCGGCATACTTGTCGCGCTGAGCATGGCGATAACGGCAGTCGTAAGCCTTACGGTTATTCCCGTGTTGCTTACAGCGGTAAAGCCAAAATTTATCTACGGAGCAAACGTCAGCGCGTTGCGTTGATACATGATTTAACGTTATTAGGAGTGTAAAGCATGAAAAAATTTACGATGTGTATCGCTTTTTTGCTGGCGGGCGTCTTTGTTATGAACGCCCAAGACGCGGCTTCCATTGTGGATGCGGCGCGCAACCGTATCACGAGCGCCACTATGTCCACCCGTTCCCGTATGGTGATCACCGCCAAAAATGGATCAACCACGGAGCGACTCATTGACCAGTATTCCAAAGACGACGCTCAGGGAAACGTCCGCGCGGTTATCGTGTTCCAACGGCCCGCGAATGTGGCGGGAACCCGTTTCCTGACTATAGACAACGCCTCTGGCGGGTCCGACCGTTGGATATACTTGCCGAGTCTGGGGAAAGTCCGCCGCATCGCCGCGTCTGAAAGCGGCGGCAGCTTTATGGGAACGGACTTTTCGTATGACGACATATCCGCCTTGAGCCGCGACACAAACCTGGACGCCCACACGCTTTTGCGCGAAGAAACCGTAAACGGCGCGTCGTGTTATGTCATTCAGTCTGTTTCCAAAGACGGCTCCTACCAGTATTCCAAAACAATCTCCTGGATAGATAAAAACAAACTCCTTTTATATAAGAGCGAAATGTACGATCGCCGCGGCGCATTGATCAAAGTGATGGAAAACTCCGAATATAAGGACGTCCAGGGGCGGCTTACCGCGATGCAGACAAAGGTGTCAACCATAGCGGCTGGAACTTCCACCACTATTTACATGGAAATCGTCAAGTACGACGATCCGATACCGGAAGCCGTCTTTACAACGGCGTATCTTGAAACAGGGAGGGCGCGATGAATCGTACATTTTTCTTTTCGCTGTTGCTGGCGGCTTTTGCTGTGTCCCTTGCCGCCCAGGATTTCGGTTTCGGCGATGATGACGCGGCGGATGCGGCGAGCGGCGGCAATACCGGCGGCGGAAATTTCGGCGTCGCCATAGGCGGTGAAGTTTCGGCGTCATTGTTGGGGTATGCCGATGATTTTTCACAGGGGTTGGACGAGACCGGGCTTGGCGATATTTTCTCTGGCAAGCTTAATTTCTCAGCCGGAAATTCTTTTGGCGAAGCGGTGATCAATTTGAATTTATCCTCGCCTGCGGCGGACGCTTCGTTGATAACATTTGACGAGGCGTACCTTCGCGCCTATCTCGGCGTCTTTGAAATTGAGGGCGGACTGCGCAAGCTCACCTGGGGCAAGGCGGACAGCTTTGGCCCTCTTGACGTGATAAATCCGCTTGATTACAGCGAAATAACCGATGCAAGCGATACGCTGAATATGAAAATCGCCCGCCCGCTTGTTCATGCGACGGCGCGGTTCGGACAGTTCTCCAAATTGGAAGGTGTTTTTGTCCCCACATTTGAACCCCATCGCTTTGCATCCGATGGACGCTGGATTCCGGCGCAGATGAAGACATTGCAGACGCAGATAGCGATGACGGTAGCGGTAGCGGCGGCGCAGAATCCGCCAGCGGAAATACTCGTACAGCCCGACACTGCAAAGCTGAATTACGCGCAGGCGGGGTTGCGTTTCACCGCCACCATCGGCTCCTCGGATATAGGCGCGCAGTACTATTACGGGAGGGTGCCGACTCCCGCCGTCAAGTTGTCTTTTTCTCAAAGTCAACCACCCACACTTGCAAAGGTTGAATTTTTGTATAATCCCTACCACCACATTGGCGTTGATTACGCCCAGGTGCTGGTTGGTTTTAATGTCCGGGTGGAATTAGCCGCCAACATAACGAGCGATCTCAGCGGCGATGACGGCGAGGTGTACAACCCGAATCTTGCGTGGTCGCTCGGCTTCGACCGCGACCTTGTATGGGGAATTAATCTGAACCTTCAGGCAAACGAAACGGTGCGGCTGTTTCACGATAAAATACATGACAACTCCCTGCTGGACATAGAAGCTGGCGTTGACATAACTTCCACACGGCTTACGGCGATACTCTCAAAAAAACTCCTGCGGGATGAACTTGAGATGCGCCTTGCCGCGTTATGGGAGGTGGAAGCGAAGGATTTCTTTATTATGCCCGCCATTATCTGGACAAGAGACGCGGTTCAAGTGGAGGTTTCAGGTGGAATTTTCGGCGGTGATGAGAAAGGACAATTTGGGCAGTACTACAAAAATAGTTTTGTCAAGATTGGCTTGACCTACAGTTTCTGAAAAACCGGACGCAACGGGGGCGGCTATGATGGCTTCTTCCCCGCGCGGTTTTCCATTTTGTTATGACTGCGGCTCTTCGCCCTGAAGGGCCGCTCTTTGGAGACATTTTGGTCATGTTATTTTATTATTGCGTATGAAATTAGAATAAAATACAGGCATTTTATTTTTGCGCGGCTCCTAAGAATGCCGCTGGCATCATAAACTCTGAATATATGTCTTAGCCCTAGATTCAAGATGGTTTTTAGTGGCGGCTGATCATCATAAGGGGATTAAAACTACAGTTCGGGCAATTCTGGCGTTCTATATCTTTCAACGTCTTGTTTGTCTGTCTGCCGTAACGATAACGACAGGCGTTCATTTTTATGTAATGGCAATAAAAATGTGAATTTCCATGGCTGAATTTTTACATGAACCACGCGGGGGCTTGACAAATTCATGCTTATATGATATACAAGAAGACATGCGGCTGTCGTATACCGGTATTACCCGAGCTTCCCAAGCTCGTGAAGGGGGTTCGACTCCCCTCAGCCGCTTCTTTTCTAGCTGAACAAATTCTGTGAAGTAAGATATTTTTCCACGTTAAACGCCTTGAAAAGCCTGCCCATCGGCATGTTGGCGACAATATTCTTGATGATCTGCGCTGAAATCTCGGCGGAAGGCGCCACTTGGAGACAGCCGATTTCGTTCGCCAGACAGGGGCGGTACACCGTGTCGCTTGCGATGATTCTGTTTAAGAGCCCTTCCGCAGCGAGTTGATTCATCTGTTCTGACGCTTTTCCAGAAAAAATAGCGTGCATGATTATGATGTTGATCTCTTTTGGACGGTGTTTCTCAAGGGCGCGGATAAGGCTGACTACGGATCCGCCCGTGTCAACCATATCGTCAACGATCCACAGCGTCTTGCCCTCCAATGATTCGGAGGAAAGTATGTTGATAGACTCGATGGTGTTCGCTTTGGAGTAATCGCGCTGTTTGTGAGCCACCACAAGAGGCGCGCCAAAGGCGTTCGCAAAATCACGGGCAAGTTTTTCACCGCCCGCGTCAACGGAGCAGAAAGCCCAGTTCTTCCGTACATTATTGTTGAGCGTATCCGTATTTTGAATAAAATGATCGCACAGGTACCGTTTAAGCAGGATGTGTCCGGGAATATCGTCAATTACACATACGGTTGGATCAAGCATTGTTTTTGATTTATCTGAATGCAACTGGTAGGTGATGAAGTGTTGGACGCCAAGTCCGGTAAGTGTTTTTAAATGCACCCAAAGCCCTACGGAACTGCGCCGCGCCGTTCTATCCGAACGGGAACACGACACAAAAGGCTCAAATACGGTTATTTTGCCCCCTTGTCCCCGTTTTAAGGCGTCTATCGTATGGTACAACTCAATTTTCGCCTCATTAATGCCGATATTCGCCTCGTTGCGGGCGCAACCGGTAAAAAGGAATATGTCTTTGCCCCGTATGGACTCTTTTATGACCACTTCCATTTCACCGTCAGCAAACGGCTCCATTTTTAAAAGTCCAACACCGTTTATGGCCTCGGCAAACGGAGTGAACCTGGGAAATCTTGTTATTTGACGTACAACTTCCGCCGCATAAGACAGCATAGAGCGTGTAGCGGTAATGATAAAATCTTTCATACTGACGTCTATTAGATTGGTGTTAGAATAGCATCGCATGAAAAAAAAAGCAAGAAGGCGAAAACCACAGAAAGCCGTGAAACATGTCCATTTTTCAAAAGCGACTGCTGAGGTTGTTTTTTATACCCGGCGATGAAACGCGGAAGGGCGGCGTTGGTTTGTTCCATAGAGGCAATCCCATAACCGCTTCCTCAGGCCATAGCCGCTTTATCCGCCGCTCACTCAAATGTAACCGCAGGGCAACCTCTTTAACAGTGTAGCCCCCGTCCACAGCGCCCTGTATTCCGGTCAATTTATCGGTAGCGTACAGATTTAATTGATTGTGCTATGCTGTTTTTGGAAGGAAAATCATGGCGAGTATAGATGTCAAATGCCCGCGCTGTGGAAGCGCGCAGGTAGTGACCTAGGGGAAGCATAAAGGCGGACGGCGGTATGCCTGGCGTATGCCTGTAAGAATGAAGCATGCGCCACAAAAATATTTCAGCTTGAGTATATTAAAAACGACTGCGGTCCGGGTATAGACAAGCGAATAATAGACATGGCTGTAAACGCTTCCGGCATTCGGGATGCCGCGCGGGTGTTAGGCGCAAGCGCCTATAAAGGTATGTATGTAATTAAAAAAAACTAAGACAACCAAACTAAATCCGGCGTGTTGCGCCGACAGCCATCTAAAAGCGGACCGCACGATGGATGTAGATGTCATTAATTACTTATTGAGTATAGAGTTGGATGAGCAATGGAAGTATGTTCGGAATAAATCCGACCAGTGGCACTTGCGTCTGGCACCTGACACCTGCCGCGTTAGATTGCCGCCTATACTTTTGGAAAGCGCAAAGACGAGGCGTCTCTTGAATTGAAGGCCATGCTTGAGCCGCTTTCTGTCAGAAGATATTATACTGACGATTGGGATTCATGCCAGCGGAATCTTCCGGACAGTGAACATAGTATAGGCAAAGAAAACACCCAAAGCATAGGACGGCAAAACCGGACATTCAGGACAAGGATAACACGGCTAGCCAGAAAAACGATTTGTTTTTCAAAAACAACTCTCACGCATGATACGGTCATCGGCCTTTTTATTAATTAATATATGCGTATTCGGGAGTCGTCTTGATTAACAACAACTTTTTCAAGACACCACCCGAGAATGCAGCGCTACAAGCCGGTATTACTAGCAGCCCAATAATCGTGGCTTTTGCGGTACAAAATAGCGCAAAAACCTACAAATGCAACAGGTTGCTAGGTTGCAATGGGGGGGGGGGGGGCCCTACAAAAAAATGCAACTGATGAAATCAAGAAACTAAATAGACAAATAACTGCATTAGAACATCAAGTTAGAAGAATTTAATAAGGTTGAGTAGTTGGCAGTGAATTATGATATCTTCTGTAAACAACGGCATACCATGACAATAGTCAGCGAAAATTTCACCCCCTTCCTAAACGACCGCCAAAACCAGTCTTTAGGACAGCTTCTTGGACGGCGTATATCCTCGTCCACGCCGCCCTGTAGCACGACCAATTTGCCTAATTCGGTTTTCATAGGGCGCTTTATCCCTCCATTTTATCAGGGAAAGCACTATTTTCCCTGATAATTTTTAAGGATGAATTTATCATGTGTGAATTACACATTTCTGAAATAAACGTTGACATACCGGGTAACGCCGTTTATAATAAAACCCATGAAAATCGTGAATGCATTCATATTAATGGCGTCGGCGATGGCATCGGCGGTTGTTTTTAACGCCTGCGCATCGAAAAGTAAACCATCTGAGGCCGCCTTGCAGTCTGCCGAAGAAACGGCAGTTAAAATAGTCATACTATCGGGCAAGTCCCCTAATACGCGGCGTCTTTTGAACTATCTTGCCGACGAATACGGCAAGCATATCATTAGCGGACAAATGGACACCTCATGGACAACCAACGAAGACAGCGATATGATAGCCCGCGTCTATGCCGATACGGGCAAGTATCCGGCGATCAAGGGTTTTGATTTCATTCAATTGCCCTATGATCGGGGAGTGGAGCAAACCGATGAGGCTGTGGAATGGTGGAAAGGGGAAAACAATGGTGAAACGCTTGTTTCCGGCAAGCATGGCATCGTAACTTTCTGCTGGCACTGGAGAGCCGGACGTAAAGATTTTTACACTCAAAACACCGATTTCCGCATTCCCTACAAAGATGGGAAACTGGATGTTTCTTCAGAAGCTTTTGCTATAATTAAAGAAGACCTTGACAAGGCGGCGGAGCGTCTGTCGGAATTGAAAGAAGATGATATTCCAGTCCTGTGGCGTCCTTTGCACGAGGCGTCCGGCGGCTGGTTCTGGTGGGGCGCGACCGGACCGGCTCCTTATATAGCCCTATGGAACTACATGTACGATTATTTTACCAACGAGTGCGGGCTTGACAACCTTATCTGGGTGTGGAACGGACAAAACGCCGCATGGTATCCGGGCGATGATGTGATTGATATTGCCGGTTACGATGTGTACCCCCAAAGCGCGAAGGATTATGGGGCGCAAAAGGCGCTTTTTACTGCCACTGAGTCCGCGTCTCATGCCAAAAAAATAGTCGCCATGACTGAGAATGGCGAGATTCCGGATCCCGATCTGCTTGTCCGTGACGGCGTCTCTTGGTCGTGGTTTATGACATGGAATGATGGACTCGGAGCGCCGGAAGGGGTGACAGATAAAGACAACTTTTGGACGGGCGAATACCACAATACCAATGATCACAAGCGTAAGGTTTACAATCATGACTATGTGATTACATTGGACGAATTGCCGGATTTGACAACGTATAGGGACAATTAAGCGGGCTTTACAGAAGCGTATAAATAAAAAGAACAACCAGTCATCCCAAACCTCGGTTTCTTCCTCCGTCAAAATCAGGCGGATAGGATATGCAAGCGGGGCGCGGGAGAAACCGGCTGACGGCGGCGTCCCATGAAAACCATCAATACCTTGCTTATAGAAGGAAAATCGCTCCTCAAAGACAGCGTTGATACTCCCGATCTTGACGCAAGCCTCCTTTTGGCGGATGCGCTGGGATGCAGCCGAACTCAACTTTTGCGCGCCGTTTCGGAATCCGTTTCGGAAGAATCCGAAATCATCTATAAAAATGCGCTGGAGCGGAGGCTTTCAGGCGAATGCGTCGCTTATATTGTAGGTTATAAAGAGTTCTGGGGACTGCGGCTTGCGGTAAATTCAGCAGTACTGACGCCACGTCCTGATACGGAGACCCTCGTGGAAGCGACGCTGGCTGTCGCCGATGCAAACGACGCCCGATCCTGCCTCGACCTCTGCGCCGGCTCCGGCGCGGTTGCAATCGCCTTGAAACACGAACGACCCCATCTTGTCGTCACCGGCTCCGACATATCAAAGAGCGCCGTGGATGTCGCCCGCGCTAACGCTGAAGCCCATCATGTGTATGTCCAATGGATTGAAAGCGATCTTTTTGACCGTATTGAAGGCTGTTTTGACATCATTGTATCTAATCCACCCTACATTCCAACGTCCATGATTGCCGGATTGGCGCCGGAAGTGCGGAAAGAGCCGCGTCTTGCCCTTGACGGCGGCGCGGATGGGCTTGATATTATCAAGAAAATCATCGTTGAGGCGAAAACGCGCCTCAATCAGGGCGGCGCATTGCTTATGGAGGCGGACCCCCGCCAAATGCCGGCTGTCACGGAGCTTTTGCGTGAAAACACGTATCAGGCGATACGGACGTACAAGGATTTGTCAGGATGCGAACGGGCGATTGGGGGAATATACAAATGGCAAGTTTTATAACTTGCAAGTCGCAAATTCTCCAAATCCAGCGATTTTTTTCGCATATTCGACCATTCGACGCAATATATGGCGTATATATGAGATGACACATGCCGTAACGCTAAAACACGCCGGAGAGGGGAATATGGCGCGGGGAAAATTTCGATATGGCGGAAAAATTTGCCGGCCCGGATTTTCATGCCGCCTGTCTTGAACAACGGTTTGTCAGGACTGTGGAAACTCTGACGGGGCGGCTGGACAAATCAATATGAAAACCGGTCCGGGACGCTGGACTAAACTCGCAACTATCTGCCGGACGCTGGGGAATGAACGTTTTGACCGTGAAGAAACCGCCGGGCGCATCGGGAAGCGAGCCTATAGCGGACAGCCGAATGGCGGCGCGATTCTGGCTGTACAGGATGCCGCCGGGTACGTTACGGTGCCTGTCTCAAAACGGGAGTCCCTCCGCAGGACAAAGACGCTCTGACAGGCGCAACCTGCCGCTTGACAAAGCGAACGAAACGCGCTATAGTTGCTTTCGATGAACACGAAACATAACGCTATCGCCATGCGCTCATCACGTACGCGGCGCTTCCAGGAGAGATCCCGCATCCACTCACGCGGATGCCGTTTAC
The DNA here is from genome assembly GCA_031279555.1 of Treponema sp. Classification (GTDB taxonomy): domain Bacteria; phylum Spirochaetota; class Spirochaetia; order Treponematales; family Breznakiellaceae; genus JAIRKH01. The sequence continues at coordinate 1,715 of JAITIK010000193.1, read as the reverse complement.
CCCCCCCCCCCCCCACATCGTACTAAGCGTAGGCTAAAACACGGGATTTCTTCTTTACATAACTATATAATTCTCATGCGGATGCCGGACGGTGTTCTCGTTCTCAAGGCTTTGTCCGTTTGCGTCGCAAACGGTTGAGCGGGCGGCGCCTAGCCGCTCTCAATAAAACGGAGGCATTGAGGAACAGAATCCTGCGGCTTCTAAATGGAGGAATGTTTATGAAGAAAAATATTCTGGTTTATTTTAATGGTCGCACTGACCTTCGGCGCAGTGATCATCAGTTGCGACAACGGCGACGGGAATAACGACGCGGCGACGTCCGTGTTGAGCGTCCAGCCCTTGGACGCGACCTACGGAGACGGCGATGCCGCCGACGCCTTGACCGTAACCGCGAGCGTGAGCGACGGGAGAACCTTGACCTATCAGTGGTTCAGGAACACGGCGAACAGCGCGGACGGCGGAACCGCGATTAGCGGCGCGACCCAAGCGGCCTATACGCCGTCCATTGCGGCCAATGGAACGATCTACTATTACGTGGTCGTTACCAATATCAACCACAAGGCGGACGGCGCAAAAACCGCGACGAAGAGCAGCCGCGTAGCGAAGATAGAAAAGGTCGCGGGGAGCGTTACCCACGCGGCGACGCCCGTGTTGACTGTCCAGCCTGCGTCCGCGCTGACCGTAACCGCGAGCGTGAGCGACGGGGGAATCCTGACCTATCAGTGGTTCAAGAACACGGCGAACAGCGCGGACGGCGGAACCGCGATTGACGGCGCGACCCAAGCGTCCTATACGCCGCCGACCGCGACCAGGCGTGGTCTACTACTACGCGATTGTTACCAACACCAACAATAACGTGGAAGGTACGAAGGTCAAAACCGCGACCAGCAACGTCGCGGCTGTTACGGTCACTGGCGCCAGCGGCGATAAACCGGACGGTAGCCTGAAATGGAATGCTATAGGCAGCAGGATTAACTCCGATGCGATCTATGGCGTCGCATACGGCGGGGGTAGATTCGTCGCAGTCGGAGCGGAAGGCGAGATGTCGTGGTCAACGGACGGCGTAGCGTGGACTGCGGTAACGGACAGCGGCGTGTTCGGCGAATCCGTCATCCGTGGCGTAGCTTACGGCGGAGATAAGTTCGTCGCCGTCGGCGGTACCCGCAAGGCCGGAGACAGCAACAAGATGGCGTGGTCAACGGATGGAATAACCTGGACTGCGGTATCGAACAGCACGTTCGGTGCCTACGGCATTAATGGCGCAACCTACGGCGGGGATAAATTCGTCGTGGTCGGCGATAAAGGCAAGATGCGTATTCTGCGGACGGAAGAGACTGTACCGAGGTGACGGACATCCCGTTCGGCTCCGGTATCATCAACGATATAATCTACGGCGCGGGTAAGTTCGTCGCCGTCGGCGAGAGCGGCATGATGGCGTTCTCCACAGACGGGATACGATGGGACGCGATATCGTCTGCGGATAGTACGTTCGGCGACTCCGACATCATCAACGATGTAACCTACGGCGGAGGTAAGTTCATCGGCTTCGGAGAAGACTATGACTATCCCTATGCCAGCAGGATAGCCTATTCTACAGACGGCGTAACATGGACCGCAGTAGAGGACAGCGTGTTCGGCGACGACTCCTACATCTACGGCGTCACCTACGGCGCAGGTAAGTTCGTCGCCGTAGGAAGAGACGCTGACTTTAGTGG
>JAITIK010000180.1 GCA_031279555.1 Treponema sp. | reverse complement strand
TGCTTCACCGCTTGCTTTGTTTATTGATTTGACAGATTTATTTTCCGGTTTTCCCGTGCGCCTCCAGCGTCAATTCCCCGAATTTCCTATAAATATTTTTCTTTTCGCCGTTTGAATCACGCGCGGCGCGGCATGGCCGGCGGTTTACGTAAAATAATTAATAAAATAATCCATTCCATGCTTTTCATATATATAAGAAATGTTTAGGAATGATTCCTTTTTCGCCTCATCTTTTAAATCATCATAAAAAATTTGCTGTTGTTATTTTTTATATTCTTCAACGGGCGTTTTATATGTTTTTCAATTTCATAATTCGGGCCATTATCCTGTCTGTCGTCAATTACATCTAATATATCTATTGATTCTGTTTCAAAAGAAAATATTATTTATTTAAACCCTATTCCCTCGCCGCCTAAATCATATCTTTCATCCAGGAAATAATTCATATCCATAATTCTCCAACATCTCCCAGAATATTTGATGGTCGAATATCGCATAACAATATCATTAACGATCATTTCATATCTCCATTTTTTCGGCCTTTTAATGATCATGCCATGTATTTTAATTTTTGTCAATTCATTTAAATAATTTGTTCCCCGATAATTCAGACAAATTTTAGGGTGTATTTCGCATAACACCCTCTTTGCGACATTTCGCCGCGCGTCTATGCCGCGCGCAAGGGGGCGCTATAGGCGACCGGCCGTTTTTTTTTTATGGCCCGTCGATCACCGCAACCCCGTTTCCAGACACGCATCCCATTGACGCGAGAACGCGCAGTCTTTCTAACCAATGTCGTTCAAACTCATCACCTGATCGGCCGGCAGAGAGAACACGATGCCTTCCGCCTTGCTTGAAACGCCGCACGTCGCGCTCACAGCCTGCATGATGCCCACACTTTTCTCCCTATCGGTGAGCATAATGATGATTTCCTTTTCATCTTGTATTGAAATTCCCAAAAATTTCTTGGTCTTTTGAGAAGAAAGCCCGCGCGCGCTTATCACCGTACCGCCCCGCGCTCCGGCGTCACGGGCTGTTTTCATAAATTCATCGCTGTACCCGTTGTTCAATATAGAAATAATAACGTTGTTTTTTATTTCAACCGGTTTCATTTCCATTTTTTCTCCTTTATCTGTTGTTTCCATTGATGTATCCCTTTGTTTTTTCTTGCCGGTCTCCGCAGCCGCCGCCGCAACTCCCACTGTTTCGGCGGCGGCTCGTGTTTTCAAAAAAAGCTCCATAAGCAAGGCGTTTATCCCGGAAAGCGGAACCGTAAAAGCGATGCCCGCGCCCGCGTTGCGTACGCCCATTTTCCGCCGCACCATTCTAATGATGACCGGCGTTGACGCGCCTTCCACAAGGCACAGAATCAGCGCCTTATCCGTGCCGCCCACGCCGAGAATATCAAGTATCTCGGAGGTGGCGGTTCCCCGCGCCTTGCTCATAAAAACAAACTTGGAATAATCCTTCTCAAGCGCCTCTGAAATCGCCCTAATCTTATCCCAGTCTATGATAAGAAAGAGCAGTTTGAAAAAACGGCGCGGCGCGGCGCTTGGCGTGGCGCCTTGTACGCTCTGGTCTTTAGGCATACACATAATCCTCCTCGAATATGATGATCTCGCTCGCTTTCTCTCTGCCCATGAGTTCGGCTTCGGAAAGCGCTTCTTCCGCCTTCATCTTCCGTCCATATACAAACCCCAAAAGCTGAATAACCACCAGCGGCGTCATGGCGACCATCGCCACAATGCCAAAGGCGTCTTTCATCATGTCGCCGCCCACGCCTTCGCACGTTCCAAGCGCAAGCGGAAGGAGGAAGGTTGAAGTCATTGGCCCGGAACATACGCCGCCTGAGTCAAAGGCTATGCCGGTGAAAATGCGCGGTACAAAGAAGGTGAGTATAAGGGCTAATGTGTATCCCGGAATCAAAATCCATATTATTGAAATGCCGGTGAGTATCCGCGCCATAGTGATGCCCAGGGCAAGCGACATGCCGATTGCAAGCGCTCTGTTCATCACCTTCTGGGTGATTGCGCCTTGGGATACATCTTCCACCTGTTTGTTGAGCACGTGAACCGCAGGTTCCGCAGCGACGATGAAGTATCCGATGAGCATGCTCAACGGCACCAGCAGCCATTTGACATCTGTCCGCGCAAGATCGTAGCCGAAGAGGTGTCCCACTGGCATAAAGCCGACTTCCACGCCGGTCAGGAACAGCGCAAGCCCGATAAAGGTGTAGATGAATCCGACCAATATCTTCATAAGCTGTCGCTTCTTGTACCGTCTTGAAATCAACTGGAATACGACAAAAAACAAGAGTATCGCGGCGAGCGCCATGGCGACGTCTTTTATCTTTGCGGGGAACGCTTCCAGAAAGCTGAGAACAACATCCCTGTCTGTATACATCGCTATTGCGCTTGTGTCAATGGGTTCGCCCGCGTCAACTTTATTGATGTGTTTTATCATGCCGAGGATCAGCACCGACAGAATGGGGCCTATGCTGCACAGCGCGACGAAGCCAAAGCTGTCTTCCTTTGAACTCTTGTCGCCGCGCAAAGACGCGACGCCGACGCACATTGCCAGCATAAACGGCACGGTCATGGGTCCAGTGGTAACGCCGCCTGAGTCAAACGCTATGGGTATAAAGGAGCCGTCCGGCGTAGTGAGCATGTAGCCCGCAATGGCAAAGACTATAATGTAAAAGCCAAGAAGCAGCGCCATGAGTGGAATTCCGAACAACACCCGCAACACCGCTATAGCGAGGAAAAGCCCGACGCCCAGTCCAACGGTAAGGATCAACATCCATGGATTGAGCGATTCGGCAAGTTGGCTCGCAAGCACCTGGAGATCCGGTTCGGCGATGGTGATGATTACGCCCATAACAAAACTAATGCCGAGCGCCAGCGCCAATTTCGAGGTCTTGGTAAGCTGGGCGCCGATGCCTTCGCCCATCGGCATCATCGCCATATCCGCGCCCAAGGTGAAGAAGCCCATGCCAATGATGAGCAACGCCGCTCCGGTAAGAAACATGACGATGACGCCCGCCGACATCGGCGCCAACACGACGCTCGCTATGAGTACAATGGCGGTTATGGGAAGCGCCGATGAAAACGCTTCTTGTATCTTTTCCTGCAAGACTTTATTCATAAACTTGCCGCTCCTTTTCTTACTATTAAGGTTTTTTCAAAACGCGCTCTATGGGGCGTTCCTTATTTTTTACACAGGCAGCGTACGCGCCGCAACGCCCAATGCCGCGGCTGTTTTTTCCGCGCCGCCTGAAGCGCCACCCATACCTTCAAGCGCACAAGACGCGCTGGCCACACCGCTCCGCATATGCTCAGCAATGCGTTCAGCCGCGACAGCGACTTCACTGGCGGTCATATCCAGCGTATAATTTCTTATTCTTGATCGCTGCGCATCCTCAATGCCGCAAAGAAATCTGAAATAATCGGATACGCCCTTCTGGTTCGGTGTCTGCGGGCGCGTCTCATTGGCATAGGCGCCGATAATCGCCTTTTCCATGCTATCGGCGTCAATGCGGCGGCGGCTTATTTTTTTCAGCGACTGGTAAAATGCGGTCAATGTTTTAAGCGGATCCGGATCACGGTAACTTGCAAGGCAGAAACTGCCATTTAGCCCGTTGAGATACGCAAACGCCCCGTACGCCCCGCCTTTCATGCGGATATTTTCCCACAATTCGCCCGTCGCCGCGTAATGGGACAGCAACAGTTCCGCAGCATAGTTTCGTGTGGCGTACTCCGACGCCGGAGTCACGGCGCCAGTAAATCCCACCTGCAATGTCGGAGACATCCAAACCTCCGTTTCATATTTTTTCCGGTTGTCCGGCGGTTGAACGCCGTTTGAACACAGCGAGAAGAACGCCCGCTCCGATACGCCGGCGTTCCGGGGTTTTGGCGCGCCGAACGCGGCGTATTTTTGTTCAAAGAGCGGCGCCGCCGCGTCAATGGTTTCTTTGCACGCCGTGAAGTTGATCAACGCGCCCGCAGACGCGAGCGCATCCCGTATGCGAGTGAGATTTGCGCTTATTTCAAGCGTGTCCATCGCTGTTATCTTTTGGATAAACTCAATCTGAGAGATCCCATTCCAGATTTCTTCCATAAGGTGTGATTTTGAGAAATGCCTGCCCGCTCTGCTTACAGCGTAAGTATGTCCATGCGGCGCAATGCTGGACGCCAAATCGTTTTTAAAGTTCAGCGCGATGTCGTTGAGCCGGCGCATATCAGTAAAATCCGCTGTGGCGATGATGTCGAGGCTGAGGCCAACGCTTGCCGGCAGCTTTTCGTCAAGGCATTTGAAACTCCAGACAAGCCAATCCCGTCCGCGAAGGTCAAAAACGCCGGAGGGCGTCGCAACGCTGCGGCTTGATCCGGGCGAGAGGCTGAAGCTTTTCAAAGTCGAGGAAAAATCGCCTGCGGTGCGGGCCAAGAGGCTCGAAACCGCCGCATAATCCATGCCCGGCAATCCGGTTGACACTGCGGCGCGGCTGAACAGGCTGAGCCACGGATAATCGTCCGGCTCAAGAACATCGACTGGAAACGCTATGTTCACATAGGCGATGCCGTTGGTGAAGAGGTCGTGCGCCAGAACAGGTACGCCGCCCGCGTCAAACAACACGCGGGGCGTCACAACAATTTCCCTCGAAAGATCGCGTGCGGATAGATGGGGAATAGATGCCAGCGCTTCCGGGCTATCCTTTTCACCCTGCAATTTTTTAAGCTCTCCCGCTTTTTTCTCTATGATTTTTAATTCCGCTTTTGAAAGATCCGCTTGTTTTTCCGCCAGTCTTTGCGCGAGAGCGGCTTCTTTTTTTTCAAGAAAGCCCGCTTCCGGTTCAATGGAAAGCAGAGCGCGGTGCGGGTTGTCAAGCAGGTATGTCTGAATAAGCTGTTCAACGTAGCGCCCGCCCTCCGCGCCGTTGAGTCTTTCTTTTATTCTGGTGAAAGAAGGCAGGAAAAGCAGGCTTTCCCACGGTTTCTCTCCGTGCAACCAGCCGCGCAATGTCCGTTGCAACCAAACAAGGGAAAAGGGTCCATGCGATCTGCTTATTTCCCGATTTGAAAACTCAAGGGAAACCACGGCGGCTTCAATTTCTTCTTTCGGGACGCCTTCCCGTGTCAAACGCCGCAGTTCTTCCATAATAAGCTGTTCAACCGCTTCAGCCGTAGTTTTGGAAAGATCAACGCCCCGCAACCCCGCGGCCATAATAGTCTGCCTGCATTCATCCTCAAATCCGCTCGCCGGCGACATATCCTCCCCCAACCCCGATTCAACAAGCGCCTTGACAAGCGGAGACCCATCATGTCCCATGAGAATTTCGGATAGAGTGTCGAGCGCCATTGTTTCATCCGGATCCGTCGCATCGCCGCAGAGCCATGAAAGCAGAACCGTAGCCTTCTCTTTGCCGCCCGTGGGACATTGCGCCCGCGCCCGCTTGGGTTTTTCCCACTTTTTCGCCAACGGGAGCGGTTGCGCGGCGGATCCGGCAGGCTCCGCCTGCAATATGCTGTCCAAAAAGGCGAATTGTTTTTCGCTTGCGATGTCGCCCGCCAGAAAAATTTTGCAATTCGCCGGAGCATAGCGGCTTTTGTGAAAATTTTTGAAATATTCAAACGTCAAATCCGGTATACATTCGGGATCTCCTCCTGATTCATAGGCGTACGGCGTTCCCTCAAACAGAGTCTGCGCCATCAAGCGCCCGGCGGCCGTCTCAATCGAAGAGTACGCGCCCTTCATTTCGTTGTACACAACCCCCGTGATGGAGAGTTTTTTCCCTTTGGGCGTACCGGAAGCTGACTCGTCGTCAATAAGTTCCAGCCGGTGTCCTTCCTGCATAAACGTCCACTCGGTTAGAAGGGGGCGAAACACCGCGTCCGCGTACACGCCCATTATATTGAAGTAATCGCGCTCGTTGACCGAACTTGCCGGATACACGGTTTTATCCGGAAACGTCCATGCATTGAGATAAGTCTGGAGGCTGCCCTGACCCAGCGTGAGAAAAGCGTCTTTCAGCGGATAACATTCAGATCCGCACAGCGCAGAATGTTCTATTATATGAGCGACGCCTGTTGAATCCTCTGGAGCAGTTGCGAAACTGAAGGCGAAAAGGTTTTCTTCATCGTCATTCAGAACGTGAAACACCTCCGCGCCGGTTTTTATATGTCTGGCGTATACGCCCACAGCGTTAATTTCGCTCAAATCGGCGATATCAAGAATCTCAAACCCATTTGCCGCTCGCCCCTTTTTCAATCTCGTTTCCATGCGCACCTCTTTACACAAATTTATACGATAATGTCTTCATCATCAGCAAGCAGTATCTCGCCTCTTTCCCGCCCCCGCCTGAACCAATTCAGGAAATCAGACGCGACAATCTCCGCCTCGAAACGCGACACGGGTCCTAAAATTTCGGCTTCTTCCCGTATTAAAGCGCGGCGCGGCGTTGAGACATTGGACAAAATTTTGTCAATAAATGCCTGTCTGCGCCCCTTCAGCAGAAAGACGATTTCTTTTTCGCTCATGGTTCGCAGTTTTTCTTCCAACGCAAGATCGTTCATGCGGAGTATGTCGTCGAGCGTGTAGAGCCTCGCCCTCAAATTGTAGCTCAAGGACGGATCGTCGCCTTCCAGTTCCTCAAGGAGCCTTGATTCAAAAGATGCGTCCGACGCTTTGAGTATCTCCGCAAGCGCGTTCATGCCGTCAATTTCTTCGGAATCGGTTCGGCCTATTTTCCGCGCCTTCTCTTTGAGCGCAACCGCCACTCGTTCCATGACGGACGGCGCTATTTTGTTCATCTTGGCTATGCGCTTGACAATCTCGGTTTTTCTTGAAGACTCTTCATGCTTTATCACCTCAGCGGCCAGTTTCGCAGGCAGTCTTGAAAGCACCAGCGCCTCGGACGCCGCAGATTCGTCTTTAAAAAGGATGCCCAACTGCTCCGCCGTAAAGTCCTCGAGAAACCCAAAGGGACTCTCAACAGCCTCCGGCGCCGTCTTTCTAAGTATCGCCTCGCCCTTTTCAGGGCCGTACGTCGCATACAAGAGCTTCCGCGCCTCATCAACTCCGCCCGTGAACGATCCCTTATACCCTCCGGATAAAACCGCCATAAAAGACCGGAATTCGGTGAATAATTTCTCCGCTTCCGCCTGTGTGATGCCTTTTATTGAAGCGATTTCTCTGGAAACAATCTCCGCCTGCTTGATATTGAGCTTTGAAAGTATTTTCGCCGCTTCCTCCCCGCCGATAAGTATGAGGAGTTTCGCCACTTTCCGGTATTTTGAATCTCCACCGCTAGTCTTGACCAGTTCCTGTTTAGACTCATCATCTTGAAACAGGTCTGATAAAGCGGAATAGCCGGGTTTTTTCGCCATATCGAAAGAGATTTTAACAAAAAGACGCTATGATTTCAAGAGCGTACAAGAAAAAATCTCACGCTCGCGCAACGCTCCTGTACACGTGCGAAAGCGGCGGCGTCATCGCCCAATATCCTTTCTACAGCCCATGCCCTCAAAGCGCACCGAATCGAGGCCGCGATACGCCGCGCTTCTCGCGCTCTCCGCGTCAGCGCCATACGCGGAAATGGCAAGCGTTCTGCCGCCTGATGTGAAGAAATTGCCGTCTTGCAGGCGTACGCCCGCGGCAAAGAGCTTCACGTCAGGGGACAATTCGCCGCCGTTCGGCGCCATGCCGTTCACCGTAACACAATCGCCTTTCCGGTATGGGCCCGGGTACCCGTCAGCGACCGCAACCGGAGCGCACACGGCGCCCCGCTTCCACGCAAGCTGGTTCTCCGTCAGACTCCCATCCAGAATCGCAACGCACACATCCGCGAAGTCCGAGTCAAGCAACGGCAAGACCGCCTGTGTTTCCGGATCGCCCAAGCGCACGTTGTATTCAAGCAAATAGCAGCGTCCATCCTGTACCATGAGTCCGAAAAAAATGAACCCGCGGTAATCAAAGTTTTCCGCCTTCAACCCTTTCAGCGTCGGCTCAAGGATCGATGAGCGAAAATCCGCTTGCGCCGCTTCTGTGAAGTCCGGAACCGGCGCAATGGCGCCCATGCCGCCTGTATTGGGACCCATGTCGCCGTCAAAGCGGCGTTTGTGATCCCGCGCCGAAATGAAGGGCGCGATAACGCCCTTGCCGTTTCGAACGCTGACAGCGGCGAGAACGGAAACTTCTTTGCCGCGCAGGAAGTCTTCGATTACAACGGTTCTTCCCGCCTCCCCAATAACGCCATCCTTCATAAAAGAGCGCAGACACGCTTCGGCTTCTGTAAAGCAATTCGCAATGACAACGCCTTTGCCTGCGGCAAGCCCGTCCGCCTTGATGACAATGGGTTGATTGGTTTGGGAAAAATGGGTTTTCACATGCCAAAGCGCGTCTTCAAAGCCGGCGCCGCCGCCAGCGAAAAATTCCCTGCCCGCCGCAGCGCGGACGCCGTATTTCGCCATAAAAGCCTTTGAAAACGCCTTGCTCGCCTCAAGCCGCGCCGCTCTTTTGTCAGGCCCCACAATGGCAAGGGAGCGGCTGTGGAACGCGGCGGCGATTCCTGCGGCAAGCGGCGCTTCAGGACCAACCACGCTGAAGGCGACGCCCGCTTTTTCGGCGAAATCGGCCAGAATCATCGCTTCCGTCTCAGGATCAACATCGGCGAGTACATTCTCACATTTGTTTTCAAGGGCGGTTCCGCCGTTGCCCGGAGCCACAAAGACCGCGTCGACTTTTGGCGACATGGCGAGTTTCCACGCAATGGCATGTTCCCGTCCGCCTGAACCTATAACAAGTACATTCATGTTTCATTTCTCCAACAGTTTTATTACGGCTTCGCCCATTTCTTTGGCGCCGACAATCGTTTCATTCGCCGCAACCCGCCCCCTGCCCGCAATGTCCAGAGTGCGCAGCCCCGCGTCCAGCGCGGCGCTTACCGCGTCCTCAACGGCGCGGGCTTCTTTTTCAAGCCCAAAGGAATAGCGAAGCATCATTGCGGCTGAAAGGATCGTACCGAGCGGGTTTGCGATGTTCTTGCCGGCAATGTCCGGCGCGGAACCGTGTATCGGCTCGTACATGCCTACAGGGCAGCCATTCTTGGCAGCCGGATCGCGCTCGCCGCCGAGGCTCGCCGAAGGCAGCATACCGATAGAGCCGGTCAGTACTGACGCCTCATCGGATAAAATGTCGCCGAAAAGGTTCGAGGTTGCGATAACGTCAAACTGTCCGGGAGCGCGGACAAGTTGCATGGCGGCGTTGTCAACATAGAGGAACGACGTCTCAATATCAGGATACTCTTTCGACACAACGGCGGCGACCTCGCGCCAAAAACGGGACGATTCGAGTACATTCGCCTTATCCACAACGCAGAGTTTCTTCCGCCTGATCGCAGCGGCTTCATAGCCCGTACGCAATACCCGCTCTATCTCGTCCCATGAATAGCGTTCGGTGTCAAAGGCCGCTTTGCCATCCGCGCTTCGCCCCCGTTCCCCAAAGTAAAGCCCTCCGGTAAGTTCCCGCACGATGAGCAGGTCGAATTCCGGTTTGCCTTCGCAATTGCTGGAAACGAGAACGTCGTCTTTTAACGGACACGCGCTCCGCAACTGGGGCAACAACTTCGCCGGACGCAGATTTGCAAACACTCCCAAACCGGCTCGCAATCCCAAGAGGGCGCGTTCTGGACGCAGATGACCGGGCAAGTTTTCCCATTGCGGGCCGCCGACCGCGCCCAACAGCAGGGCGTCGCACTGCCTGGCGGCCTCAAGCGTTTTTTGGGGCAACGGCTCGCCCGTACTGTCGATGGCGCAGCCGCCCGCTTCAAGCTCCACATAATTGAAAACATGTCCCCATGCGCCGCCGACCGCATCAAGGACTTCTGTCGCCGGTTTAATCACTTCAGGACCAATCCCGTCGCCGGGAATCAAGGCTATCGAATAATTCATAGTAGGAATCTAGCATTTCCGGCGTTTTTTTGCAACATGGATCGTACAAAGCCGCCCTCAAGGATGCGTCTTGAAAGGTTGGGCGTTAGACCCCGTTGCGAATAAAACTTCCAAAGCGCAGCCCACTTGTTTTTCTTGTCGCATTGTTTTAAAATAAAATAAATTTTTATTATTTAAGGAGAACTTTAATGAAGAAGATTCCGGCAGGCGTAAGCGTGGCGCTTGCGATAACGCTCTTGTTGTTTGTTTCCTGTTCAAAAAAAGACGCTCAGACGGCCTCAGCGCCTTCGGAGCAGGCGGCGCCGGCTGAAAAACAGATTACGGCGCGGCTTTTAACGGATCCAACCGGCATTGATGACAAGTCTTTCAACGCGGCCGCCTGGCGCGGCATTTTGCAATTCTACGGCGATACGTGGGACTCAACGCCGAACCGAGGCGCGCTCTATGAATTGGTGACAGCCCAAACTCAGGACATGTACATTCCGACTCTGAGGCAGGCCGCCGATGAAAAGTACGATCTGATAGTCGCCACAGGCTTCGCTTTCGCGGACGCGCTGGGCGAGGTCGCCGCCGACACGCCGGATCAGAACTATTTGATGGTGGATGTTGACTGGATTGATCTGCCTAATGTGATGAACGTGGTGTTTGCGGAACATGAAGGTTCTTATCTGGTCGGACTCGCGGCTGCCCTTAAAGCGAAAGCCGACGGCATTACCGATCCCCAGTTCGGATTCATTGGCGGTATTGCCGATCCTACAATCACTAAATTTGAGATTGGCTATATTCAGGGCATCCTTTCGGCGCTTCCCAACGCGAAAATCGTTGAGTACTACGCGAATGACTGGGGGCGTCCCGATCTCGCAAAGACCCAGGCGAAGAGTTGGTACGATTCCGGCGTATACGCGATCTACTCGGCTGCGGGCGGCACTGGCAACGGAACTATCGCCCAGGCCAAGGAATACCGGCTTCAGGGCAAGAACGTGTGGGCAATCGGCGTCGATTCCGATCAGTACGAAGAAGGGCTTTACAATGACACGGATTCCGCGGTGCTTACCTCCATGTTAAAACGGGTCGAGTCCTCTCTGCTGTACGCCCTTAACGCCGTGAAGAACGGGACGTTCAAAGGCGAGGTTGTAACGCTCGATCTGAAGGCTGACGGCGTAGGCTTTGCCCTCACCAACACTGCGGCGCTTTCCCAAGACATTGTAAGCAAGGTAGAAGCGGAAAAGGCGAAAATCATCGCCGGTACGATAAAAGTGGCCGCGACGCTTGAAGAAGCGCGGGCGACTCCGAATTTCCCGGCCGATATTAAAGCGCAGTAAACAAACAAAGCGGGAGCCGGCGCCTGCGGCTCCACGCTCTAAAAAAACCGGAGTGGAGGCGGATATGCCGGCGCCCGCAATCGAAATGATCAATATAACAAAAATCTTTCCCGGAATTGTCGCAAACGACAATGTATGCCTGTCGGTCGAAGAAGGTGAAATCCATGCGTTGCTTGGAGAAAATGGCGCCGGAAAATCCACCCTTATGTCCATTTTGTTCGGCCTTTACGAGCCGGACGGAGGGACGATCAAGATTCGGGGCGCGGAAGTCGCTATCAGAACGCCGAACGACGCCAGCGCGCTCAAAATCGGCATGGTGCATCAACACTTCAAGCTGGTGCATAACTTCACCGTCACGGAAAACATCATACTTGGGTGTGAAAGCCGCGACAAGTTCGGTTGCCTCGACCTTAAAACAGCGGAAAAACGAGTCGCCCAACTTTCGGAGACCTACGGTCTCGCCGTTGATCCAAAGGCGCGTATTGAAAACATTACGGTGGGTATGCAGCAACGGGTGGAAATCCTCAAAATCTTGTACCGGAATGCGGATATTCTTATCTTCGACGAGCCGACCGCGGCGCTTACCCCTCAGGAGATCGACGAACTCCTCATTATTTTCCGCAAACTCAAAGCGGAAGGCACGACCATTGTATTTATCACCCACAAACTCAGGGAAATAAAAGCCGCCGCAGACCGTTGCACCATACTCAGACGCGGCAAGACAATATGCACGGTCACTGTCGCCGGCGCTGACGAGCGGGAGCTTGCCGAGAAAATGGTGGGCAGGGCGGTGAATTTCCGCATTGACAAAAAACCCGCTGTTCCGGGGGACGAGATTTTCAGGATCGAAAACCTTACGGTCATGGGCGGCAAGGGCGTTCCCGCACTACGCGATCTTTCCCTGAGCGTCCGCGCCGGAGAAATTTTCGGCATTGCGGGCATTGACGGCAATGGTCAATCCGAATTGACAGCGGCTATCGCCGGTCTTTTGCCAATAAAATCAGGATGCATCCTCCTGAAAGGCAAGGACATCGCCAAAGCGCGTATCCGCGCCCGCAACGAGAGCGGCATAGGGCTGGCGCCGGAAGATCGGCATAAACATGGGCTGGCGCTTGATTTCCGGGTTGATGAAAACCTTATTCTTAAGAATTTCAGAAAGGCTCCATATTCACGGTTCGGCTTTCTCCGGTTTCCCGCTATAATTTCCCATGCGCAGACGTTGATTTCCGAGTTTGACGTCCGAGCCAGCAATGGTCCCGCTACGCTTGCGAAAGCCCTGTCTGGCGGCAACCAGCAAAAAATCATCATTGCGCGGGAAATAGACCTCTCGCCGGATTTGCTGATCATGGCTCAACCCACGCGCGGGCTTGACGTAGGCGCCATTGAGTACATACACAGGCGCATCGTCGCCGAACGCGACAAAGGGCGGGCGGTATTGCTCGTGTCTTTTGAACTGGACGAAATCCTCGCCCTTTGCGACCGCATAGCGACCATATCAAAAGGGACTATCACCGGCATTGTTCCGGCGCAGGACGCGGACGAGCGGAAGATTGGCGCCATGATGGGCGGCCTGACGGCCTGACGGGGCGCGTACACGCTGGCGGCGCAACCCGCGCCGCCAGCGGCCCTTACACCGCGTTGAATCCGGCTTGAATCGCCTCCACATTCATAGCCACAAACTTGTGTTTGTCAGGCGGGAAGAAATTCCTCAACACAGCTTCGATATCGGTGAGACGCAAAGCGGATGTACGCTTCGCCATTGCGCCCAAAGCCACCATGTTTGCGACTTTGCCGCCTCCGAGCTTTTCCGCAATGCCGGTCGCCTCCACCGTCACCACCGTGATGTCCCCCCTCGCGGGTCTTTCCTTCACCAGCGAGGAGTTGATGAGCATGAGTCCGCCCTGTTTCAAGGCTTTCTCGCACAGGGGGAGCGAATCGCTGTTCATCACCAACGCTGAATCCGGCGTGGTGACAAGCGGGCTTGCGATTTCTTCGTCCGATATGATGACGCTTGCGCGGGCGATGCCGCCGCGTTTTTCAGCCCCGTAAAAGGGAAAAAAGGTGACATTCCCGCCTTCTTTCATGGCGCAGTACACCCAAATTTGTCCCATGGAGATGATACCCTGTCCGCCGAAACCAGCGAAGAACGATTTTTCGGTCATTGAGCGCCTCCTTTCGCCGCCGGTGCGGACACAGAGTCCAGCGTGTTCTTGATTTCGCCGAGCGGGAACACCGGGATCATTTCCTTTTCAAGCCATTCAACCGATTGCACCGGCTCCATCCCCCAGTTTGTGGGACACTGGGAGAGAATTTCCACCATAGTAAAGCCCACGCCTTGCATTTGGGCTTGCAGAGCTTTTTTGATGTATTGTTTGGTCTTGCGTACGTTCGCCGCGTTGTTCACCGCGCCGCGCGCTATGTAGCGGCTCCCCTCAAGAGTCGCAAGCAATTCCCCGACCCGGATAGGGTAGCCCATGCCCGCCTCAACCGGATCGCGTCCGTACGGCGCGGTGGAAGCTTTCTGCCCCACAAGCGTTGTAGGCGCCATCTGCCCGCCGGTCATGCCGTAGATGGCGTTGTTGACAAAAATGGTTGTGAATTTTTCGCCCCGGTTCGCCGCGTGTATCATTTCCGCGGCGCCGATAGCCGCCATGTCGCCGTCCCCTTGATAACAGATGACCAGGTGATCCGGCAATATCCGCTTGACGCCTGTAGCAGCCGCCGGCGTCCTCCCGTGGGGCGGTTGCACCGTGTCCGTATCGAAGTACAGATCCGCCCAGATCGCGCACCCCACCGGATTTGTGACAATCGTCTTGCCGCGAACGCCCATTTCATCAATGAGTTCGCAGAGAATTCTCGTGACAACCCCATGTCCGCAGCCCGCGCAGTACTTGGTCTCTACAGAGACGAGGCTTTCGGGATGTGTATATGCTGTTTTCATCGCGCGTTTCCTTTCACTATGGCCTGTATCCGCTCAAACACTTCTTCTTCAGTCGGGATGACGCCGCCGCTATGCCCCAAAAGGTGTACCGCGCTCTGCGGCGCGCCGGGCGCGCGTTCAAGCAGGGAGAGTTTCACGTCCTCCACAAACTGTCCAAGGCTCATCTCCACAGTCAGAATGGGCTTGCCGGATTCCGCTATCTTTGCGAGTCGCTTATAGGGGAAAGGCCACAGGGTGATGGGTCTGAAAAGGCCGGCTTTAACGCCCGCTTTCTCAGCCAGCTTTTTAGCGCCGAGCGCGACCCGCGCCGACGTTCCATAGGCGGCGAGGATAATGTCCGCGCCTTCCGTATCGACAGCCTCGAAGCGGATTTCTTTTTCCTTGATCTTCTCGTACCGTTCAAAACGCGCCCGCGTCTTCGCTTCAAGGTTTTCCGGCAGTAGATCGAGCGAAGTGATATGCCGCGCCTCTTTCCGCCCCTGATCCGCCAGATGACCGACCGTCCAGTCCCGTTTCGGCAGGTCTTCCAAACGCCGTTCAGGAGGAAGGACGACCCCTTCCATCATCTGCCCGATCATGCCGTCCGCCAGCACGATCACCGGCGTCCGCCATTCGTCCGCCAGATCGAAGGCGAGGTAGGTTAGATCCGCGCACTCCTGTACGCTTTTCGGCGCAAGAACGATGCAGTAGTAGTCCCCGTGTCCGCCGCCCCGGGTGGACTGAAAATAGTCCGACTGAGCCGGCGCGATGGATCCAAGCCCGGGCCCGCCGCGCGCCACGTTCACCACCACCATCGGAATATCCGCGCCCGCCGCGTAGGAGATGCCTTCCTGTTTAAGGCTTACGCCCGGACTTGACGATGAGGTCATAGCCCGCGCTCCGGCTGCGGACGCGCCATACACCATGTTGACCGCGGCGGTCTCGCTTTCGGCTTGTATAAAAACCCTGCCCTTATCAAGCATATTCTTCGCCATGTACGCGATCAACTCATTCTGCGGGGTGATGGGATACCCAAAATACGCCGCGCAGCCCGCCCTGACAGCGGCTTCCGCAATGGCGTCATTGCCCTTCATCAACACCTTGTTTCCGCCGCTCATACCGCCTCCTCATACACCGTTATGCACACATCCGGACACACCGCGTAGCAGTTCCCACATGCGATGCATTTTTCCCCATGAACCGCGCATACCGGATATGAACCGGATGCATTGGGCGTCTTGTCAACTTCAAGAACCTTCGCCGGACATGAACGGACGCACAGGAGGCAGCCTTTGCACCAATTCCGTTTGATTTCAACGCTTCCTTTCTTTGCCATTCTTTTCTAATATAACTCCTGTAGAATTTCGGGGCCGCTTCCGCGCCCCGCGCTGTTAAAGTATGACAGTACGGGAGGGTTAAGTCAATAACCACGAACGCCACGAACAAACACGAACAGGACAGAGCGGCCTTCGCTATTTAAGCGAGAGTTCGCGCCGTTCATTTCAAGACGGGGCGATCTTCCGGTTATAATCATAGAGGGCGACCCTCGACGCGCCTTTGTTCGCGCCGTTCGTGCGATTCGTGTTCATAAAAAAGCTATTGACTATTAACATGCTGTGATATATAGTTTTTATGACGCATAAACGCATTTCAAAACTAGGAGGAGAAAAATGACTTACAATGTAGACATTCATCATGATGATGAAGATAACATCTGGTATAGCACGAGTAAAGATATTCCTGGGTTTGTAGCGGGAGCTAATTCTTTGGACTTGCTCATTCAAGAGTCTAATCTAACTATATATGATTTGCTGGAAGTATCGGATTTTAAGGTTCAGTTCACTATGAATTATGAAAATGAGGTACATTATGGCTGAATGGGAGAGGAATGTCATAAAGGAGTTAAAAGATAATGGATATGCTCTTTTAAGACATGGCAAAGGGTCTCATGATGTTTATAGCAATGGGAAATATGTCATTCCTGTT
>JAITIK010000162.1 GCA_031279555.1 Treponema sp. | reverse complement strand
CTGCCACTTCCTTGCCATTTGAACCCATACGAGATTCTTCTTTGCCATTATCATTATATACAACAATCCAAGAACCTTGTGTTTGTACATCTGAAATAGCCATTTCAGACTCCTTCCATTGAGCTTGTTCCAAAACGAACACGCCTTTGAAACAGCCTCATTTCTAAAAAGAAAGCATACGCCCTTCATAGATAATTGTCAAGGCGCCGCGTCGCCTTCTGTGAATAATCAGTGATAATTTCACTCCCGCGGATATTAGAAGGTAGGAGATACATGTTCCGCGCCGGTCATCCTCCGGTTATCGTTCAGCCGTCCGTTCCCGATCGGGCGAAGAATCATTCGCCGATAGAGAACATTCAGATTATTTCCTCCAGCGCGGTATGCGCAGCCGGAATGACCCGCCCGACCCGTCCAGAGTCGCGCCGCGTCTCCGATGTGCGTGGCGATCCTCGTACTGGCGATTGTCGCGGTTTTGTTGTTTGTCGCCATCCTCGTCCTCATTCTGTGTCGTCCCTGTATTCCTTATCTTTCTCCTTCTTGCAAAATTCTTACTAATATGCTATGTTTCTTTTATTATGGAAAAGACAACGCCGCTTTATGCGTGGCATGAATCACACGGTGGAAAAATCGTACCGTTTGCGGGGTACCTGCTTCCGGTGCAGTATGAGCGGGGCGTCATAGCCGAACACGAGGCTGTGCGAAACAGAGCCGGCTTGTTCGATGTGTCGCACATGGGAGAATTCGTTGTTTCCGGCGAAGATGCGCTTGACAATCTCCAGCGCATAGCGACTAACGATTTTTCAAAGATGCCGATTGGACGGGTGCGTTACACGCTGATGTGCAACGATAAAGGCGGCGTTATTGACGATCTTGTTGTCTGCAAGATGGGCGAAGAGAACGGGGGGCGGTATCTTTTGGTTGTCAACGCCGCAAACCGCGAAAAGGACGCGGACTGGATACGCTCCCACCTTGAAGGTTCAGCGCAATTTGAAGATATTTCCGATTCAATAGCGCAGATCGCCTTGCAGGGGCCGTTGTCTGAGCAGATTCTCGCTCGTTTGGCGGCTCCGGCGTCAATTCCTTCCGCGTATTATACGCTCATTGAAAACGGCGCGGTCGGCGGCTTTTCGTGTATTGTGTCGCGCACGGGGTATACGGGTGAAAAAGGCTTTGAGTTGTACTGCGCTCCACACGATGCGGTCGCGCTATGGGAAAAACTGCTTGACGCGGGCGAAAACGGCGGGCTTATCCCCTGCGGTCTCGGCAGCCGCGATACGCTCCGCCTTGAAGCCGCGATGCCGTTGTACGGACACGAGATGACTGAAGATATTACGCCTTTTGAAGCCGCGCTCTCGTTTGCGGTCAAAATGAATAAGCCGGATTTCATAGGCAAACAGCGGCTCGCTGGCGGAGAAACGCCCGCCCGCATCCGCGTGGGGTTGAGGGTCATAGGGCGCGGCATTTCACGCGGCGGTGAAGACGTTTTTGCGGACGGCGTTGTCATCGGGAAAACAACGTCCGGCTCTTTTGCCCCCCATTTGAAAGAAGGCGTTGCGATGGCGCTTGTTCAGTGTAAGTACGCGACGCCCGGGCAGAAGGTTGAAATAGACGTGCGCGGGCGCAAAGTGGAAGCCGTTGTCGTCGGACTGCCGTTTTATAAGCGCGTAACATAAACGTCCGGTGGTAATTTTTACCGCGGCGACTTTTCAGATTTGAAAAAAGTTCTATATTTTGTTAGGAGAAAAATATGCATATTCCAGAAGATTTGCGTTATACGAAATCCCATGAATGGGTTCGTGAAATTAAAGGCGGCGTGTACGAGATCGGCTTGACCGATTTCGCCCAGAAGGAACTCGGCGACATCGTGTTCGTCAATTTGCCGCAGGCGGGCGACGCGCTGGTTGCCGGAACTTCGTTCGCGGATGTGGAATCCGTGAAGGCGGTTTCTGAGATTTACAGCCCGCTTGATGGCGAAGTTACGGAAGTCAACCAGACGCCGCTTGACGCGCCTGAATTAATCAACCAAACGCCGTACGAGACGTGGCTTGTCAAAGCGCGGGGATCGCTCTCCGCAGATACGCTGCTTTCCGCGGCGGAATACACGAAACTGATAGGTTAAAACAATGGGATCCTATATACCGCATACGGTTCAAGACCGCGAAGCCATGCTTCGTGTTATAGGACGGAAATCCACGCGGGATTTATTCGCCGAAATTCCGAAGGAGGCGTTGTACACGGGCGGAACCGCGCTTCCTTCGGGACTGTCTGAGCTTGAAGTCGCGCGCGCCATGCAGGAGATCGCCGCCCAAAACACCGTATTCAAGAGCGTGTTCCGGGGAGCGGGCGCGTACCGGCACTACATTCCGGCTGCGGTTAAGCGCATTACGGCTAACGAAACGTTTTTAACCGCGTACACGCCCTATCAGGCGGAGATCAGCCAGGGGATTTTGCAGTCTATTTTTGAATATCAGACCATGATCTGCGAGCTTACGGGCATGGACGCCTCCAATGCGTCCATGTATGATGGGGCGAGCGCGGCTGCGGAAGCGGCGCGTATGTGCGCTTCACGGGATCGCGCCATTGTATATGTCGCGGAAGGCGCCCATCCCCATGTCATTGAAACGATCCGCACGTACTGTTTTGGATACGACTATACGGTGAAAACGGTTCCGCTCGCAAACGGAACGCTGGATGCCGGCGCCTTGAAAACCATGCTTGCCGAAGAAGGGATGCGCGTCGTATGCCTCTACCTGCAACAGCCGAATTTTTTTGGCCAGATCGAAGACATCAAAACTGCGGCGGACATGCTTCACGAGGCGGGCGCCCTGCTCGTCGCGGGGTGCAACCCAATAGCGCTGGGGATTCTCGAAAGCCCGGGGGTCTTAGGGGCGGATATTGCGACAGGCGAAGGGCAGCCGCTTGGTTTGCCGCTTGGGTTCGGCGGGCCTTATCTGGGTTTTATGGCGTGCAAGGCCGCGCTTATGAGAAAACTGCCCGGACGCATTGTTGGCGAAACCACGGATCATGAAGGACGCCGCGCATTTGCACTTACCCTGCAAGCGCGTGAGCAGCACATCAGGCGGGAGAAGGCGTTGAGCAATGTCTGTTCCAATGAGGCGTTGTGCGCCCTTACCGCAGCGGCGTACCTTTCGGTGATGGGCGCGGACGGATTAGCCGAAGCGGCCCGTCAATGCCACGCCAAGGCGGTCTATGCGGCGAAACGCATCGCCGAAATTCCCGGTTTTGAGTTGAAATACACCGGCAATTTCTTCCACGAATTTGTAACCGCCTGTCCTAATGCCGCAAAGACGCTCGCCATTCTTGAAAAAGAAGGCGTTTTGGGAGGACTGCCGCTATCGGAACTGGCGCCAAATGAAAGCGGCATCCTGTGGTGCGTTACCGAAATGAACAGCAAAGCGGATATTGACGCGCTGTGCGACATGTTGGGCGGCATTGCGCGAAGCGTAAAAGGAGGCGTTTAATGGAATTGTTGTTTGAAAAGAGCCGCGCCGGGCGATCCTGTTCAATCTTGCCGATGTGCGATGTGCCGGATGCCCCGCTTCCCGCGGAAGCGATCCGCAAAACGCCGCCGCAGCTTCCATCTCTTGACGAGAACGAAATATCGCGCCATTACAGCGCTCTTGCGAAGCGTTCTTTCGGTGTGAATGACGGATTTTATCCGCTTGGTTCCTGCACCATGAAATACAATCCCAAAATCAATGAAGAAGCGGCTTCTCTGCGCGGCTTTACGGATGTTCATCCCTTGCAAAGCGCCGCGACTGTGCAGGGCGCGCTCAAGGTTCTGGAGCTATGCGGGAGTTATCTGTGCGAATTGAGCGGCATGGATGCCATGACTTTCCAGCCGGCCGCCGGATCGCACGGCGAGTTTGCGGGGCTATTGCTTATCAAAGCGTATCATAGGGCGAGGAAAGACGCGGCGCGTACGAAGATTATCGTACCGGATTCCGCTCACGGCACCAATCCGGCAAGCGCGGCTATGGCCGGGTTTGCCGTTGTGAACATTGCGTCAACAAAAGATGGTTATGTGGATATTGATGCGCTGAAAGCTGCGGTAGGTCCCGACACCGCTGGACTCATGCTCACCAATCCGAATACGCTGGGGCTTTTTGACCCGAACATCCTTGAAATTACGGATATCATTCACAAAGCGGGCGGTTTGAACTACTACGACGGCGCGAATCTCAACGCCATCGCGGGCGTCGCGCGCCCCGGTGATATGGGGTTTGACGCGGCGCATCTCAATTTGCACAAGACATTCTCAACCCCGCACGGCGCGGGCGGTCCCGGCGCAGGCGCCATCGGATGCAAAGCGCCGCTTGCGGCGTTCCTGCCGAATCCAACGCTCAGAAGCGATATGGGCGGACTTTCCTTCAACAACAACCAACCGGACAGCATCGGGCGGATTCGGGCTTTTCACGGCAACTTCCTCGTAGTCGTCCGCGCCCTCGCCTATCTGCTCACGCTTGGAAGAGAAGGCGTCCCGGCTGTCGCGGAAAATGCGGTGTTGAACGCCAACTATATGATGGCGCGTCTCAGAGGGCGGTTCGACATTGCGCCATCCGCCGCGTATGCGAAAGGAAGTCCCTGCATGCACGAATTTGTCGTTTCGCTTGAGAAGCTCAAAGCGGAAAAGGGCGTTTCCGCGCTTGACATCGCAAAGTCTTTGCAGGACAAGGGCATGCACCCGCCGACCATGTACTTTCCGCTCATCGTTCATGAGGCGCTTATGATCGAGCCGACTGAGACCGAATCGAAAGAAACGCTTGACAAAGCGGCGGACGCCTTGCTTGAGTTGCGTGAACGCGCCGAGTCTGATCCTGAAAGCCTGCGCTCCGCGCCGCGCGCCGCCGTTATCGGGCGTCCCGATGAGGTGAAGGCGGCGCGTACGCCCGTGGTACGCTACAATTTCGGGTAAAGGCGGGTAAGAGCGCGCCTTGAGGAGGAGGCGGCGCGCGCGACGGCGTACAAGGTTCCGGGCGGTATGCGGATATGCGGTTTGCGAGCCGCACAGCCACGGCATTTTGCAAGTCTTTGAACTGGCAAAATGGGGATGCGGGAGTAAGCGCGGCGAATGGCCTTGTTCTGCAAACTCTTTATAAAAATCTCCGGCAGTACAACTTTTTATATTCCGAAGAATGAGCCAGTTCCAAAGCGCGGACGGAAGTTTGCGTTTTGGAACTGGCTCGAATGAATAAATAGTTTCTTTGAAAAAGAGCAAGCCTCCGAAACGCCGGCCTTATCCGATGTCTTCAGTTGTTTCCTTCTATCCCCACCGTACGCTTCTTTCCGGTGTCGTGACAGCCCCCGCAAATGTTGAAACAAAACTGTCCCAATCATCCGCCGCCATCCGGTCACAGCTTATTCCTAGCCGCCTTATCCGCTTCTTCAGCTTTTGCGCCGTCTTTAAGTCCAGTCTCCTCCAGTCAAACGCCACGATCCTCCGCTTTCCCGATGATATTGCATAAGCAAGTCACGCTTTATCTTTTTTTTCCCCACATACATCCAAAACTCATCTATTTCAAGAGACAGTCATAATAGCTTCGCTACATTTCCCCGCTGTCTTGGAAAAAGACCTATAATTTTATTTCCCCTATTTAAACCCGCCGCCCAAAGGCTGAGGCCGTTTATCTTGTTGTTTACATGTTATTTTCATGCCTTCTTTGTGGATCACTACCAATCTTTCCGCTTTAGCTTGTTCGGTACATTCCTTCTCAGGCAGTTTTTTGTAACTATTGCCGAGCCTTTTGACGATGCGGCGCGTATTGACGATTGCAACTCCATGCGGGGGTTCCTTGGTGTATTGCCTTGAGGAAAAGGATAATTGGGTGGGAACTTTTCCATCTCCGTGCGGGAAATCCCAAATATTTCAAGGTGAACTGCGAGAAGGATATCCTGAAAGGAATCGTCGCTATCTCTTTTACCGGAAAAAAGGAAAAAGACTGGCACGGCAACAGCCTTTACCGGCGCCATGCGGAAAGCGAAGGCGAAGACAGAGATATCGCGTTCATTCCTTTCGCCTCCACTCCAAAACATTTCGACGATATTATTTGAGCGTTTCCCAAACGCGAACTACGTTCGGGTTGGGACAAACCTCCCGTTTGATGGGAAATGCGTAGACCTTCTGTCCAATGGAAAAAGCGGCTAAAAGCCTGGCTTTTCTCCCTGACGAATTGGCGGCGCTCGTTCAGACGAGAAATCCGGCGCCACCGGCGCCGAAACGGTGAGCCTCTATCTCAGCCCAAAGCGTTCAGACAGCTCTTTGAGGTGGCTGCCGATGAAGATCGCCCCGTAGCTGGTGAGTATGCCCCCGATGATTATGCCCACAGGAAGCAGAAACGCCTGTCCCTGATTGCTCGCCACCTTTTCAAAGTCCATGCCGAAGAATAGTGTTGTTAAGGAAAAGAGCATAAAAACACCTATGATCACCCAGCCCCGCAAGGACACTTCGGTCAGATGCCCCGCCTCATACGCGGACATATCGGGCAGCGCGTCTATCTGCTCCATAAGGGATTCCTCAAAATCCGGCGTCGCGGGGAACGGCGGGAAGAAATCCTTCATAGCTATTTCCGCCATTTTCAGTTTATGCGCCTCTTTGGAACAAGCGGAACAGATGATGAGATGCGTCGAATTTTTAATGAACGAGAAGAAAGAAATATCTTCTCCCATCGCGTCATACAGATCGTCAATAATGTGCCTCATCACTCGCCTCCAAAATCTTGCAATTTTTCTCGTAATAATTTTTTTGCCCGAAAAACATGGGATTTTATGGTGTTCACCGGAAAACCCGTAATAGCCTCAATCTCATTATACGACCTATCGTAAAAAAAGAAAAGATCAACACAAATGCGGTACCGGTCGGGAAGGGTTTGCACCGCCTCCCGCACCGCGTCTTTGGCAAGCCGCCTCATCGCCTTTTGTTCCGGCGTATCGAAATCGCCCGCCTGTTCGTCTTCCGCCAGACTGTGAAATTCTCTCTTTCTATGCGCGCTGTTTATCGCGGTGTTGTACGCCACTTTATAAAGCCATGTGGAAAAACGGGAGCGTCCCTCAAAATTCGCGAGGCCCTTGAACGCCTTGAGAAATACTTCCTGGGTAAAATCCAAAGCGTCTTCTTCATTGTGGAGAAAACTCATTCCCATTCCGTAAACGTGGCGTTCATAACGCTTGACAAGAAACCGGAAAAGTTCTTTCTTCCCTGAGACAATCTCGACTACCAGCAACTCTTCATCAAAAGACAGCCCATCATCGGCGTCCTTTTTCATGGTTTCCTGTCAAAACGGTTTATCGTGTAATAAAGCAATAAGCCGACGCCGAGGGCAAGGGGAATGACGCCGCCCAGCAACCCGAAGTTGACGCCGAGCGCGATTGCCAGAAAGATGGTCAACGCAAGTCCCACGCTGGTGAGGAGCAATCCGGCAAGCAGGCTGAACGACGAAAGATCGAATTCGGGGCGCGTATAATGACTGGTCTGAATAAGCAACATTTTACGTTTATGGCTCCAGAGCAGGTAAAAGAACACGACGACCGCTCCCATAACAATCCCGACTATGGGAATGATCGATATGATAATTTGCGCGGCTGTGGATGGCGGTTGATTCATAACAGTATTATAAGTGATGCGCGCAATGTACGCAAGACGGCAGGATCGAAAACTTTGTTAGCATCACAGTGATGCGCATGATGTACGCAAGACGGCAGGATCGAAAACTTTGTTAGGAGCCGCGCAGAAATAAAATGCAGGCGTTTTATTTCTGCGCGGCTCCTCAGCGTCACATTCCCATCTCCTCAATCTTTTTAATCTCATCACGGATCGCCGCGGCCTGTTCGAATTCCAGATTTTTGGCGTGTTCGAGCATCTCCTTATTAAGCGTGGCAAGGAGATGCTTGCGGTCTTTGGGTGAGAGGAGGTTGTAGGATTTTTTGAACACGCCGATATTGGTTTCCGCAACCTGTCGCTCTTCTTCAATATGTCTGTTGAGAATGCCGGCGATAGCTTTCTGAACCGTGGTCGGCGTGATGCCGTACTTCTCGTTATACGCCGTCTGTATCGCCCGCCGTCTCGCAGTTTCGGTTATGGCGGCTCGCATGGCGGCGCTTTCCCTGTCCGCATACATGACGACTTTGCCCGCGGCGTTGCGCGCGGCCCGCCCGATGATCTGTACAAGGCTCGTGAGGGAACGGAGGAAGCCGATTTTATCCGCGTCCAGAATGGCGATGAAAGACACCTCCGGCAGATCGATGCCTTCGCGCAAAAGGTTGATGCCGACGAGAATGTCGAAATCACCCTGCCTCAGTTGGGTGAGGATTTCCACCCGCTCAATGGTCTCAACTTCGCTGTGGATGTAGCGGACTTTGAGTCCGAGGCTGCTGAGATAACCCGTCAAATCCTCCGCCATTTTCTTGGTAAGCGTGAGGATAAGAGAACGCTCGCCTGCGCGTATGCGCTCCTGCACCTCGGCGTAGATGTCCTCCATCTGTCCCTCGGTGGGACGCACGTCGATCTCCGGATCGAGCAGTCCGGTGGGGCGGATGATCTGCTCAACCACACGGGCGGATTGTTTCAGTTCCGTTTCGCCCGGCGTGGCGGATACGTATATCGCCTTGTCAATCCGCTCCTGAAATTCCGCGCCGCGCAAGGGGCGGTTGTCCATAGCGCTGGGCAGCCGGAATCCGTATTCGACAAGGCTGGTTTTGCGGCTGCGGTCGCCGTTGTACATCGCGCCAATTTGAGGCAGCGTTACATGGCTTTCATCTATGAAGGTGAGGTGTTTTTTGGGAAAATAGTCGATGAGCGTGTCCGGCGCCGCGTCGGGTCCGCGTCCGGCAAGAGGCGCGGAATAGTTTTCTATGCCCGGACAGTAGCCCATTTCACTGAGCATCTCAATATCGTATTCCACCCGTATTTTTATGCGCTCGGCCTCCCGAATGCGTCCATTGGACTGAAAGAATTCGATGCGCTCCGCAAGCTCCGCCCTTATTTTGCCGAGCGCCGCGTCTATCATGTCTTGGGGCATGACGAATTGTTTCGCCGGATAAATCACCGCCCGGTCAAGCGCTTCCAGAATCTCGCCCGAAACGGGGTCGAATCTGCGAATATGCGCTACGACATCCCAATCAAGATCAACGCGGTACGCTTCTTCCAGATACGCGGGATAAATTTCAAGCGTGTCGCCGCGCCGCCTGAATCCGCCCCGCTCCAGTACCACATCGTTGCGCCCGTATTGCAACTCCACAAACCGCCGCATAAGCGATTCGGTGTCAATGCTTTCGCCTGTCCTAAACGATGCGGTCATTTTCCGGTAGACTTCCGGCGTCGCCAGGCCGTAGATGCAGGAAACGGTCGCCACAATGATCACATCCTCCCGCTCCATGAGGCTTCTGGTCGCAGAAAGTCTGAGCCGTTCAATTTCTTCGTTAATAGACGCATCTTTTTCTATATAAAGATCGCGGCTTGCGACATAGGCTTCCGGCTGGTAATAATCATAATACGAAACAAAATATTCAACCGCATTGTAGGGGAAAAAACCCTTGAATTCACGGAAAAGCTGCGCCGCGAGGGTTTTATTATGGCTTACGATAAGCGTGGGCATCTGCACCGCCTCTATAACCTTCGCCATGGTAAAGGTCTTGCCCGAACCGGTGACGCCCTGCAAAGTCTGGAACCGATCCCCGTTCCTGATACCGGCGATCAAAGCCGCGATTGCTTCCGCCTGATCGCCCGCAGGTTCGAAAGGTGATACTACTTCAAATGAGCGCATGAGCAAAAGTATAGCGTATCGCTTTTACCTTGACAACCCATTTGTT